>NZ_QPGN01000024.1:0-35537 GCF_003335205.1 Brachybacterium sp. JB7 | reverse complement strand
GCAGGCGACGGCTCGGCAGGCGACGGCTCGGCAGGCGACGGACGATCCGGACGAGCTGTCGCGGCGGTGCCGGTCAGGACGGACAGCCCTGGCGCGGACCCTGCTGGCACGGAGACCGCCCACGGGACCTCGGCGGGTCCGGCACCGACAGCCCCGGCTCCGCACCCTGACAGCGCCGCCTCGACCGCACGGGCGGCGAACACGGCAGCCTCGAGCAGGGAGTTGGAGGCCAGGCGGTTCGCGCCGTGCACGCCGGTGCGGGCGCACTCCCCCGCGGCGAGCAGCCCGGGCAAGCTGGTGCGGCCGTCCAGATCCGTGCGGACCCCGCCCATCCAGTAGTGGGCCGCCGGGGTCACCGGCACGGGGACGCGGCCCCAGTCGAAGCCCGCCGCGCGCACGGCCGCGTCGATCGTGGGGAAGCGCTCCCGCAGCCGAATGGACCCGATCCCGGTCGCGTCCAGGAGCACGGGCCTGCCCTCCTGAGCGTCCATGACCCGGGCGATCGCCCGGGCCACGACGTCACGGGGAGCGAGCTCGGCACGCGGATCGTGCTCAGGCAGGAAGCGTCGGCCCTGCTCATCGCGCACCACCGCGCCCTCCCCGCGCACCGCCTCGGAGATCAGGAAGGAGCCGGGAGCGGCGAGCGCCGTGGGGTGGAACTGATAGAACTCCAGGTCCTCGAGCGCGGCCCCGGCCCGTGCGGCGGCGGCGATCCCGTCGCCCGTTGAGACAGCAGGGTTCGTGGTGTGGGAGAAGAGCTGGCCGGCGCCGCCTGTCGCCAGCAGCGTCGCTCGCGCCCGCACCACGCATCGGGTCCCGTCGGCCGTCATCAGCTCGGCGCCGACCACCCGGCCGTCCTCGACCCGCAGATCCACCAGTGCCGACTGCTCGCGCACTGCGATCCCCCGCTCCCTGACCGCCGCGACCAGGGCGTTCTCGATCGCCCGTCCGGTGGCGTCGCCGCCGGCGTGGAGGATCCGCGGCCGGGAGTGGGCGCCTTCGAGGCACATCGCGTAGCTGCTGTCGGGCCCGCCGGTCCGGTCGAAGGCGACGCCGAGGTCGATCAGCCGGCGGATGGCCGTCGGCCCCTCCTCGCACAGCACGCGCACCGCGGCCTCGTCGCACAGTCCCGCGCCCGCACCCAGGGTGTCCCGGGCGTGGGCGGCGGCGGAGTCGGCGGGGTCGAGCGCTCCGGCGATGCCGCCCTGGGCGTAGCGCGTCGACCCCTCGGCGAGCTCCGTCTTGGTCACCAGCAGGACGTCGGCGGTGCGGGAGGCACGCAGCGCCGCCGTCAGCCCGGCGATCCCGGAGCCGACCACCAGCAGGTCGGTGTGCACCTCGTTCCGGGCGCCCATGCTCAGCGCTCCGAGGTGGTGGTCACCGGCGCGGGCTTCGCGGCGAGCATGCGCTCGAGCGCAAGGCGGGCGGGCTGGGCGACGTCCTCGCCGACGGTGATGCGGTTGATGACCTCACCGGCGAGCAGCGACTCCAGCGCCCAGGCGAGGTAGCCGGGGTGGATGCGGTACATCGTGGAGCACGGGCACACCACGGGGTCCAGGCAGAAGATCGTGTGCTCGGGGTGCTGCGCGGCCAGGCGCTGGACCAGGTTGATCTCGGTGCCGATCGCGAAGGTGGTCGGCTCGGTGGCGCCCTCGATGGCCTTGCGGATGTAGTCGGTGGAGCCCGATTCGTCCGCCGCGTCGACCACCGGCATCGGGCACTCGGGGTGCACGATGACGCGCACGCCCGGGTGCTCAGTGCGGGCCTGCTCGATCTGCACGGTGGTGAAGCGCTTGTGGACCGAGCAGAAGCCGTGCCAGAGCACCACCTTCGCGTCCTGCAGGGTCTGCTCGTCGTTGCCCCCGAGCACCTGGCGCGGATTCCACATCGGCATCTCCTCCAGGGAGATCCCCATGGCCTTGGCAGTGTTGCGGCCCAGGTGCTGGTCAGGGAAGAACAGCACCCGCTGCCCTCGTTCGAAGGCCCACTCGAGCACGGTCGAGGCGTTCGAGGAGGTGCACACGATCCCGCCGTGGCGGCCCACGAACCCCTTGATCGCCGCGGAGGAGTTCATGTAGGTCACGGGGATCACCGGCAGGCGGCCGTCGGCGACGGGCACTTCGCCGCCGTAGACCTCCATGAGCTGCTCCCAGCACTCCTCGACCTGGTCGATGTCCGCCATGTCCGCCATCGAGCAGCCTGCGGCGAGGTTCGGCAGGATCACGGCCTGGTCGGGGCCGGAGAGGAGATCGGCGGTCTCCGCCATGAAGTGGACGCCGCAGAAGATGATCGCCTCCGCCTCGGTGCGGGCCTTGGCGGCGTTGGCGAGCTGGAAGGAGTCGCCCACGTAGTCCGCGTACTGGATCACCTCATCGCGCTGGTAGAAGTGCCCGAGCACCACGGCCCGGTCGCCGAGCTCGGCCTTCGCGGCACGGATCCGACGGTCCAGCTCCTCGGCGCTCGCATCGCGGTACTCCTGCGGGATCTCGCCCTGGCGCGGGGCGGCGGCCGGGGTCGGATCGGCCATCGAAGCACCGGGGCCGTAGCCGGGGTCGCGGGCGTCGACGTCCCACGGGGCGTCCAGCAGCTCGGTGGAGCAGGTGCTGCCGGAGGTGGCGCCGGCGGAGATGTCGCGGATGGTCAGGTCGACCGAGGCTGTGGTGGCTGTGCTGGCGGTGGTGGCTGTGCTGGCTGTCGTGGTCATGGTGATGCTCTCCGTGGGGTGAGGCGGTCAGAGACCGGTGAGCGGGCCGTTGTCGGCGAGGTGGATGGACTGGTCGTGCCGGTAGAGGCGAGCAGGACGGTGGCGGCCGCCGGTGCGGAAGGCCTCGGTGGCCACGAGCCGTCCGGCGGTCTCCATCTGGCGGCGGAAGTTCGCCGGGTCGAGGGTCCGCTGCAGCACGGCCTCGTGGACGGCGCGCAGCTCGGCGAGGGTGAAGGTCTCCCCGAGGAAGGCTGCGGCGATGCGGGAGTACTCGACCTTGTTGCGCAGGCGCCACAGGGCGTACTCGACGATCAAGGAGTGGTCGAAGGCGAGCTCGGGCAGCTCGTCGGCCACGAACCACTGCACGTTCACGCCCGCCTCGCCCGCGTCGGCCTCCTCGGGGCGCACGAGCGCCCAGTAGATGACCGAGACGGTGCGCTCGTCGGCCGTCGAGGCGCGGTCGAGACCGCCGAAGGCGTAGAGCTGCTCGAGGTACTGCGGGGTGAGCCGGGTGGTCTCGCGCAGGTTCCTCGCGGCGGACGCGGCGAGGCCTTCGTCCGACGCCAGAGGACCCCCTGGAAGAGCCCATCTCCCCTGGTGAGGAGCACGGATGCGCCGCACGAGGGGCAGCCACAGCACCGGTCGATGGGTGCGCGGATGCGGGCGCAGGGCGAAGATGACCGTCGAGACGGCGAGGGACACCTGGTCACCCATGAGCAGACACCTCCAGTTAAAGTCATCGGAACCTTTACGGATGCGAAGACATTAGGGTCGCGAGGACCAGAAGTGCATGACGTGACGCGATCGTGTGACCTGTGACACGAAACCGCTGACTTTAACTCGCGCACTGAGAACCTCGGTAACCGTCTCCACCTCTCGCGCAGAACACGGCAGGAAACCAGCCCCATGACCGCCCCCACAGCCACCACCGCCCCGATCCGGCGCGCTCCGACGCGCGTCGCCTGGGCGTCGATGATCGGCACCTCGCTCGAGCAGTTCGACTTCTACCTCTACGCGTACTTCTCCGCGTTCTTCGTGGGGCCGCTGTTCTTCGAACCGCTCGGCGCGGCCGGCGCCACACTCGCCTCCTTCAGCACGATCGCGGTCTCGTTCGTGATCCGGCCCGTCGGCGCGCTGATCTTCGGGCACATGGGCGATCGACTGGGCCGACGCACCACCCTGCTGTGGACGGTGGGCCTGATGGGGGTGGCGACAGCGCTGATCGGCGCGCTGCCCTCGTATGCGCAGGCCGGCTGGCTGGGCGCGATCGGCCTGGTGGTGCTGCGCCTGGTGCAGGGCATCTCCCTGGGCGGTGAGTGGGGCGGCTCCGTGCTGCTGGCCACCGAGCATTCCCATCCGCTCAAACGCGCCTTCTACGCCGCGATCCCGCAGCTCGGCTCCCCCGTCGGCTCGATCCTGTCGGCCGCGGTGTTCCTCGGCCTCACGATGACCCTTCCCGATCAGGCCATGCAGGACTGGGGCTGGCGGGTGCCCTTCTTCCTCGCGCTCCCGCTGCTGCTGGTCTCGCTCTACCTGCGCCGCGCGATCGACGAGACTCCGGTGTTCGCGCGGCTCGCCCGCACCGGCGGCCGCGCCGAGCGTCCTGTGCTGTCGATGCTGCGCGATCGGCCGCTCGCCCTGATCATCGCGGTGGGCGCCGCGCAGCTGGGCATCGGCTCGTACGCGCTGATGAACACGTACACGATGAACTACGGCTCGGTGGTGCTGGGCTACGACTACCGGCAGCTCCTCACCGCGGCCACCATCGGCGCCCTGCTCCAGCTCGTCACGATCCCCCTCTTCGGTGCGCTCGCGGCCCGCACCGGGTCGGCGCTGGTGGTCGGCGTCGGCGCCCTGGGCACGGCGCTGATCGCGTTCCCGCTGTACTTCCTGCTGCAATCGGCGGGCTTCGGGGTGCTGGTGACCTTGATGGTGGTGGGCGGGATCCTGCCCACGATGTCCTGGGCGGCGCTCGGCGGACTGATGAGCGACCTGTTCCCGGGCCGCTTCCGCTACTCGGCACTGTCCTTCGCCTACGCCGTGGCCGCCACGGTGGGCGGCGTGGTCCCGCTGGCCACGTCCGCGCTCGGGGCATGGACCGCGCAGGCATGGTGGCATCCCGGGATCGTGCTGGTCGCAATGTCGGCGGTGACGCTGGCAGCGGCCGTCGCGGCCGGCTGGGAGATGCGCCGACGCGACGCGTCCGACGGCACGGGCGACATCCCGGCCGACAGCCGGGTCGCCTCCCGGGACGTCACGCGGGAGGACCCCACGGAGGACGACGAGGCCGGGGCGGGCACTGTCGTGCCACACTCGGGCCATGGTCGGAGATGACACCACCGAGCCCGCGACACCGCCCTCGAGACGATGGACACTGCTCCTGGTGCTGGCCGCGGCGGTCGTCGTCGCCGTACTGGTCGCGGTCTGGATCGTGGCCACCAGACCACCCGCCACCGTCGCCGCGTCGTGGACGGAGACAGCTGACGATCCCGGCGACGCGAGCGACGCCCTCCGCTCCTGTCAGCAGCCCGACAGCACCGCCGCGCTCGACATCCACATCACGGAGCAGCGCGGCATCGCGAGCTTGCTCGTCGGGACGAAGGGGGACGGCAGCACCCTGACCTGCCTGGCCGTGGAGGTCGACGAGGGCTGGAACTCGATCTCCATGGTGTCCGACGTCGACGAAGAGGCGCCCGCGGTCCCGGACGACGGCGTGCTGACTCGCGCGAACGGCCTGGCCGGGATGGAGCCTGTCGCCGAGGACGCGGCGATCGGGGCGGAGACGGCCGGCTCCGACGCCCCGGCTGACACCTCGGAGCCGTCATCCCAGCACGTGCTCGCCGGCGAGGTCGGTGAGGCCGTGGTCGGCCTGAGGCTACAGACGTCGGCCGGCCCCGTGGAGGCCACTCTCGGGGGCGGCTGGTTCGGCGCCTGGTGGCCCACGGCGAACGACTCCGAGCTGAACGAGCCGGTCACCGCGCAGGTCACCCTCGAGGACGGCACCACCCGCACGATCGAACTGGCACCCGACGAGCAGGTGCCGAGCTGACCCGTTCCCCACGGGACGAGTCTTCCGTGCAGGTCAGCTCTCGCCGAGCGTCCCGGCGGTCTCCTCGAGGGCCGAGCGCCGCAGGATGTCCAAGCGGATGCCGCGAGCGGTCTCGAAGTGCCGCCTGGCGACGGCGCGGGCCGCGTCGGCATCGCGCTCGTCGATCGCACGCAGCAGCTCCGCATGCTCTTCGAGCGCCTCCTGCCATCGGTCGCCCACGGAGAGCGTCGAATGCGGGGCGTGGACCAGGTGGTGCGAGAGGCGCTCGAGCAGGTCGTGCAGGACGGGATTGTGCGAGGCGGTCCAGATCGCGCGATGGAACTCCAGGTTGCTGCGGCGCAGGGCGGAATCGTCCCGTGTCTCCAGATCCCGGTCGCGCTGCACCAGCGCTTCCAGGCGCAGCACGTCACGGACGGTGCGGTACAGGGCGGCATCGCCGGCGACCTGCTCCTCGAGCAGGATCCGCACGTCGTAGACCTGCATGACCGTCTGAGGATCGACGCTCTGCACCTCGAGGCCGCGCTGGGCCCGGCACAGCAGACCCGACTGCTCGAGGCGGGAGAGGGCATCGCGCACCGGGGTGCGGGACACCTCGAACCTCTCGGCGAGCGCCACCTCGCGCAGGGCCGTCCCCGGGGCGAGCGTGCCGTCGAGGATCTCGGAGCGCAGGGTCGAGAAGATCTGCTCGCGGTCGTTCCTGCCGTTCACACGGTCCTCCGTCCTCCGGTCTCACCCGGTCCTTGGTCCTGCTCCGACGACATGACGGAGCCTATCGGCCGCATCCTGCGCGCCTGCGGGATCAGGCGATGAGCCCCGCACGACGACCGAACACGGAGCCCGCGGCGAGGCCGGAGCCGCCCGGGTAGTTCCCGCTGAACAGCCCGCCCAGCATCTCGCCGGCCACGAGCAGGCCCGGGATCGGGCTGCCCTCGCCGTCGAGCACCTGGCCCTCGGTGCTGCCGCGCAGGCCGCCGAAGGAGAAGGTGATGCCGCAGGTGACGGGGTAGGCGTAGAACGGCGCCTGCGCGATCGGGCTCGCCCAGTTCGACTTGGGCGGGGTGGTCGAGGCCTTCTTGCCGTCCTTCACGGTGGGGTCGAAGCTGGCGTCGCCGATCGCGGCGTTGAAGTCCGCGACCGTGCCGACGAAGCGCGTCGCAGGGATCCCGAGCGCCGCGGCGAGCTCCTCGAGGGAGTCGGCGACCACCTCCGAGACGCCCGGCATCTCGTACTCCTCGGCCCGCAGCATCGGCCGGGTGACGGCGTCGAACACCTGGAAGGCGAGGGAGCCGGGCTGCTCGAGGATGACCTTGCCGTACTTCGCGTAGGTGTAGTTGCGGAAGTCCGCGCCCTCGTCGAGGAACCGTTCGCCGTCGGTGTTCACGAGGATGCCCAGCGGGTAGCTCTGCCGGGTGAGGCGGTTGGTGAGGTCGAGGTTGCCCTCGTTGTGCTCGTGGAAGGCGTCCCACTGCACGCTGTGGCAGGTGGACCAGTCGCCGCCCCGGTCGGCGCCGATCGCGAGCCCCGCCCGGATCATGTCGCCGACGTTGAACGCGGTGCCGCGCACCTTGGCGGCGGCCCAGCGCTCCCCCAGGTGCTCGGCGCGCATCTCGGGATCGGCCTCGAAGCCGCCGGCGGCGAGCACCACGGACTCGGCGCGCAGCGCGACCCGCCGACCATCGTGCTCGGCGACGACGCCCACCACGCGACCGTCCTCGACGATCAGCTCGGTGGCGCGGTGGCCGTAGCGCACGTCCTCGCCCAGGCGGCGGGCCACGGCGGTGTGGTCCGCGATCAGACCCTTGCCGCCGTCGACGTTCCCTACGTGCAGGCCGCCCCAGAACAGGTAGGTGCCGTCGGGCCGGTCGTACGCCTGCCGCTCGTACATCAGGCGATAGCGCAGGCCCAGCCCCGCGAGCCAGCGCAGGGTGGGCTGGGCTTCGGCGACCAGGACGCGACTGAGGTCCGGGTCGTTGCGTCCCTCGGTGACGCGCTCCAGATCGGCGAGGTACTCCTCGGACGAATACGGGGGAACCGTGGAGACGGCGTGCCGCTCATCGGGCTCCACGAACTCCGCGAGCTCCTCGAGGCCCTGGTGGGCGATACGGGTAGCGCCGGCCGTGAAGTAGCTGTTCCCCCCGGCGGTCTGGCCCTCGCCGCGCTCGAGCACGATGACGGAGCGTCCGCGCTCCGCGGCCGCGTGCGCGGCGCTGAATCCGGCGTTCCCGCCTCCGACGACGATGACGTCCGCGTCCCGTTCCATGCTGCTCTCCTCTGCTCACCGACGGCCCTCGGCCCAGCGCCGCCACGTTCCGGACGGCCCACGCGAAGAGTGTATCCGTATGTTCACGAATGCGTACATGTGGATTCTTGGAAGACACAAGTCTTCTTGTTGCGTCTCAGTACTCCGCTGTGCATACACTCTGTGATCCTTGTCGCCGCTGGGGCGTCACGACGAAGTGCGAGGAGACTGGACCATGCGACGCAGGACTCTGCTGTACGGCGGATTCACCGCGGTGGTCGCCGGGACCACGGCAGCCGCTCTGGCCAACGGCGCCTCCACCGCCGGCGGCTCGGAGGCGCGCAGCACTCTGACGCTGATCGCCCCGGCCGCGACCGGCGGCGGATGGGACGGCTTCGCCCGCGAGAGCCAGCAGGTGCTGCGCGAGGAGTCGATCGTCAACAACGTGCAGGTCGTGAACATCCCCGGCGCGGGCGGCACGATCGGCCTGAGCCAGTTCATCCGCTCTCCCGGCAACCCCAGCTCCCTCCTGGTCACCGGGGGCGTGATGGTGGGTGCGATCGCCCTCGGCGAGGGCGAGGCCACTTTCGACGACGTGGTCCCTATCGCCCGCCTGGCCGACGACTACGCCGCCATCGTGGTCCCCGCGGACTCCGAGCTGGAGACGCTCGACGACCTGCTCGAGGCCTGGACGGACGACCCTGGCGGCACCTCCATCAGCGGCGGCTCCCTCGGCTCCATCGACCACCTGCTGAGCGGGCGCCTCGCCCAGGTGATCGGCATCGACCCCGAGGACCTCAACTATGTGGCCTACTCCGGCGGCGGCGAGGCCCTGAACTCGCTGCTCTCGCACACCACGACCATCGGCGTCTCCGGCTACAACGAGGTCGCCGACCAGGTCGAGGCGGGAACGCTGCGCGCGATCGCGATCTCCGCCGAAGAGCGCCTGCCCGGGGTCGACGTGCCCACGTTCGTGGAGCTGGGCACGGACGTGGCGATGTCGAACTGGCGCGGCGTCGTCGCCGCCCCCGGCATCACCGACGAGGTGCGCGACCAGTTCGTGGACATCGTGACCGAGATGCGCGACTCCGACGCCTGGGCGGAGACCCTCCAGCGCAACGACTGGACCGACAGCTTCCTGACCGGTGACGAGTTCGCCGACTACATCCGGGACGAAGCCGAGCAGGCCGCCGAGATCGTCGAGGACCTGGGACTGTGAGGAGCACCGTGAAGACACCCGCCCCCCGTAGGAGCGCACCCGCCGGCGCACGCCCGCTGAGCGCACTGGCTGTCCGCAAGGAACTGATCGTGGTGGTGCTGCTGGCGGCCGTCGGCATCGTGCTGCTGGTCGGCTCCACCACCATGAACGTGCTCGGCGAGGACGTGATCGGGCCGCAGTTCGTCCCGGTCGTCCTCGGCGTGCTGCTGCTCCTCGCCGCAGCTCTCCTCGCCGTCGACGTGATCCGCCACCCGGAGCAGCCGCGGGACCTGGAGCAGGACGAGTTCGAGGGCAACTTCTCCGCGGACATGCTCCATGACATCTCGGGCCTGGCCGAGCCCGGGACGCCCGGCGCGCCCACCGCGGTCACCGGAGCCGTCTCCTCGAAGGACGTCGCCGCAGCCGTGGCCGCTTCCGAGATGCCCACCGACACCCCCTCCGACGCCGACGCGGTGGTCGATGCCGACGGGGTGGTCGATGCCGACGCCGAGGCCGCTGCGCACGCCACCGCCGCGAAGAACCCCTCGAGCGACCTCCGCACGCTCGGACTGGTCCTGCTGTCCATGGTCGGGTTCGTCGTGATCCTGCCGTACGCCGGCTGGGTGATCTCCGCCGCGGCCCTGTTCTGGTGCATGTGCCGCCTGCTGGGGTCGAAGCGACCGTTCTTCGACATCGGCGTGTCCTTGCTGGCCTCCTCCCTCATCCAGCTGGCCTTCGGCGGGCTGCTCGGCCTGTCCCTTCCCGCACTGTTCGGAGGCTCCCTGTGATCGACCAGCTCGCCCTGCTCATGGGCGGCTTCGCCGCCGCCCTCACGCCGTACAACCTGCTGTTCGTGCTGATCGGGGCCGTGCTGGGCACCGCCGTGGGCGTGCTGCCCGGCCTCGGCTCCTCGATGGCGGTGGCCCTGCTGCTGCCCATCACCTTCGCCCTGGATCCCACGGCGGCCTTCATCATGTTCGCCGGCGTGTACTTCGGCGGCCTCTTCGGCGACTCCACCGCCGCGATCCTGCTGAACACCCCCGGCCAATCCTCCGCGATCGCCTCGACGTTCGAGGGCCACCGCATGGCGCGCCACGGACGCGCGGCCGTGGCCCTGGCGACCGCTGCCATCGGCGCCTTCATCGGCGGACTCATCTCGACCACCGTCGTCGTGTTCTTCTCGCCGTTCCTGGTCACCATGGCGACGTCCTTCGGCCCGGCCGAGTACTTCGCACTGGCCGTCTTCGCGTTCCTCGCGATCTCCTCCGTGGTGTCCGAATCGATGACCCGCGGCCTCGCGGCCCTCATGCTCGGCGTGGCCCTCGCGCTGGTCGGCATCGACGGTCCCAGCGGCACGGAACGTTTCTCCTTCGGGATCCCCGAGCTGTTCGACGGCTTCGACATCGTCGTGGTGACGGTGGGACTGCTCGCCCTCGGCGAGGTGCTCCACGTGGCCTCGCGCATCCACCGCGACCCCGAGAGCCTGAAGATCGACCCGGGCGGGGTGGCGCGCATCAGCCGGGCGGACTTCCGCAAGGCCCTGCCCGCGTGGCTGCGCGGTGCCGCCTTCGGCACCCCCTTCGGGATGATCCCCGCCGGCGGCGCCGAGGTCCCCACCTTCCTCGCCTACGGCACCGAGAAGCGCCTCGCCGATCGGCAGGACGATCCCGAGTTCGGCAGGACCGGCTCCATCAAGGGGCTCGCCGCCCCGGAGGCCGCGGCCAACGCCACCGCCGGCACGGCGCTGGGCACCCTGCTCGCGCTGGGCCTGCCCACCTCCGCGACCGCCGCGATCCTGCTGGCGGCCTTCCAGCAGTACGGGATGCAGCCCGGCCCGCTCCTGTTCCAGCGCAGCGGCGACCTGGTGTGGACCCTGCTGGCCTCGCTGTTCATCGGGCTCATCGCTCTGCTGGCCCTGAACATCTTCCTGGCCCCGATCTGGGCCCGCCTGCTGTACATCCCCCAGCACTACCTGTACGCGGGGATCACGATCCTCGCCATGCTCGGCGTGTACGCGATCTCGTCGTCGTACTTCGACCTGTACGTGCTGATCGCGCTCGGAGCGTTCGGCTACCTCATGAGACGGTTCGGGATGCCGATGGCGCCCCTGCTGATCGGCGTGATCCTGGGACCGCTCGCCGAGACGGAGCTGCGCCGCGCGCTCGCCGTGTCCGAGGGCGACCCGTCGATCCTGGTGAGCAGCCCGATCACGATCATCGTGTACATCGTGCTGGCCGGCATCGTCATCCTCTCCGCCGTGCAGCACGTGCGCCACCGTCGTGCGGATCGCCGGGCTGCCGCCGTGGCGGGCTGAGCACGCGCGGGAGGCACCGCTGCGTCGATCCGTCGACCCCGATCGCGACACCGGCCCCAAGAGGTGGGCGGAACGGTCGGAGAACCCTATCCTCGCCCGATGGGCGTCACCGTCGACGCTCTCACCCTGTCCCCCTCCGGAGGCCTCATGACCGTCCTCGACCGTTCGGCGATCATCGCGCCGACGACCTTCAACCGCTGGCTGATCCCGCCGGCCGCGCTGGCCATCCATCTGTGCATCGGGCAGGTCTACGCGTTCAGCGTGTTCAAGGCTCCGTTCCAGAGCCACTTCGACGTCGGGGAGGTGGCGGTCGGCTGGATCTTCTCCCTCGCCATCGCCATGCTCGGCATCTCCTCCGCCATCGCCGGGACGTGGGTGGAGCGCGTCGGGCCCCGGATGGCGATGGTCGCCGCCGGCGGGTTCTGGGTGCTCGGCTTCCTCGTCTCCACGATCGGCATCTCCGCCGGTCAGCTGTGGCTGGTCTACCTGGGCTACGGGGTCATCGGCGGCATCGGCCTGGGCATCGGCTACATCGCCCCGGTCTCCACGCTGATGAAGTGGTTCCCGGACCGTCCGGGCCTGTCCACCGGCCTGGCGATCATGGGCTTCGGCGGAGGCGCGCTGATCGCCAGCCCTGCCTCGAACAAGCTGATGGCGCTCTTCGGCGGCGGGCAGGACCCCGAGCATCTGGTCGCGGGCCTCACCCCGACCTTCCTCACGCTCGCCGGCTGCTATCTGCTGGCGATCGCGCTGGGCGCCTACGTGATCCGCCTCCCCCATCCGGACTGGCTGCCGCGCGGATTCGATCCGGCCGACGCCACCAGCCATCCGGCACAGACCTCCGGTTCCGTGTCCGCGAAGCAGGCGATCCGCACGCCCCAGTTCTGGCTGCTGTGGATCGTGCTGTTCACGAACGTCACCGCCGGCATCGGCATCCTCGAGAACGCCGCCCCGATGATCACCGACGGCTTCGGCATCGCCGCTGCGGCGGCCGCCGGCTTCGTAGGGCTGCTGTCGTTGGCCAACATGGCCGGACGCTTCGTGTGGTCCACCACCTCGGACTACCTGGGACGCCGGCTCAACTACGCGCTGTACCTGAGCGTCGGCGCGATCCTGTACGTCGTGATCGCGACCGTCGGCTCCCACTCGCTGGCGCTCTTCGTGCTCTCCGCGCTGGTGATCATCTCCTTCTACGGCGGCGGCTTCTCCACCGTCCCCGCCTACCTGAGGGACCTGTTCGGCGTGTACCAGGTGGGCGCGATCCACGGGCGGCTGCTGACGGCCTGGGCGGCCGCCGGCGTCGCAGGGCCACTGCTGGTCAACACCATCGTCGAATCCCAGGCCTCCGCCGGGCACTCCGGCATGGAGCTGTACAGGCTCTCGATGTGGCTGATGGCGGGCATCCTCGCCGTCGGCTTCGTGGCGAACCTTCTGATCCGTCGGGTCCCGGAGAGGCATTTCGAGGACGAGGCGGTGGTCGCGCGGAAGCAGGAGGCGGACCGCGCCGGCGCCCATGACGCGATCAACGGCAAGGGCGGCACGGACGCCCATGCCCAGGCCGGCGCGAGCCACACGGTGGTGGCGAGCGCGCTCGCCGTGCTCGTGGTCGCGGCCCTCGCCTACGGACTGGTCGAGACCGCGATCCGCGCCGTCGCGCTGTTCACCGCCTGACCCGACCGGGGCCCTCGGGCCGGCCCGGCGGCCCGAGGGTCCCGCCTGCCGGCTCGACAGTCCCGCCTGCCGGCTCGAGGCATGGCCGGGCGACCCGCTGGCCCGGCCCGCGCGGATCAGCCTCCGGGAGTGATCTGCTGCGCCAGCTCGTCCGGGCTCAGCCTCCCCGCCTGGGATGCGGCGATGACCTCGCGCGCCGTCGGCACCGCGTCCCACGTGTTCCACAGCAGGACGCCCACCACCTCGGAGCCCTCGAGGTAGTGGACGACCGCGGCACCGTGGTCGACATCCCAGGTCTCCACGGTCTCCAGGGACGCATCGAGGCGGCCGACGGCCTCGTAGCCGTCGTCGAAGAGATCCGAGTAGAACAGCGGCGTGTACTCGTACTTCTCCTGACCGCCGACCATGTTCCTCCCCGCCGCCTCACCAGAGGCCTCCGCGTGGTCGATGTGCTCGACGTGCCGGTCGCCCAGCAGCGGATCGGTGAAGCGGATGATGTCGCCCGCCGCCCAGACGTCCGGGGCGCTGGTGCGCAGCTGCTCATCGACCACCACGAAGTCTCCGTCCAGCTCGAGCCCCGCCTCGCGGGCGAGGGAGGTCTCGAGCTGGGCACCGAGGCCGAGCACGGCGACGTCCGCCGTCTCGCTGCGGCCGTCCTCGGCGGTCAGGGTGAGGTGCTCGCCGGCGTCGATCCCGGCGAGGCGGAAGCCGCCGGTGAGGCGGATGCCCTTCTCGGCGAACACCTCGGCGACATGGGTGCTGACCGACTCGGGGAACATTCCGCCCAGCAGCCTGTCCCCGGAATGGAACAGGGTCACCTCGGCGCCTGCGGCCGAGAGCCCGGCGGCGATCTCGCTGCCGATGTATCCGCCGCCCACCACGGCGGTGCGGGTGCCCTCCTGCACCAGGTCGCGCAGATGGCGGTAGTCCGCGACGGAGCGCAGGTACGCCACGCGCGCGTCCTGCCGGGCGCCGAGACGGCGCGGGGAGGAGCCGGTCGCGAGCAGCAGCGTCCCGTAGCCGACGGTGGCGCCGTCAGCTGTCGTCACGGAGTGCGCCGTGGTGTCGATCGCGGTGACGGGCGTCCCGGTGTGCAGGTCGGCGCCGGTCTCCTCGGCGGTGTTGAGGTCCTGGGAGGCGGGATCGGGATCGTCGCCGTGCCACAGGTCCTTGGTCAGTGCGGGGCGGTAGACGGGTCCGTCGGCGTCGGCCGAGAGGATCGCGATCGTCGCGTCCGGTGCCTTCTCGTGCACCGCTCGGGCCGCTTTGTCAGCGGCGACCCCGCCACCGACGATCACGTGGTCGTAGCTGCTCTTCAGATCGGGCATGGAAGCGCTCCTTCATCGAACGTCCGCAGGACCGTCCCGCTGCATCCACGCTATGCCTGGGCAGGGCGCTCAGCAATCGTCCCGATGTCCCGCTCCCGTTCGCGTCCGGTCCCCTCGACGCGGACTGCGCCCTGTGTCGTCGGCCTCGGCACCGGCCGCTCCCGCACCGCACCCGCACCCGCACCCGCACCCGACCAGTCGTTCCGCAGGGCGGCGCCTGGTACCCGGCCCGGCACGCGGCGTGCTTGGATTGCGGGATCACCCCGCCATCGACCCGGAGGTCACCATGGGACGCGAGATCGGCACCACGGAGTACACCCGTTCCCAGCGCACCCGCTATCGCCAGGAGCTGCGCCGGAACCTGGACCTCTTCGAGTCGTTCCTGGACACGGCGGAGTTCATCGACGAGGGCACCGTCGGTGTCGAGCTGGAGATGAACCTCGCCGAGACCGAGGGGATGGCCCCGGCCCTGCTGGTCGACACCGTTCTGGAGGACCTCGACGACGAGGACTTCGTCCACGAGATCGGTCGCTTCAACCTCGAGGCCAATCTGCCCGTCACCCACCCCACCGGGACGGGTCTGCGGGACCTGGAGACCGAGCTGACCGCGAAGATGGAGCAGGCTGACGCCGCGGCCCGGCGCCATGGCGCGCGGGTGATCCCGATCGGGCATCTCCCCACCATCACCGAGGAGCTGTTCACCGGCGAGGACTGGCGAGCCCCCGGGGCCCGCTACGAAGCACTCGAGAACTCCGTGATGGAGGCCCGTGGCGAGGAGATCAACCTCCGCATCGACGGCGAGGGGAAGGGGCTGGACACCACCTTCGACTCGATCGCCCCGGAATCGGCGTGCACCTCGATGCAGCTGCACCTGCAGGTCCCGCCCGAGCAGTTCGCCGCCGCCTGGAACGCCGCGCAGGCGATCGCCGGTCCGCAGGTCGCACTCGCCGCGAACTCACCGTTCCTGCTGGGCAAGCGTCTGTGGCACGAGACCCGGATCCCGACGTTCGTACAGGCCCTGGACACCCGTCCGCCCGAGCTCGCCACGCAGGGCGTGCGGCCGCGGGTGTGGTTCGGCGAGCGCTGGATCACCTCGATGTTCGACCTGTTCGAGGAGAACGTGCGCCTGTTCCCCGCGCTGATCCCGGAGTCCCGGGACATGGCCGAGGAACCGCTGCTCACCGAGGGCTCCTCACCACGGCTGCATGAGCTGATGCTGCACAACGGCACGGTGTGGCGCTGGAACCGCCCGATCTACGATCCCAGCACCGATGTGCCGCATCTGAGGCTGGAGAACCGTCTGCTGCCGGCGGGACCGACGGCCGCGGACATGGCCGCCAACGCCGCCTTCTTCTACGGGATCCTGCACACGCTGGTGCACGAGCGCCGCCCGCTGTGGTCGCGGATGAGCTTCGAGCAGGCCGACGAGTCGTTCCAGCAGTGCGCTCGGTGGGGTCTCGAGGCACGCGTGCGCTGGCCGAAGGTGGGGCGCGTCCGCGTGGCCGATCTGCTGCGCGATCAGCTCATCCCTCAGGCCATGGACGGGCTGCGGACCCTCGGTGCGGATGCGGAGGTCACCGAGCACTACGGGCAGATCCTCACCGAGCGCACGGGCACGGGGCGCAACGGCGCCCGGTGGCAGATCGACACCGTCACCTCGCTCGAGCTGCGCGGGGCGAGCCGCCCCGAAGCGCTCGCGGAGATGACCCGGCTGTATCGCGAGGGCGTCGACTCGGGCGAGCCGGTGCACGCCTGGCCCGTCCCCGCGAGACAGCGGTCGCGCACGTCCTGAGCGCCGAGCGCCGGGGGCGCTGTCCGCGCCCCCGGCACCACCCGCACCATCGTCCACATGTCGAGATCAGGGTCTCGCATGACGGGAGCGGTCGTAGTGTGCGCGCATGACCCATTCCTCCGCCCCGGCGAAGCCCGCCCTCACCTCCGAGGACCGCTCCGCCCGCATCGCGGTGACCGTGTTCCCCGCACTGATCCTCCTCGCCGCCGCCTTCGGCTTCTTCGTGCCGGATGTCGGCCAGATGCTCGCGCCGCACACCAGCCTCTATCTCGGCGTCATCATGTTCGCGATGGGATTGACCCTCACCCTGCCGGACTTCGGCCTCGTGGCCCGTCGGCCGCTGCCGGTGCTGATCGGGGTCGTGGCGCAGTACGTGATCATGCCGCTGGTGGGCCTCGGCGTCTCCCTCCTGCTGCAGCTCCCGCCGGAGCTCGCCGTGGGCGTGATCCTGGTGGGCTGCGCCCCGGGCGGCACCAGCTCGAACGTCATCACCTATCTCGCCAAGGCGGACACCGCGCTGTCGGTGACGATGACGTCGATCTCGACCCTGCTGGCACCGCTGCTCACCCCGCTGCTGACGCTCTGGCTGGCCGGCTCCTACCTGCCCGTGGATGCCGGCAGCATGGCGATGTCCATCGTGAAGATGGTGCTGATCCCCGTGATCGGCGGTCTCGTGGTGCGCCTGGTGCTCGGGAAGCTGGTCGACACGGTCCTGCCGGCCCTGCCCTGGGTCAGCGTCGCCGGTATCTCGCTCGTCGTCATCGCGGTGGTCAGCGGTTCCACCGAGGCGATCGTCTCCGCGGGCGCCATCGTGCTGCTCGCCGTGGTGCTCCACAACGGCCTGGGCTACCTGATCGGCTACTGGGCCGCTCGCCTGCTGCGTCAGGGTGAGCGCGCCGCCCGCACCACCTCGATCGAGGTGGGCATGCAGAACTCGGGACTCGCCGCGACTCTCGCGGCCAGCGCGTTCAGCCCTGCCGCCGCTCTGCCCGCCGCGATCTTCTCCATCTGGCACAACCTCTCCGGTGCGATGCTCGCGATGTACTACCGTCGCAGCGCCGATCGTCATCAGGTCGACCGTCAGCCGGCGGATCCTCAGCAGGCCGACGCCGCCTGAGCTGTCCCCGCACAGCCTGAAGGGCCGACGCACCGTTTCCGCGGGCGTCGGCCCTTCGTCGTCTCGGGCCCTGCCGGATCAGCGCACCGTCCGGGCCCGTGCTGCCGTGCGTCCGTGCGGTCGGCGGGGCGGCCCGGTCAGCGCGACTGCGGGCGTCCGTCCTCGGGCAGCTCAGGGCGGGAGCTTCCCGTGCGGGCCGCCAGGCTTCCGCTCCCGGCTGCCCCTTCCGGCTCGACCTCCTCGACGTCCTCGTAGGGGTCGCGCATGATCGGGATCTCCGTGGTGTACGTCGGCTCGACGACGTAGTCCTCGGTGTCGAACTCGGCGTCGTCCTCGCGGCGCTCGTACTCCTCGGGGGGCAGCACCTGCGCCCATTCGCGCGTGCGCATCCTGGGCATCTCTCCGGCGTCCTCCTTCAGCGCGCGCAGCAGCGCGTACATCTGGAACCAGCCCATGATGAAGAACGGCAGGCCCACGAGGATGATCGTCGACTGCAGGGCGGTGAGCCCGTCCTCGCCGGAGAACACCAGCAGGGCGGCGGTGACCAGGGCGATCGACACACCCCAGAAGATGCGCTGCCCCAGCGGGTTGTAGTCCTCATGGCCGTTGGCCATCGAGTCGGTGACCAGGGCGGCGGAGTCCACCGACGTCACGAAGAAGATGATCACCAGGATGATCGCGATCACCGACACGGGGAATGCGAGCGGATAGTGATCCAGGAACGCGAACAGCGCACCGGGGATGTCGTCCTCGCCGACGACCCGATCCACCAGGCCGCCCTCGCCGTTGAGCTCGATGTCGAAGCTGGCATAGCCGAAGATGCCGAACCAGATCACCGAGAAGCCCGCGGGGACGGCGAGCACACCGGAGACGAACTGGCGGATGGTGCGGCCCTTCGAGATGCGGGCGATGAAGATGCCCACGAACGGCGACCAGGTGATGGTCCAGGCCCAGTAGAAGACGGTCCAGGTGTTCTGCCAGCCGGAGTTCGACATGGTGTCGTTCCACAGCGCGAGCTCGGGCAGGTTGACCAGGTAGCTACCGAAGGACTCGAGCGTCCCCTTGAGGATGAACAGCGTCGAGCCGCCGGCCACCAGCACGAACAGCAGCAGCAGCACGGCCACCACGATGTTGATGTTCGAGAGGACCTTGATGCCCTTGTCCAGGCCCAGCGAGACCGAGATCAGCGCGAGCCCGCAGACCACGCCGATGATGATGAGGTTCCAGCCCGCAGTCTCGGGCACGCCGAACAGCTGATTGAGGCCGCCGTTGATCTGCAGGGTGCCCAGACCCACCGAGACGGCGATGCCGAAGATGGTGCCGATGATCGCGACGATGTCGATGAACTTGCCGATCGGGCCGTGGATGCCCTCACCGAGGATCGGCTGGAAGATCGAGCTCACACGCGGCGGCAGGTTGCGCTTGTGGATGAAGTAGGCGAAGCACAGCGCCGGCAGCGTGAAGATCGTCCAGGTGTGCAGCGTGAAGTGGTAGTAGGTGAAGTTCATGGCGTCCCGGGCGGCGCCCCAGGTTCCGGCCTCGAGGCCGAGCTCCACCCCGCGGGGCGGGTTGCCGAAGTGGCTGATCGGCTCCGCAACGCCCCAGAACATGAGGATCGAGCCGATCCCGGCCGCGAACAGCATCGCGAACCAGGCCCCGCCGGAGTGCTCCGGCGGCTCCTCGTCCGGTCCGAGCTTCACGCGACCGAAGCGGCCCATCGCGATGAACAGCAGGAACGCGAGGAACACGGTGACGCCGAGGATGTAGAACCATCCCAGATTCGTCAGCAGCCAGTCGGAGGCCGCCGTGGTCGCCTTGTTCAGAGGTTCCGTGAAGGCGATCGTCCCGACCACGAAGGCGATGATGATCGCCGCCGAGCCGAAGAAGATCACCGGCGATGTTCGCAGGCGGAGGGCGTCATGGAATTTCGTCAGCATCGTCTCGACTCCTCGTCGGGGACGCGCGGAGTGGTGCATGCCGTGCACTCCGCGGCGGGGGGCCTTCAAGAGCGGTGGTCAGTGCGGGCAGTATTCCATGTCGCGCAGGCCCCGGGCACGCCTTCCGGACTCGCGCGCCAGATTTTTCGGTCAGCCGTCCTGCCGGCCCGCAACCTGCGGGCGAGACGACCGGCCGGTCAGCCCCGGCGCTCGGGAGCTCACGAATCCTGCTGGCCGAGCGGTCCGGTCGCGGGCTGACTGCGCGGCTGCGCGCTCTGTTCGTCGATGGCGGCCCCGGTCGCGTCAGCCCTCGCACTGCGGATGGTGAGCAGCGCGAAGCATCCCACCAGGAGGGCCACGCCGAGCACTGTCATCAGCACCATGGGCAGATCGCTGTGCAGCAGCTGGGGGATCAGGCGCGTGGGCACCAGGGCCGCGAAGGCGAACGCGGTGAGGGTGCCCAGATAGGACCCGATCATGAAGCCGCGATGCACGCCGACGTTCCCGCGACGGATCGCGGACAGGGAGATCACCATGCAGGTGAGGGTCCACAGCGAGAGACCGTGCAGCCAGGAGAACCCGTCGGGCATGATCCCGAAGCTCGCGCCGCACACCACCAGCATCGCCGCGACCCACGTCCCTCCGAGGATCCGGTGGGCCCGGTCGCGTCGTGGCCGCAGGATCTGCAGCGGCCCCAGCAGGAGCACGTACAGCGCGGCGACGGCGTGGACGGCGATGACTGGCGTGAGCGACCCCATGCACCAGACGATAGTGTCACTATCCAGGACCGCGCCATCAAGATAGTCGCAGGTCCCCGCACTATCCAGGGACGGTGAAGAGATGCTGCTGCAGGAACTGGCCGCGGCGAGCGGGTGCAGCACTGCCTCGATCAAGTACTACCGGCGCGAAGGCCTGCTCCCACCGGGTACGAGACTCACCGCCACCCGTCAGGAATACGGCCCGCGCCATCTGGAGCGCCTCGAGCTGATCCGGGTGCTGCGCGAGATGGCCGACGCCCCGATCCCCCGGATCCGACGCCTGGCCGCGCTGCTCGACGATCCGGCCGTGCCCTTGATCGCCGCGCTCGAGGAGGCGCAGGCGATCACCCTGGGTGCTGACGTGGAGCCGGCGGGAGGCGAGCGCCCGCGGGACGAGCATCCGTCGGTCGCGGTGATGCTCGAGCGCCTGGGATGGCCGGACATCGACTCCGTCCCCCGGCGAGCGCTCGACGCCCTGGTACGGACTCTCGAGAGCTGGGAGATGCCGTCGGACCCCGAGACGCTGCTGCACTATGCCGAGCCGATGAGCCGGATCGCACAACGGGAGCTGGAGTATCTGCGCATGGGGAGCGCCGCCGGGCAGGAGCCGTCGGACGACGCGGTGGTGCTGCGCGCGGTCTCCGGCACGATCGCGTTCGACCGACTGGTCCATGTGCTGCGGGCGCTCGGCCACACGTCGCTGAGTGTGCAGGCCAGCGAGCTTCCCAGGGAATGAACAGCACCGTCGCAGAGCTTTTTCCAGGAGACCGTGTGTACTCGTCTCAACGCGTCACCGGAGGGACCGCCGACTGAGGAGGAAGCGGACTTCCCACTATTCCGGAGGCGCGGGGGAAGGGATGGCCCCGGCTCGTGGGGACGAGCCGGGGCACTTCTTCGTCCGGGGCCGTCTCGCTCCGGACCTCTCGCTCAGCGGCGCAGATCGATCCCGAACACTCGCCGGATCTGGGCCACCGCATGGCGCGTGAAGCGACGATCCGAGGGGGTCGAGGCGAAGGGGACCACGAGCCCGGGATGGTCCGGGTGGGTCACCCGGCCGTGGGTCGAGCCGGGCGTGACCACGAATCCGGCCGACTCCATCCGGCGCAGCAGCTCCCGACGGCTGGTGGGGTGTCTCGTCCCTCGACCGCCGCGTGCGCTTGGCCCGGCGGCGTCCTCGGCGATGTCGAGAGCCGGTTCGTAGTCCTCCGGCCGCACCGACAGCGCATACCGGGAGGAGAACACGCCGATCACGGCGTTGTCGGCCCGCCGTACCTGTACGACGAGCCCGCCGCGCAGGAAATGATCGCTGGCCCCGGCGTCCGCCGTCCAGGCATCCTCCGGCTCGGCCACGACCTCCACGATCCGCGAGGTGCGCAGGTCCTCGACGCCGACGGCGCGGATGTCGTCCCCGTCCACCCGCAGGGGGCGCGGCCGCGGTCGCGGATCCTCCGGGGCGAGCTGTGCACGGCAGCGGCGGCGGGGCGCTGCCGCACGCTGCGCTCCAGCCGTCGTCGCCGCGACCGGGCAGCCGATCGGAGGGCGACTCCTCGCTCGTCGCGTCGGCGAGGGCCGCTGCGGGCGAGGTCTCCTCCGCAGGCGGCGGCGGCCGGTCGCGGTCCAGTCGACGGGGCGGCGGACGGCGCGCGCGGGTCAGTGCTCCCGCCGCAGCGCTTCGGGGTCGGAGGGCGCGGGGTCGGGCCGGCGGGGTCGGCGCTCGTCGCGCCTGGGCCGAGGGACCGGCTGCAGGGGTGCCCTGTCGCCTCGTGCGCCGCGACGACTTCGCTCCCATGCCGGTCTCCTTCCCGCCTTCGTCATGCTCCCGACCCTCGGGGGCTTCCTCGATGGTGGCACGTGCGTGGTGGCCCGTGCGCAGGGCTCCAGTAGCGTAGTGCGCGCCCGTCAGTCCGTTCCGAGAGGTTTCGCGTGTCCCTCACTTCGCTCCCCCGCCGTCCGCTGCCCGTCCGTCTGGTGGGCGCGCTGTTCGCCGTGACGTTGCTCGCCGCCGGCTGCAGTGCGGGCTCGGATCCTGCGGCGGAGGACTCCTCTGCGGCGTCCGGAGAGTCCGCGACGTCCGACGACGGCGGTGACGGGGAGTCCGACGGCACCGTCGTGGCCGATACGTCCGACGGCGGCGGCCAGACCGCCGCCTCCATGCCGGTCGAGCCCATCGCGGTGACCCCGGCGCCCGACGGCTTCGAGCCTCCTGCGGCCTGCTCCGGCGAGGGCGCCTACTTCGCCGAGGTGGGCGAGTCCTCGACCCCGGATCTCCCCGAGCGCGACGGCGAGACGCTGACCATCGAGGCCACCGGGATCTCCGGCGAGAACGCCCAGCTCACCGCCTCCTTGGGCGGCGGCGAGGCCCGTCCGCTCGAGGACATCACCCTCGGCGAGACAGCCGCTATCGAGCAGTGGACGATCTCCGTGACCAGCGTCTGCGAGAAGACTGACCAGGTCGAGTTCGACCTCATCAACTGACCCGCCGCACCCGACACCGCCAGCGCACCCGCCCCCGGTCCCGGCCCGCACCCGGGCCCGCGCCCGGATGATCTGAACTGCTGGGCACGCGGGAAGCAGACCCCGGACAGGCAGCGACTGGGCCCCTGACCGCCCGGCGCGGCATCATGGGGGAATGCCCTCGCCCCCTCCCCCGCACCGCTTCGATCTCGACGCCATCGGGGCAGGGCTCCCCGTCGCGTCCGCGCGGGAGGAGCTCGAAGCGGCCGCGCGCCGCGGCGCGATGGTGGTCACCGCCCCTCCGGGCACCGGTAAGACCACGCTCGTGCCGCCGCTGGTCGCGAACCTCGCCGAGGGCCTGACCCTCGTCACCCAGCCGCGCCGGGTCGCCGTGCGCGCCGCCGCCCGCCGGATCGCCCTGCTGGACGGCAGCGAGCTGGGCGGGCCCGTCGGGTTCACCGTGCGCGGCCAGCGCCAGGTGGGCCGCTCGACCCGGCTGGAGATGATCACCCCCGGGGTGCTGCTGCGGCGCCTGCTGGCCGATCCCGCGCTGCCCGGCGTCGCCGCAGTGGTGCTCGACGAGGTCCATGAGCGCTCGCTCGAGACGGACCTGCTGCTGGGGATGCTCGCCGAGGTGCGCCAGCTGCGTGAGGATCTGCTGGTGGGCGCCATGTCCGCCACGCTCGACGCCGGCGCGGTCTCCGCCCTCCTGGACGACGCGCCCGTGGTCGACGTGCCCAGCGCCCTGCACCCGCTGACCCTCTCCTACGCGCCCTCTCCCACGCTCCGCCTCGATGCCCGCGGCATCACGCGGGACTATCTCGACCACCTGGCCCGCACCACTGCCCGGGCACAGCGCGAGGCGGGATCCGACGCCCTGGTGTTCGTGCCCGGTGCCCGCGAGGTCGATGAGGTGGTCTCCCGGCTGCGGGGCCTCGTCGGTGAGCAGGTCGAGGTGCTCGCGCTCCACGGGCGCCTGCCCGCCGCGCAGCAGGACCGCGCCACCGGCGGTCGGCGTCCCGGGGAGCCGCCGCGGATCGTGGTCTCCACATCGATCGCGGAGAGCTCGCTGACCGTGCCGGGAGTGCATCTGGTGGTCGATGCCGGGCTCTCCCGGGAAGTGCGCCGAGACCGGGGCCGTGACATGTCCGGGCTGGTCACGGTGAGCGCCTCGCGCGCCGCGACCGCTCAACGGGCCGGCCGCGCCGCCCGCCTGGGCCCCGGCCATGCGGTGCGCGTGTTCGCGCAGTCCGATCTCGCCGGTATGCCCGCGCAGTCCGCCCCGGAGATCACGAGTGTCGACCTCACCGATGCCGCGCTGTGGCTCGCTTGCTGGGGCACCCCGCGCGGGGACGGTCTCGCCCTGCTCACTCCGCCGCCCGCTGCGGAGATCACCGCTGCGGAGCAGACGCTGAGGGCGCTCTCCCTCGTCGACGCCTCGGGCCTGCCCACGGACTCCGGCACCCGGGTGTCGCGCATGCCGATCGGGGTCCGCGAGGCCCGCGCCCTGGTCGACGGCGCCCGGGGCCTGCCCGGCCGGGACGGCGCCCGTCGGGCGGCAGAGGTGGTCGCCGCCGTCTCGGACGACCATCGGCCCGTCGGTGCCGATCTTCCCCGCCTGCTGCAGGAGCTGAGGTCGGCTCGCGCGCCGGGCACCGAGCGCTGGGCCCGGGAGCGGGACCGTCTCGCCCGGATCGCCCGGGACGCACTCGGCGACTCCTCGAGGGGCGCGAGGCGGGTGACCTCGCCGGACGCCGCCGAGCAGGCGGGAGCGATCCTCGCCCTGGCCCGGCCCGAACGTATCGCGCGCCGCATCGAGGACGGCTCCCGTTCCTACCTGCTCGCCTCGGGCACCCGGGCGGCGCTCCCGGAGAGCAGCGGACTGCTGGCAGCGCCCTGGCTCGCCGTCTGGGAGGTGCAGAGGGCCGAGGGGCGGGCCGCCGACGGGACCGGGGCGGTGATCCGCACCGCTGCCCCGCTCACCGAGGAGGACGCGTTCCTGGCCGGCGCGGATCTGCTGCGCGATGAGCGCACCGCCGTGCTCGAGAGCGGCACCGTCCGGGCGCGGGCGCGGCGGGCGCTGGGGGCGATCGAGCTGTCCTCGACCCCGGTCCCTGCCACGAAGCAGGACACCGTGCCGGCGGTCCTCGCCCACGTGCGCTCCCGAGGGCTGGACGCCCTGCCCGCGAACGACACGGCACGCTCGCTGCGGGCCCGTCTGGCTCTGGTGCACCGTGAGCTCGGAGCGCCGTGGCCCGCGATGGACGAGGCGTCGCTGCTGTCGACCGTGGAGACATGGCTGGCCCCGCAGCTCTCGGCCCGCACCACGCACCTGACCTCGGTCGACGTGGCCGGAGGGCTGCGCCATCTGCTGCCCTGGCCGGAGGCCGCGGAGCTGGATGCCCTGGCGCCGCAGCGGCTCGCGGTGCCCTCGGGCTCGAGCGCCCGCATCGACTATCCCGCGCCCGACGCCGAGGACGGCCGCCCCGTGGTCGCCGTGAAGCTGCAGGAACTGTTCGGGCTGTCCGAGACGCCGCGCGTGGTGCGAGGCCGGGTGCCGGTGCTGTTCCATCTGCTCTCCCCGGCTCGCCAGCCGCTCGCGATCACCGATGACCTGCGGTCCTTCTGGGACGGGCCCTACCAGGACGTGCGCAAGCAGATGCGCGGTCGCTATCCCAAGCACCCCTGGCCCGAGGATCCCTGGACCGCGCCGGCGACCGCCCGGACGAAGCGGGCCGCCGGACGGTAGCCCGGGTGCTCGGCCTCCGTGGCGAGGTGATTCCGCCACAGTGCAGAGGGAGCGCGAGGGGTGGCACGACGCGACCTCCCCGCCGAGCCCGCGCTGACTGCGGCCGCGTGAACAGCGTCCCGGACCCGGCAGCGTCTACCCCGCGAACAGCCCTGCGGCCAGATTGCTGACCGTGTGAACGAGCGCACCGGGCATGAAGCTCCCGGTCCTATGACGAAGCCAGCCCAACAGCCACCCGGCCGCGAACTGCACGGGGATGACCGGCCACACCCGAACATCGATGAGCAACAGCGGAAGGTGCGGCAGGAGGAATATCGCCGCCTGGAGGAGATTTCCCCGCCCGAAGCCGAGCCTCCGCAGGCACACGCCTCCGAGAAGTCCCCTGAACAGCACCTCTTCCCCGACAGCCCTCAGCACCACACCGAGCGCGACACCGACTGACGTGGGTCGAGCGATCGACACTCCAGGAGCTGCCAGCACATCATCCGGAATCGCCACGATCGCCAGCCACGCTGCGAGGAGAAGCGGCGCCAGCAGGAGTGCCGCCCACCCATACGCCGATGGAGAACCTCGAACGGCGCCGAGCCGCTGGCGAGCGAGAGTGGAAGAGGTATCTGCTCGGCGACGCTGCACGACCAGGTACACGGCGGCGGGCACGCAGTACAGCACGAACTCGACCATGAACTCCCGCCTCTCGAGAAATGGCTCAGCGCTGGTGACGAGCGACCTGAGTTCCCCTGGCGAGATCACGTGAGCAGCACGTCCCAGCCGGAGCGCTCGCCATCGCTCAGTTCGCCATCATCGCAGCCTGCGTCGCGATAGCAGTGTTCATCTCGTCCAGGATCCGGCGGAGCGCAGAGGCCGCCGGATGATCGACGGCGAGTCCCTTGACCACTCTGTCCAGCTCACGACGTCTCATGCCGCCCGTCTCCTCCCGGAGGAGGCGATGGGCGATCTTCATCGCGCTCAGCAGCTCGAGCAGGATCGCATCCTGCAGGCTCGCTCGCGAGGGATCCGCGATCGCCGCGGCCAGGCGGCTGCGCAGCGCGGTCTCCAGCGCAGGGTCCTTCACCGGCCAGCTGGTGAGGATCCAGCCGTCCTTGCGTTCCACGGCTCCGGCCGCGGCGAGTCCGTCGCCGAGCACCTCGGTGAGGTCCATCGAGCGGTGGGAGATCACGGACTTCAGGCGCTTGCCGTCGAGCACGATGATCGCCCGGTGGGCCTGGTCCAGCTCGGGGATCTCCGGCGCCGAGGCGTCGGTGACCGTCACCTTCGGGTTGCGCTCTGTCCCGATGGCCACCTTCTCGCGCAGGGTGAGCTCGACGACGGCGGCGGCCGCGAGCGCCGGCTTGCGGAACTGGGTCGCGTCCTGACGGCCGGCGTCGTTGGTCAGCAACAGGAAGAGCTCTGCGGGGATCGTCATGGTGGACATGTCGCCAGTGTGGCCCCGAGCCCGTGCAGGATCCACCCTGCGGAGGTCGGTCCGGGACACGACTTTCCGATGGCCCGCACCGTGGGAATCCACAGTGGGAGTGCACAGCGGAAGCACGCCCTCCCGCACGCCGCGAGGATGCTGCGCCGCTCCGTACGGACGCGACCCAGGTCGTCCTGGCACGATGGGGGCCATGCGCCTGTTCTCCACGCCCTCCCGTCTCTACCGGGTGCTCGCCTTCGCCGAGATGGTCACCTGGACCCTCCTGCTGGCGGGCATGCTCCTGAAGTACGTCCTGCAGGTGACCGACGTGCTGGTGCGCATCGGCGGCGGTCTGCACGGCTTCACCTTCCTGTCCTACCTGGTGGTGACGGTCCTGGTCGCGATCGATCAGCGCTGGAAGCTCCGCGACGTGCTGCTCGGGATCGTCTCGGCGGTCATCCCGTACATGACGGTGCCCTTCGAGCGCTCCGCGATTCGCCGGGGCCTGCTCGGGGAGACCTGGCGGCTGCGCACGGAGCCGGGCCGGAAGCCGCTCGAGAAGGTGGCCTCCCTCGGGCTGCGCCATCCCCTCCCGGCGGCGCTCATCGCGATCGTCGTGGTCGCGATCGTGTTCTCGGTGCTGCTGTCGCTGGGCCCGCCCACCGAGTGGTTCTCCTGATCATCTGCGCCTGAGGTCCGCTGTCGGGACGCTCCCCGACCGCGAGCCTCCGCCTCCCCGCATCTCGTCCTCCCCTCCTCTCGTCCTGCCCGTTCTGGGGTGCTCAGCGCGGCGGCGCGATCGGGTCGATGCGCACCATCTCGCCGTCGCGCAGATGCAGCCGGCTGATCTCCACCACGGACTCGCGATGGGAGAGCTGGGGAACCTGCGGCTGATCGGGCTCGGGCGGCAGCGGCTCCCCGAAGCACACCCCGCAGGCCTGCACGGTGAGCGCCAGCGACCGTCGCGCCTCCCAGTTCACCTGCGCCTCGTGCGCAGCCCGGATCCAGGGGCCGCCCTGGGGACGGCAGGGTCCCTCCCCGTCGCGCCCCTGCAACGGGCACCGCGCAGGCCGCTCCGTGACCAGGAGGTCGAGCCCCTCGATCTCCGGCACCCGCGGATCCGCCCCGGTGGGGATCACGTCGAGGCCTCCGGGGCCGATCCGCAGCACGGCTGCCTGTCCCTGCTCGACGGCGATCAGCAGCGCACGCTCGAGCGCCTGGTCCGGATGGGCGGCGAGCAGATCCTCCCGGGCCGCGGCGGCCGGTTCGAACCAGTCGCGCCGCGAGCCGACGAGCGCTCCGAGTGCCACCGGGCCCCCACGACGACGCAGGGCGCCGGCGATCACCGGCCGACGGAACCAGCTGCGCTCAGGGGGCCGGATCGAGGTGCGCCCGCCACCCGACGGAGCCCCTGCGCTCGCGCCCTCCCGGCTGGGACGGCTCGGCGGGTCCGTCGGCCGCGGGCGCGCCTCGAACGGCGCCTGGCCGCCGCTGAGGTCGGCGACGATCATGCCCTCGGGGCTCAGCGTGGGCAGCACGGGGCCGAGCGCCGGGAGCACCAGCCAGGTGTGCTCGAGGTCGAACGGCACCCGGTCCCTCAGCGTGGCGCGCACGGTCTCGGGTGCGGGAGGTGTCGTGGGCCGACGCCGGCGATAGGCGAGCTCGTCCTCGTCCTCTCCGTCGGCCGCAGCCCCGGGCGCAGCCCCGGGCGCGACCGTCGGCCCCTCCGGCTCGTCGGCGAACAGCGCCGGGTCGGCGCAGGCCGTGATCGCGCCGACGCCCGGCAGGTCCAGCTCGATCAGCTGGTCCCGCCAGGTGCTCGCGGAGGGATCGTTCTCGTGGTGCATCGTTCGGCCTTCCGACGTGGGCCCGGACGGGTCCGCTGACCGAAGGAGCGGATGCTCTCCGACCGGGTCTTCCTCGACGGGCACCGGGTTCGGTTCCGGTTGCCGCGCGGCCTCTGTCGAAGGAGTGCAGCCGCGTCTCATGACCCGTCTGCGACGGTACGCGCGGGCACTGACATGCGAAGCTCCGCGCCCTGGCTCGGTGCCGGCTCCGCTCACCGTCGCCCCGTAGACTCCGGGGGTGCGCTGCCATCATTTCGAGTCCGGGGAGTGCAGGTCGTGCACTCTCCTGGACCTCCCCCGCCCCCGGCAGGTCGCCGAGGGGCGCGAGCGCGTCGAGACGCTGCTGGCCCCGTTCCTCGCGACGGGCGCCGCCTGGCAGGCTCCGATCGTCGGCGCCGAGTCCGGCTTCCGCGCCCGCGGGAAGATGGCGGTGGGCGGCACCGCGCAGGAGCCAGTCCTGGGCCTGCCCGGTCAGGCGCTCACCGCGGATCTCTGCGACTGCCCCCTGTATCCCGACGGCGTCGAGGCCGTGCTCGAGGGGGCGAAGGCCCTGATCCGTCGGGCGCAGGTACCGCCCTATGACGTGGCCCGACGCCGGGGCGAGCTCAAGAACGTGCTGGTCACCGCGTCGCCCGATGGCGAGCATCTGCTGCGCCTGGTGCTGCGCAGCGAGAAGGCCCTGGGCCGGATCCGCGAGCACCTGCCCGCGATGCTCGCCGCCCACCCCTCGGTCATCGCGGTCACCTCGAACATCCATCCGGACCACACCACGCGCGTCGAGGGCGAGCAGGAGATCCCTCTCGCCGGGGCGTCCTCGATCGCCGTGCGCACCGGGGACGTCACGCTGTTCGCCCGCCCGCAGTCCTTCCTGCAGACCCACACCGGCGTCGCCGGGGATCTCTACCGTCAGGGCGCCGCATGGATCAGCGAGATCCTCCAGGAACGCACCGCAGCAGACACTCCCGCAGGCGAGGCATCCGCAGATCCAGAGAACCCAGAGAGCCGCGCGAACCCCGCGAGCCCCGCGGCGGTACCTGCCCCACGGATCTGGGACCTGTACTGCGGTCTCGGCGGCTTCGCCCTGCACGTCGCTCGCGCCCTGCCCTCTGCACGGGTCACCGGGGTGGAGGTCTCCGCGCAGGCGATCGACGGAGCCCGTGAGTCGGCCGCCGCGCAGCGCCTCCCGGCCACCTTCCTCGCCGACGACGCGACCGCCTGGGCGATCCGGGAGGCCGCGGGCGAGGACGGCCCACCGGACGTGGTGGTCGTGAACCCGCCGCGCCGCGGGATCGGCCCCGAGCTCGCCGCGTGGCTCGAGCGGTCCGGCGTACGTGACATCGTCTACTCCAGCTGCAATCCCACCACGCTGGCCACGGACCTCGCGGCCATGCCCTCTGTGCGCGTCACCGCCGGTCGCTTCGTGGACATGTTCCCCCACACCGAGCACGCCGAGGTCATCGTGCGCCTGCGCCGCACCTCCACCACCTGACACAGTGGGCTCGAACCCCGCCTGACGAAGGAGCACCCCCTTGTCCTCATCGACTCCCACCCCCGAGACCCAGCTGACCGAGGTCACCCGCACCGTCGCTCCCGCGAAGAACGGCAACACCGTCTCCCTCGCCCAGACCTTCCCCGTGGACCCCGAGGAGCTGTGGTCGGCGCTCACGATCGGTTCGCACCTCGAGGTGTGGTTCGGTCGCGCCAGCGGCGAGGTGGTCGAGGGCGGTGCCTACACGCTGCCCGACATGGAGACCCACGGCAGCGTGCTCGCCGTCGAGGCTCCGCGCCGCCTGCTGCTGAGCTGGGAGTTCGGCAACAGCCGCAGCGAGATGGAACTGCTGGTGACCCCTGCGGAGGAGACCGGGGCCGACGGCGACGCCCCGGCCGCGGACGTGGCGTCGGCCGAGGCAGCAGCAGCCGGGACCGCTGCGGAGGCGGGCACCGTGGGCACCGCTGCGCCGCGCACCCGCTTCGAGCTGCGCCACACGGTCCCGGCCGACGCCCATTGGGCGACCTTCGGCCCGGCCGCGACCGGCTGCGGCTGGGACGGTGCGCTGTACGGACTGGCCCTGCACCTCCAGGACCCGTCGGCCGATCTCATGGGTCGCCTGGGCCGTTTCGCGAGCTCCCCCGAGGGCGCCGAGTTCACGCGCGCCACGGCGGACGCCTGGTACGAGGCGCACGTCGCCTCCGGCGCGGACAAGAAGCCGGCCCGCAAGGCGTCCGTGCGCACCGCCGCCTTCTACCTCGGTGAGGAGCCGGACCTGTCGTGACCAGCACGTCGCCCCCGTCCAGCGCCCCCGGCCCGTCCTCGGTGCCCAGCCCGTCCGGTGCCTCCGGCGCACCATCCGCCATCACCCTGCTGACCCTCGGCGGCACCATCTTCATGACCCAGGGCGAGGACGGCGGCCATGCCGCACCGGACTCAGCGGCCGGCGAGCGCCTCACGAGCACCCTGATCGACGGGATCGAGCTCATCGCGCACGAGATCGCGAACGTCTCCTCCTCCGACGTGCGCCCCCACCATCTGGCCGAGGTGCTCGAGCGGGCCCGGCACGCGGTCGACGCCGGGGCCGCCGGGGTGGTGCTCACCCACGGCACCGACACCCTCGAGGAGTCCGCGTTCCTGCTGAACCGCGTGTGGGATCGCGAGGCCCCGCTGGTGGTCACGGGGGCGATGCGTCCGGCGAGCGCGCCCGGCGCCGACGGGCCCGCGAACCTGCAGGACGCCGCCCGCACCGCGGCGTCGCCGTCGGCCCGCGGTGCCGGCGTGCTGGTGGTGTTCGACGGTCACGTGCATCTCGCCGACCAGGTCTCGAAGGTCTCCTCGCGCTCGGTCGCGGCCTTCGCCTCCACGCCGTCGGGCCCGCTCGCGATCGTGGACGGCGCCGAACTGCGTCTCCTGCAGCCCCTCCCCCGCCGCGCCGTCGTCCTGCCCGACGCACCGCTCGGGCGTCTGCCCCGGGTGCCGACGCTGATGGCCGGGCTCGACGACGATTTCGATCTGCTCGATCACCTGCCCGCGGAGCTCCTCTCCGGCCTGGTGATCGCCGGGGTCGGCATGGGGCACGTCTCCCCCGCCGCGATGCCGCGCCTGCGCGGCCTGCTGGCCGACGGCGTGCCCGTCGTGGTCGCGACCAGGATCCCCTCCGGCGGCACCTCCACCCACCACTACGCCTATCCGGGAAGCGAGGTGGACCTGCTGGAGGCCGGAGCGCTCATGGCCGGGCACCTGCCGCCCGCGAAGGCCCGCCTGCTGCTGCAGGTGCTGCTCGCCGACGGAGCCTCCGGGCCGCGGATCCGCGAGTCCTTCGAGACCTACGCGTCCTAGTCCCGGCGCACGGCTACTGTCGACGGGTGGATCTTCGCAGCGCAGCAGAACTGGCCATCACCCTCGCCCGGGAGGCCGGCGACTTCGCCGTCGCCGAGCACGACACCGCCCGGATCGAGGCGAAGGGCACCGGCGCCGATCTCGTCACCCACGTGGATCGTGAGGCGGAGGCGCGGATCGTTCAGGCGCTGCGCGAGCGCTACCCGGAGCACGCGATCCTCGGCGAGGAGGAGGGCGAGCAGGGCGCTGCGGCGGGAGCCCGCCACCGCTGGCTGATCGACCCTCTGGACGGCACCCACAACTACGTGCTGGGCCTGGACGTCTACGGCGTGTGCATCACCCTGTGCGAGGGAGACCGTCCGCTGGTCGCCGTCGTGCACGACTCCCCGCGACGGCGCACCTTCTGGGCGATCGCCGGCGCGGGCGCGTGGCTCTCCCAGGGCGAGGACAAGGAGCCCCGACGCCTGGTGCTCGGCACCGGGGTCCCGCTGGACCGCACCACCGTCGCGTTCACCCAGGGGTACGAGGTGGGCCATGACGACGAGCGCCGCAACGACCTTTTCACCTCCCTCGAACGCGGCACGAAGCGGGTGCTGCGCAGCTGGGCGCCGTCCTCGGATTGGGGGCTGCTGGTCACCGGGCAGCTCGGCGCGATGGTCGCGTACCGCAACGAGATCTGGGATCTGGTGGGCGGCACGCTCCTCGCCGAGGAGGCCGGCGGCGCGGTCCGCACCGACCCGGCCGGCGAGCTGATCGTCGTCGGGCGGCCGCAGACCGTGGAGGAACTCGATGCCCTGCTCGGTGTCACGCGGGCGGCAACGGAGGCGCGGCTATCAGAGGATGCACCACTGCCCGAGCAGAAGGACGTCGCGTCCTCGCCGTTCACGAGGATCCCGCGGAGAGAGCGGATCGCCGAGAGCTCTCTTGCCTTCGCCGTGCATGACGCGCACCCGGTATCCCCCGGTCACGCGCTCATCATTCCGGTCAGGCAGATCCCGACCTGGTTCGACGCGTCGCCCGAGGAGATGCGCGAGGCCCTGGAGCTCGTCGACGTCGTGAAGGCACGTCTGGACGCGGAGCACGCCCCGGACGGGTACAACGTCGGCTTCAATGCCGGGGCCTCCGCCGGCCAGACCGTTTTCCATGCCCACCTGCACGTCATTCCGCGTTACTCGGGCGATGTCGATGATCCGACGGGCGGGGTCCGCCACGCCGTGATCGGCAAGGGGTTCTACTGACCACCGTTCCGGTCCGTCGATAGTGGGCACCCTGCCCATCCAGGTGGCGCGACCCTCAGCATGGTCGAATACCGGGTCAGAGCCGTCGGGGCGCCGGCACCCTCACGTGTTCTGGACGAGGCAAAACGGGTGCCCGGCGGGATCGACGTAGACCCGGAAGCTGCCCGATCCTGAGGGCTGGTGCTCGTGCACGGCCGCGCCGAGGGAGAGCACGCGCGGCTCGGCCTTGTCGATGTCCGGCACCGCGAAGTCGAGGTGGAACTGCTGGGGGTGGGCGCCGCCGGGCCAGCTCGGCGCCTGGTAGTCGTCGATCCGCTGGAAGGCGAGCGTGGCGTCGCCGTCCGGATTCTCCGGGGTGAGGCCGCCGCGAGGCGGGGAGAGCGTGGCCCAGTCACGGTCCGATCCCTCCTCGAGCCGCCAGCGCAGCAGCTTCGCGTAGAACGTCGCGAGCTCCATCGCGTCGGGACAGTCCAGGACGATCAGGTCGAGCTTCGGGATGAGGGATTCCTGCTCCAGGTTCTCCATGGAGCCACCGTAGGAGCCCGGGCCCGCCGTGGGAAGAGCGGCGGAAGCCCGGTGCGAGGACCGACCTCCTCGAGGCGTCCGCTCGCAGCACAGTTCACGGATCCCCACCGAGCGCCCGGCAGTGACAGACTGGATCCAGTCCATCCAGCGTTCGAAAGGTTCCTCCATGACCGTTCCCGTCGATCCGAGTCCTGCCCTGCAGGAGTACGCCCACCCCGAGAAGCTCGTGACCACGCAGTGGCTCGCCGACACCCTCGGCAGCGACGAGCTGGTCGTCGTCGAATCCGATGAGGACGTGCTTCTCTACGAGACCGGCCACATCCCCGGCGCCGTGAAGATCGACTGGCACCTGGATCTCAACGACCCGGTCACCCGCGACTACGTCGACGGAGCCGGCTTCGCGAAGCTCATGGACGCCTCCGGCATCACTCGCGAGACCACTGTGGTGATCTACGGCGACAAGTCGAACTGGTGGGCCGCGTACGCCCTGTGGGTGTTCGAGCTGTTCGGGCATCCGGACGTGCGTCTGCTCGACGGCGGCCGCGCCGCGTGGCAGGCCGAGGGTCGCGAGATGACGACGTCCGACGACGGTCGTCCCGCTGCCACGTCCGGTTACCCGCACATCGAGCGCGAGGACGCCCCGATCCGCGCTTACCGGGAGGACGTGCTCAACTTCCTGGGCGGCCAGCTGGTCGACGTCCGCTCCCCGCAGGAGTTCTCCGGCGAGCGCACCCACATGCCGGACTACCCGCAGGAGGGCACCGTGCGCGGCGGGCACATCCCCACTGCGCTGTCCGTCCCATGGGGCCGTGCCGCCGCCGAGGACGGCCGCTTCAAGTCCCGTGAGGACCTCGAAGCGATCTACCAGGGCGAGCTGGGCTTCGAGACCTCCGCGCCGGTCATCGCCTACTGCCGCATCGGCGAGCGCTCGTCCCACACCTGGTTCGTGCTGAAGTACCTGCTCGGCTTCGACAGCGTGCGCAACTACGACGGCTCCTGGACCGAGTGGGGCAACGCCGTGCGCCTGCCCATCGCCGTGGGCACGGAACCAGGTGAGGTCGCCGCCCGATGAGCGACGTTCTCCCGGAGGCGTTCGCCGAGATCGCCGACGACTTCCATGCCCTGACCGGCCGGGACCGCCTGCAGCTGCTGCTGGAGTTCGCCAACGGCCTGCCGGAGCTGCCCGAGCGCTATGCGGAGCATCCCGAGCTGCTCGAGCCGGTCCCGGAATGCCAGTCCCCGATCTTCCTGGCCACCGAGGTCGAGGGATCGGGCCGCGACGCGATCGCCCGCCTGTTCTTCTCCGCCCCACCGGAGGCCCCGACCACCCGCGGTTTCGCCGCGATCCTCGCCGAGGCCCTGGACGGCCGCACCGTCGGCGAGGTGATCGACACCCCGGAGACGGTCACCGGGGAGCTCGGCCTGGCCGAGGTCGTGAGCCTGCTGCGCTTGAACGGCATGGCCGGGATGCTCGCTCGCATCAAGCGCCAGCTGCGCGAGAAGGCCGGCCTCTGACCTGCTAGGACAATGAACCGAACGGCGCCGGATCCCTGCGGGGGCCCGGCGCCGTTCGCTGCGCAGGGACCGTCCTTCCCCTCGGCGGACTGCGCGCCGCCGCGGATGACCCGACATGGCGGACGCCACGAGGCCTTGCCACGCGATACATAACGATATATCGTGATGCTACTTCTACAGGAAGGGGGTCGCCCCATGCGACACCATCACTCTCCTCATCAGCCCCGATTCGGGGACGGCTTCGACCGCGCAGGCCGCTGGCAGCGGGACGGGTCCCAGGGCCCGGAAGGACGCGACGACTTCGGCTCTGAGCGCCGAGGGCGCAGCGGCGACCCCCGCGCGCACGGCGGCCGGCCG
>NZ_QPGN01000023.1:0-36120 GCF_003335205.1 Brachybacterium sp. JB7 | reverse complement strand
TGCACGGCCGTGCGGGGTCAGACCCCGCTCGTGGCGATCGCGCGGTCCGGACCCGCCTCGAGCGGACCCGTCGCTCCGTCGCGCGAACCGGCCGCCCCGCCGGTCGCTCCCTCCGCCCCCTCGGCCGTCCCGCCGGTCGCTTCCTCCGCCCCCTCGGCCGTCCCGCCGGTCGCTCCCTCCGCCCCGTCGGCCGGCACCTCAGCCACGTCCCGTGCGAGCGCCACCGGGTTGTCCATCCGCCCCGCGTGCAGCAGGGAGGCGGACTGGTCGCCGATGTCGACCATCTGCAGGGTGTTGCGCAGCTGCAGACGGTTCAGGCACGAGTGGGAGAAAGTCCGGGCGCGCAGGTCCACATCCCCGGCCAGGCCCTTCGCGGTCGCGGGATGGTCCGACTCGTACCGATCGAGCACGGCGGCGACCAGGTCCCAGAACTCCGTGGCGGGAAGCATGCCGTCGGCGTCGAGGATCCCCGACAGATGCCGCAGCACGCCGTCGAACATGTCGGTGAACACCGACAGCGCCTTCTCATGGCCGGGGAGCGGGGCACCGTCAGCCCCGAGCGCTCGGATGCGCGCGACGCCCACGGGCAGCGGGCGCTCGCCGAGAACGGCCGTCTCCTCGCCGATGTCCTTCATGAAGGCCCCGGTGACGACGTGGTCGCGCACGCGCAGGATGAGGTTCTCTCCGTGCGGCATGAACACCACGTCGTGCGCGAGCAGGGCGTGCACCAACGGGTACAGGTATGCGCTGAGGTAGCGGTCCAGCCATTCCTGCGGGGAGAGGCCGGAGGCGCGGATCAGCTCGGTGACCAGAGCCGTGCCCTCGTGGTCGCGGTGCAGCAGAGCGGCCATCGTGAGCGCCTGCTCGCCGTCCTCGAGCAGCGGCACGGGGTTCTCCCGCCACAGCGCGGCGAGCATCTTGCGATGCGGATTGGTGCCGGTCGTGCGGTGGTAGGCATCCCCGGTGTAGCCGAGCGCGGCCCGTTCGCGCAGCACCGAGAAGCCCGCGTCGGCGAACGTGGGATCCTCCGCGACCAGTGCGGCGACCCAGTCGTTGATCGCGGGGGTGTCGCGCATGTAGTGCGGGGAGAGTCCGCGCAGGAATCCCATGTTCTGGATCGCGAGCGCGACCTTCACGTACGGGGCGCCCGGGCGGGTGCGGTTGAAGAAGGTGCGCAGGGACTGCTGCGCCTGGAACTCGTCACCGCCCGGGCCCAGCGGCACCAGGTCATCGCGCGCGATGTCCGCTGCGAAGGTGATCGGCAGGCGATGCTCGGCCTGCCAGGGGTGCAGCGGGAGCAGGTGGTAGTCCGACGGGTCGAGCCCGCGGCAGGCGAGCCGATCGGTGAACGCATCCAGCTCCTCCGTGCTGAGCGCCTGGTGCAGGTGCTCCTGCTCGTCGAGCCCGTGGCCCACCGCGAGATGGCTCAGGCTGCGCCGCGCCGCGACCCAGAACAGGCGCGTGCGCGACCCGGTCTCGGGAGCGTACGCCCGGTAATCGCTGAGCGAGTACCCGATGCGCCCGTTGTTGGCCAGGAACCCGGGGTGCCCCTCGGTCATGGCCGCCTCGACCGTCTGCAGATCCGCCCCGACGAGTTCACCGGATGTGGGCCGACGCCCCTCCTGCGCATCGTCGAGTTTCGCGGCGCCGGCGGCGAAGGTCGAGGCGAGCTCCTCGAGATAGGTGGAGAGCAGGTCCTCGGGGATGCCGAGCGATTCCTGCAGGTCGAGGATCAGCTGCTGGGCGTCCAGCGGCTGGGGCAGATCGTTCACCCGGCGCACGATCGAGGCCTCCTCGACCAGCCAGTGCTCCAGCGGCAGCACACGAGCGCGGAAGGTGTAGACGGTCTCGCCGAGCTCGAGGAGCCAGCGGCGCTCGACGGCGAGGTCGGCGCCGGTGGCCTGCATCGGCTGGGTGGGCGCCGGGGTCGCGGCCGCCGGGGCGGGCGCATCGCCCGGCCTCCGTGCGTCGGCCTGCATCGGTGCATCGACCTGCGTCGCTGCGTCGGCCTGCACCGACGCAGCGTCGGCGCGGGGTGCGATCAGGCGTTCGTGAGCGAACTCCGACAGGGCCTTGGCGACCAGGTGGCGGTGCGCGCGAGCGGCCGTGCCGCGTGAGAGGTGGGCGTGCGGGGCGCGCTCGCCGGACCACCCCTGGCCCAGCGGGCTGGCGGCGAAGTCCTCCCGGGTGCACACGCTGAGCGCTGCCCGCTTGGTGTGTCCGTCGGCCACCAGGTCGATCTCTCGCAGCACCCGGAATCCGGCGGCCGCGTTCTTCGCGAGGATCGCGGTGTTGCGAGCATCCGGCTCGACGACCAGACGCAGCGCGTCCAGTCCTGCCACGCCGTCGGCACCCGGATCGCCGAGGCAGAAGGCGACCACATCGCGCATCACGGCGGCCGTGAAGCCGTGCACCGGGTTCTCGCCCGGGGGAGCGATGAGCAGGTGCATGCCCAGGTCGCCGGGCTGTTCGGGCAGTTCGTGGGCGGGGATCAGCAGCGACGGGCGGTAGGTCTCGACGTAGAAGAGCGGTGCGCCGGCGTCCCCGGTGTCGGCCGCGGTGCGCCGACGCCCGATCCAGCCGTTCTGCGCGGGATGCGCGGCCACGGTCTGGAGGTGCTCGCGGACCTGCTCGAGACTGTGATCCTGCATCTCCCAGAAGCGGGCATGCGGGGAGGTCAGCCAGGCGTGGACCGCCTCGGCATCCTGCGTGGGCCGGACCGGGGCGAGGGTGAAGGTGCTCATGAGGGGACTCCTGCGGGACGGGGGCGGGCAGCCTGGGTCTGATCCGCCGGGGGTGAGGTGCGGACCGGCGGATCCGCTGAGGGTGCTGCGGCCGACGGTGCCGCGGCCGATGGTGCTGCGGACGACGGCGCTTCGGCCGACGGGGCTGCGGCCGACGGCGCCGCGGTCGCTGCGGCGGCGGTCGGATCGTCTGCCGCAGCCTGCGGGTCGCGGTTCTCCTGCGGCGGGAGGCCGAAGGTCTGGAAGGCGATGCGGCGTTCGATCGCGTAGGGCTCGCGGCCGGTGATCGCGGCCAGCACGACGCTCGCGCGCCAGGCGCCGAAGCCCAGGTCGGGGGCGGTCACGCCGTGCGTGTGCTCCTCGGCGTTCAGCACGTGCAGCCGTCCGGCGTCGTCGACCGTGTAGTCGCGCGAGACGTCCAGGCGACCCTTGGCATCCCGTCGCACCAGGTCGGCGACGGGATCCAGGAAAGCGGGGATCGAGGAGCGGTAGCCGGTCGCGGCGATCAGGGCACCGGTGCGGTGCTCCCGCTCGGTGCCCAGCTGACCGTGCCGCAGGGTCAGCACGTGCTCGCCGGTCTCCTCGTCGACATGCCCCGCGGTGACGGCGACGTCGCTGAGCAGCGTGGTGTGCGGCGCGTGCCCACCCTGCCCCAGGCGGTAGAGGGTGTCGTGGATATCGTCCACGAGATCGCCGCTGATGCCCTTGTAGAGGCTGCGCTGCTCACGGCCCAGCCGGTCGCGCAGCTCCTCGGGAAGGGAGCGGTAGTGGTCGGTGTACTCCGGGGAGGTCATCTCCAGGGTGAGCTTCGTGTACTCCATCGCGAAGAACCGCGGGGAGCGGGTGATCCAGTCCAGCTGGATGCCGCGGCGGTCGGTCTCCTCGAGCAGGTCCCGGTACACCTCCGCGGCGGACTGCCCCGATCCCACGATCGTGATCGGCCCCGACTCCAGCAGGCGCTCGCGCGAGGGCAGGAACTCCGCGGTGTGGACGACCGGGCCGGAGCGTTCGCCGGCCTGTTCGCGCAGCATGCGGAGCGGCTCGGGCAGCACCGGAGCGGTGCCGACGCCGAGCACCACATGGCGGCCGCGATGCTGCTCGAGGCCCACCACGGCGCCGTCCTCATCGAGCACCTCTGCGGTGACCACGAAGTGCTCGTGCGGGCCGGCGGAGCCGACAGGGCTAACGGATTCGACGGCGGCGCGCGAGCTCGCCGCAGATCCGTCGTCGGCCGCAGCAGCACCCTCGGCGTTCTGAGCCGTCTCCACGGCGATCACCCTGCGGCTCCAGCGCAGCGAATCCAGCTGGTCCGCAACCCAGCGGCAGTACGCGTCGTACTCCGAGCGCAGCGGATAGAACGATTCGCGGATGTAGAACGGGTAGAGCCGCCCGGTGGCCTTGAGGAACGCCAGGAACGAATAGCGCGAGGTGGGATCGGCCATCGTCACCAGATCCGCGAGGAAGGGCACCTGGATCGTGGCGCCGTCCAGCATCATCCCCGGATGCCAGCGGAACTCGGGGCGCTGGTCCAGGAACACGGCGTCGACGTCCTCGAGCGGGTCCGAGAGCGCGGCCAGGCCCAGCCCGAACGGGCCGATGCCGATGCCCACCAGGTCATGGATCGGTCCCCTGTCCGCTGCCGGGAAGGACGTAGAGATCGTCGGGGTTGCCGAAGCTGCCGAAGCTGCGGAGGCTGCGGAGCTCTCCGCGGTCGTGCCGTCTGCGGGGCTCATCGTGCACCTCCCGCGGCGACCGGAGCGGAACCCGTCGCACGGGCGGAGGGCGCTGGGACGGACTCGGCCCCGCGGATCTCGTGGTCGGAGAGGTCGATCCCGGCCAGCAGTCCGCGGCCCGTGGCGCGCACCAGGTCCAGCACGGCGGCGATGTCCAGCACGGTGGCCTCGGGATTCAGCAGCGTGAGCTTCAGCCAGGGCGTGCCGTCGATCGTGGTGCGGGCGACCATCGCCCGGCCCGACTCGAACAGCACCCGTCGGATCAGCGGCACGAAGCGGTCCGCCGTCGCGGGATCGGTGCCGGCGGGACGGAAGCGGAACAGCACCGTGGACAGGTCCGTCGAGCCCAGCACCTCGAAGTCGGGATCGGTCTCGAGCAGGCCTCGGACGTCCGTAGCCAGATCGCACACCTGGTCCACCATCGTGCCCAGTCGATCCGGGCCCAGCGAGCGCAGCGTGGTCCATAGCTTCAGCGCGTCGAACCGCCGCGTGGTCTGCAGGGACTTGTCGACCTGGTTCGGCTCGGCATCCTTCCCGACGGCCTCGGCCGCGGGGTTCAGATAGTCCGCGTGCCAGGTCGAGGCGGAGAGCTCCGCGGGGTCTCGCACGATGAGCGCGCTCGAGGAGACCGGCTGGAAGAATGTCTTGTGGAAGTCGACCGTGATCGAGTCTGCGCGCTCGATGCCGTCCAGCAGGTGGCGTCGCGCGGGAGAGATCAGCAGGCCGCCCCCGTAGGCGGCGTCCACGTGCAGCCAGATCCCGTGCTCAGCGCAGAGGTCCGCAGCGGGATGGATCGGGTCGATGAGCCCACGATCGGTGGTGCCCGCCGTGAGCGACACCGCCATCACGGTGCGATCCTCGGCCTGGGACTCCTCGATCGCGACGCGGAGGGCGTCGGGATCCATCCGTCCGTCCTCCGCGCAGTCCACCGTGACGACCGCGTCCTCGGGCAGGCCCAGCAGCATGGCGGAGCGCGCGACCGAGAAGTGGCCGACGGGGCTGGTCAGCAGGCGCAGCCGGCCGATGGTCTCGTGCCGCGGTGCGGGGGACTTCCGGATGGCGTGCTCCCGGGCGAGGAACAGCGCCTGCAGGTTCGACTGCGTGCCGCCCGAGGTGAACACCCCGTCGCCGGCCGCGAATCCGATCCGCTCGGCGGTCCAGGTGATCAGGCGCTGCTCGATGAAGGTGGCCACGAGCGACTGGTCGTAGGTGTCCACCGAAGTGTTGATCGCGGCGAGCATCGCCTCGGCGGCGACCGCGGGCAGCACGACCGGGCAGTTCAGATGTGCGGTGTACGAGGGGTGATGGAACCACACGGCGTGGCGCGCGTAGAGCTCGTCGGCCTCGCGCAGGGCGGCGCTGTCGCCGATCCCGGCGGTGTCCAGGTCGACGTCGGCGACCATCGCCTCCAGCGCGCGACGATCCGGGCCGACGGACGGGGAGGAGACGCTGCGGAAGCGCTCCGCGACGGTGTCGACCACCTCGTGCAGCAGCTCCGCATAGGTCTCGGCGGACGCCGTGGTCAGCAGGGTCGGGGGCCCGTCGGCGCGTGCACTCTCGGTGGCGGGATCGCTCCCGCCGCCAGGGGCGGGGAGCGGATCGGTCGAGCGGGGACGGGCCAGGGAGGGAGGCACGTCCTGCGTCAGATCTGTCATGGGGAGAGAGCCTTCCTGCGCATGCTGAGGGCCGACGGGGACTCGTTCCGCGCTGCCCGGAGAGCTGAGCGCACGGCGCGATTCCTACGGACCTCGATGAGTGAGGTTTGGCTACCCTAAGTACGGTCGAGTGGAAAAGCGCAACCTCTGACCATTGGCGACATGAGATACGCCACGATCCTCTGACCTGGTCAGATGTCCGAGAAGTCGGGTCCTTGGATGTCGGGACACGCTTCCGGCCGAGCTTCTCTCACCGTGCCCCGCGCTGCCGGCCGCCCGTTCTCGCTGGCTGCGCGCGCCGAGCTCACGGGTTCCCGAAACGCCCCGGTCGACCCGAATTTCTGCATTCGCCATCCCCGCGACACCAGGACGTGATCGACTCGCTGAGGTATCCGCACTCGACCCCTGGAGACCTCATGCCGGCATCCGTCGCGCCCGCCCCCGTCAGCCGTCGCCGCCTGCTCCAGGCGAGCGGCGCCTCCGCCGCCGTGATCGCCCTGGGCATCCGCGCACCGCAGGCGCAGGCCGAGACCGCGCCGCAGCCCGAGGGGCTGTTCTCCCTCGGCGTGGCCTGCGGCGCGCCCCGGCCCGACGGGATGGTGCTGTGGACGCGCCTCGCCCCGGAGCCCCTCGCGGAGGACGGGCACGGCGGGATGGAGGGCAAGGACGTCACCGTGCGCTGGCACGTCGCGAAGGACCCGGAGTTCCGACAGATCACCGCCCGCGGTCAGGCGCTCGCCCAGCCCGCGCTGGCCCACGCCGTCCATCCCCGCGTGGAGGGCCTGGAGCCCGCCACCGACTACTTCTACCGGTTCTCGGTGGGACGTCAGAACAGCCCCGTCGGCCGATTCCGCACCCTGCCCGCCGAGGGCGCCGAGGTGGAGTCCTTCAACGTGGGGGTCGTGTCCTGTCAGGCCTGGTACCACGGCCATTTCACCGCTCACAAGCATCTTGCCGCCGAGGAGGAGCTGGACCTCGTGGTGTTCGTCGGCGACTACATCTACGAGTACGGCATCACCGAGTCGAACCTGTGGCGCCAGGGCGTCGAGGTGGGGCCCGCCCATCAGGTCGAGGCGGAGACGCTGGAGCAGTACCGGCTGCGCTATGCCCTGTTCAAGTCCGATCCGCACCTGCAGGCGGTCCATGCCCGGGTGCCGGCGGTCGCCGTGTGGGACGACCACGAGGTGCAGAACGACTACCTCGGCGGCAGCTCGAGCACCGGGGTCCCCGATGACCTGTTCGCCCATCGCATCGCCGTGGCCTACCGCGCCTTCTACGAGAACATGCCCCTGGACGTCGAAGCGCTGCCCGACGGCCCCGACAGCGACATCACCACCGGCTTCGACGTGGGGAACCTCGCGCGCCTGACCCTGCTGGACACCCGCCAGTTCCGCGATCCCGCGCCGACGGACCCGGAGGACCAGCAGCGCCCGGAGCGCTCCATGCTCGGCGCCGAGCAGGAGGAGTGGGCGAGCGAACGGCTGGCAGACTCGCCGGCCACCTGGAACATCCTGGCCAACGGGGTGGTCGTCGCCGCGATCACCGAGGACCGCGTGGATATGTGGGACGGCTACCCGGCGGCCCGGCAGCGACTGCTGGACGCGATGGCCGGCGCACCGAACCCGGTGGTGCTCACCGGTGACATCCACAAGCATGTGGCCACCGAGCTGCTTGCGGACTTCTCCGATCCCGGCAGCGGCACCGTGGGCGTCGAGCTGATCTGCACCTCGGTGGGATCCGACGGGGACGGCGCGAAGACCGACGCGTACACGCCGGACTGGCTCCAGCACGAGTACGTCAAGCATTACGACGGCCGCCGCGGTTACCTCCATCTGCGCCTGACGCCCGAGGAGCTGGTCTCCAGCTTCTACATCGTGGAGTGGGTGGAGGCGGATGACACCGCGCCCAAGCTGCTCTCGGCCCGGTTCACCACCCCCGCGGGCGACTCCCGCCTGATCCCGGCCTGATCGCGGCCGGCAAGGAGCACCCCATGAGTTCGACCCCCGACGCCGTCACCGGCCTCACCGCCCACCCTGCCCTCGCCTCGATCGAGCTGACCTGGGATCCCCTGGGCTGGGATCCGCTGATCGACCATTTCCGGATCTACGCTGTGGCGGGGGAGGCGAGCCCCGGCGAGCCCGATGAAGCTGACCTGCTGGGCAAGACCGTCTACCCCCGGTTCGTGCATGTCGACCTCGACCCGGCCGGGGAGACCTGGACCTATCGGGTGCTGGCCGTCTCCGACGCAGGGCTGCGCGGCGAGGCGAACGACGCGATGACCGGCACCTCGCAGCCCTCGGTGACCGCAACCGGCCGGGAGATCGCCCGGATCGGGGACTTCGACGGCCGCACCCTGGAGCTGCACCTCGCCCCGAGCTCCTACGAGCAGATCGCCGTGGACTACCCCGACGCGGTGATCGAGTACGAGCAGGGGGTCGACGAACCGGGCACCGCCTGGCCGTACCTGCTGCCCGGGCCGGGCGATGCCTGGGCGGGGTCGACGGCGCATCGCGCCCGCTGGACCCTCACCCTGGACGGAGAGCCGTCGGCCCCGCACGATCTCGCGATCTGGCTGGTGGACACCACGCGCCTGGGCGGGATCCTGCGGGTGCGGGTGAATGAGAAGGCGATGGCAGACATCGAGCTGCCGACGGGCAGCACCCGCGGCTCACGCGAGGGCGACGCCACGCTGCCGGATTCCCCCTTGCTGCGGTCCTTCCACGAGCTCGAGGTGCCCGAGGGTCTGCTGCAGAGTGGCGAGAACGTCATCGAGTTCGAGCTCGCCGAGGGCGGCTGGGTGGCGTGGGACGCGGTAGGGCTGTTCGCGCGGGAGGGCTGAACCGGGCCGGTCCGCCGTTCTGCCCTCTCGGTCAGTACTCGATCGTGCTGCAGCTGCGGGAGGTGCTCAGCGCAGCGAGAGCAGCTGGCGCAGCCAGGGCACGTGGCCCCCGAGCAGGGAGAGCACCCCGTCGCTGAGCACCACCAGCGCGATGAGCGCGAGCACCACGGCGAGTGCGCTCTGCAGCGGGCGTCGGCGTGCGGCGAACCAGTCCGCCATGCGGCGCACGATCCGTTCGTGCTTCCCGATGGCCGCGATCACGGTGAGCGTCACCAGGGGCGCCTGGTAGACGAGGTTCCACAGCACGAGCAGGCCGATCCGCAGCGCGAGGACCTCTTCCTGGGCGGCCATTCCCACCGCGATGGTGAAGGCAGGGTCGGCGAGGGCGGTCGCGGAGAAGGCGACGCCCGCGGTGAGCATCGGCCACAGTGCGAGGCGCGCGGGGGAGCTGCGCCGTGCAGGTCCCTCGCGCGGCAGGGGTGGCCGGCGGGCAGAGCGCCACTGGTGGACGGCGAAGCCGCCAAGAGCGAGCCCGGCGACGACCTCGACGCTGCCGATCGCGCCGTTGGAGTGCAGGATCGGATGCAGCCAGCGCCCGAGCACATCGAGCAGCGGGTGCAGGACCAGCGTGGCGACCACGATCACCGCCGCATAGCCGGCCCAGAACGTGAGCAGGTGCCGGAGGCGCCCGCCGCGCAGCAGGACGCCGGTCGCGATGACCCCGCCGAGCACATCCATGGTGAGAGCGGCGAGCCCGAGGAAGGCGAGGGTCCCGGACAACGTCATGGGACAAGCGTACGAGTGCGGTGGTCAGCGGCACGAGGGGGAGAACCGCAGGGTCCTCAGGGGGACACCCCGACGCCTCAGCTGCCACAGAGGGCCTGACCGGGTGCGCTGCTCAGGGCAGGCTGCTGAGGCCTGCCGCTACGGTGATGATCCCGGAACCTGCCGAGGTGCCGGGCCCCGAGGAGACGAGAGCATGATGACCGAACCCGCACCCTTCGAGGTGTACGAAGAAGGCGTCTACCTGCACGGCACCAAAGCGGTGCTCGAGCCCGGAGATCGGCTCACACCGCAGCAGCCCTCGAACTATCGCGATGACCTGGCGATGAGCCACATCTACTTCACCCAGACGCTGGCCGCCGCGGCCTGGGGAGCCCAGCTCGCCCAGGGCGAGGGACAGCCCCACATCTACGTCGTGGAGCCGACAGGAAAGGTCGAGGACGACCCCAACGTCACCGACAAGCGCTTCCCCGGCAACCCCACCCGCTCCTACCGCAGTGGCAAGCCGGTGCGCGTGGTGCGCGAACTCGAAGGCTGGACCGGCCACAGCCCGGAGAGCGTCCAGGCCATGCGTGAAGGTCTCGCGGAGCTGCGTCGCGAAGGGCACGACGAGATCATCGACTGAGATTTCGCCGTTGGTCGATTCCTCACATCATGCGGAATAGACGATCTCGTCAACCTTGATGGTGGTGAGCACCTCGAGATCGCGGAGGTCCTTCGAGGCCGTGTTCAGAGGATCGTCCGACAGGATCACCAGGTCTGCCCGCATGCCCTCACGGATCAGGCCCTTGGAATGCTCTTCGCCGTATTGATAGGCGGCCTCGACGGTCACTGCGCGTAAGGCTTCCCAGGTCGAGATGCGGTGAGCGGGGCCGATTTGCTGACCCGTGTGGCTGCTGCGGTTCACGGCGGCCCAGATCGTCAGGATCAAGTCCGGCGGCGTGACGGGGGAGTCCTGGTGCAAGGTGACGCGGACACCCCGATCCAGGGCGGAGCGGGCGGGGGATATCCGGTGCCCACGCTCGGGGCCGAAGTTGCGCAGGTGCACATCGCCCCAGAACCAGGTGTGCACGGAGAAGATCGAGGCGATCATACCGACCGGGGCCATCCGGTCGAGTTGGTCGTCGCGCACGGTCTGGGCGTGGATCATGACCGGCCGCGCTTCGAGGAGCGCGGGTGTCTCGGCCCCGACACGCTCGACCAGCCTGATACGGCCGATGGATCCTCAGCCCTTGACTCCGCTGGAGACGATGCCTTCGACGAATTGCCTCTGTAGAAGCACGTAAAGGGTCAGTGGTACGAGGAAGGTCACTGTTGCGCCAGCCATCACCAGCCCGTAATCAGTGGTGAACCGTCCCTGGAGGTTCGCGGCCGCGAGCGTCACGGTTTCCATCCCGGCGTCCGTGATTGAGACCAGGGGCCACAGGAAATCATTCCAGGTAGACAGGAACGTGAAGACCGCCAGCGCAACGATCACCGGTCGCACCAGTGGAATGACGATCCGTAGGAAGATCCGGAAGTCGGTGGCACCGTCGATCCTAGCGGCGTCAAGCAGGTCGTTCGGAATGCCCTTCATAAACTGTCGGATCAAGAACACACCGAAGGCATTGACCACCGGCAGCGCCAGTGCGAGGTGTGTGTTCAGGAGCCCCAGGTCGCGTATAATCCCGTACAGCGGAATCAACGTGACCTGGCCTGGGACCATCATGGTCGCGATATAGATCCAGAACACAGCCTCTGAGCCCGGGAAAGGGTTCTTCTCGAAGGCAAAAGCTGCCATTGAGCACACCACAATATTAAGCACGCAAGCGATCACCACGACGATCACGCTGGTCAGGAGCGCCTGGGCAAACTTATTTTCCAGGAACAGTCGCACGTAGTTGTCAAGGGTGAAGTCAGCTGTATTGAGGGTGGCGGTCATCCGCATGGTTTCCTGGACTGACGTGACCGCCATGAACACGAATGGCAGTGCTGCTAGCCTCGATCTTTCATGGGGTCGGTAGGTCCGCTCGGTCGGCGTCGTTGCCGATCTTTGCGGACTCATTCTGGCATGAGGGTGTGACGGTCCGCCGCGTGTCGGTCGCGGTGGTCGGGCGTCCAGGGCCGTGGGTCCTTCAGAGAGTGCGGTCAGTGACAGGGCCGTGGGCTATCCAGCGGGGGCGGGCAACTGGGCGAGGCGGGCGTGGCCGGCCTGGACGATCCGAGCCCAGATCGACCGCTCCGAGAAGTGCAGGACCTGCTGTCGAGCATGGCGCGCGATAGTCGCGGGGATCTGGAACAAGCGGTGCCGGGCGCGTTTAGGCTCCCACCTCCTTGCGGGCTGGCCGGCATAGCCGAGCATCCCCATCCAAGCAGTAATCTCGCTGGCCAGGGCCACGATCTGGCACCAGATCCGGTTCTGCGCGAACGACGTCAGGGGCAGGTTCCGCAGGCCCATGTCCTTCGCCACGCGGATCCGGTCCTCGCAGCGAGCACGGCGACGGTGACGGAACTCGAGGTCCGCGAGCTGACCCTGCGTGGTGTTGGTCGCGAACGCCGTCAGGCGGTAGCCATCGACGTCATCGAACCGCAGTTGCGCACCGGGATGAGGGCGCTCGCGACGGACGATGACACGCATCCCGTCCGGCCAGTCCTCATCGAGGCCGAGCAGCCCCGTCAGCTCCGCGACGTCCGCTCCCTCCCGCACCTCGCCATCAGAGTTATAGGCGGGTTCCCAGACGTGCTTCGGGATCAGGCCGAACAGCTCCGGCGTATTCGCGGGCAGGGTGAACCCGACCGAGTACGAGACCCGCCGCTTCACCAACTCCTGCAGCGTCTTCTTCGTGCCGCCGGCCCCGTCGATCCGGACCAGCACCTTCCGCCCCGGCCGGGATCCCATCCCGACTTGGGCCAGCGCATCGGCGATCACGCTCTTATGGTCCGCTGCGGTGTTCGAGCCGGCGTTCCCGGGGCGCAGGAGACAGGCCAACATCTCTCCGGACCCGCCGGTGCCGTGGTCGACGAACGCGAGCAACGGATGGAATCCGAAGCCCTTCTTAAACGTCGGCCGCGCGAACTCCTTCTCGCTGTGAGAGGTCACCAGCGAAGCGTCCAGGTCGATGACCAGCGGGCTCTTCGCCGTGACCCCCGCGCTGGGAGCATACTCGCCGGCCAGGGCCCAGGCTCGACTGCGTGCTTTCCGGCGGGCGGCACTGATCGCATTCTCGACCGCCCGGGCGTCAGCCGCGAGGGTCGTCAGCAGGCGAGAGATCGTCGGATCCGAGGCCACGGACCCATACACATCAGGCTCCGCTCGGAGCGTGGCGACGTCAGCCAGGCAATCCCCACCGACCGCCAACATGAGCGCGAGATCGGTGAGGATCTTCCCCGGATCATGCCGCGAGAACGGCTTCCGCCACGGCGCCAGCGCCCTCGAAAGCTCGACGGCCAGGCCCGTCGCGCGGACGGTCTCGGTCAGCAACACACCACCGGCCTGACCGACCGCAGACACCGGCGCGACATCAACATGAGGACGTGGATACAACCCGGTAGCATTCACCCTGAAGGTGCTCCCTGAACTGGCGTGAAATGGACCTTAGACAAGCCCTATTCTTCCAGGTCAGGAGCACCTTCACCCATCACGACCCACCCCTCGGACACCTCAACGATGAAAGCCCGAGGCTAGCAACACCAGAGCGCCCAGCGCGACCGCCCAGGCGACGTCGCCACTACTGGGGTGGCGGGCTACCGTCCCGCGCGACGCGTCATTCTTGAGGTCATGTCGGGAGGTCTTGTGCGTCTCGGTGGGTCTATCAACTCTTGAGTCGGTGGTCAGTTCAGTCATCGGAGAGCACCTTTCTCTGCACGATCGCGATGGCCACGACAATCACAAACAGGATCATGGCCATCGCGCTCGCGTAACCCATCTGGAAGTTCTCAAAGCCTGCCTGATACAGGCGTACGACGATGGTGGCGGTGGCTCCGCCAGGACCGCCGCCGGTCATCACGTAGACCAGATCGAAGACCTGGAAGGACCAGATCGTCCCCAGAATAACCACCAGCAAGGTGATGGGACGCAACGAAGGGATCGTGATTTTGAACAGCTGCTGTATGCGGGAGGCGCCGTCGACGGACGAGGCCTCATAGAGCTCCGCAGGGACCGCGAGGATGCCCGCATAATAGATTACGAGGAAGTACCCGATATTCTTCCATACGGTCACCAGGATGATGGCCGCCAGCGCTAGGTTGGGGTTTCCGAGGACGTTTAACCCCGGCAACCCCAGCATGCCGAGGAACGAGTTGACCAGTCCTTGGTCCGTGCCGAGGATTGCGCGCCACACGACGGCGGCGACGACCAGTGAGGAGACCACGGGGACGAACAGTACTGAGCGCACGACTCGTCCGAATGCATTGCGGAAGCGCCGTACCACAGCTTCGGCTATTACTAGGGACAGAAAAGTCTGCAGGGGCACTGCGCCGAGCGTGTAGATGAGCGTGACGATCAATGCATCAACGAACGACGGGTCCTGGGACAGCAGCTGGTAGTTGTCGAGCCCGATCCACGTGGGGCTCCCCAGGACCGAGTAAGACGTGAAGCTGTAATACAGCGAAGTCAGGATCGGGATGATCATGACAACCAGGAGGATCGCGAAGCTCGGCAGGATGTACAGCGCCCCACTGAACGGCTTGCGGGCCTTGCGCGGTGAGGGCTGGGCAGTCCGGGAGAGTGTGTCTGTGCTGGAGGTGGACGCGGGGCTAGCCTCGGGCTTTCATCGTTGAGGTGTCCGAGGGGTGGGTCGTGATGGGTGAAGGTGCTCCTGACCTGGAAGAATAGGGCTTGTCTAAGGTCCATTTCACGCCAGTTCAGGGAGCACCTTCAGGGTGAATGCTACCGGGTTGTATCCACGTCCTCATGTTGATGTCGCGCCGGTGTCTGCGGTCGGTCAGGCCGGTGGTGTGTTGCTGACCGAGACCGTCCGCGCGACGGGCCTGGCCGTCGAGCTTTCGAGGGCGCTGGCGCCGTGGCGGAAGCCGTTCTCGCGGCATGATCCGGGGAAGATCCTCACCGATCTCGCGCTCATGTTGGCGGTCGGTGGGGATTGCCTGGCTGACGTCGCCACGCTCCGAGCGGAGCCTGATGTGTATGGGTCCGTGGCCTCGGATCCGACGATCTCTCGCCTGCTGACGACCCTCGCGGCTGACGCCCGGGCGGTCGAGAATGCGATCAGTGCCGCCCGCCGGAAAGCACGCAGTCGAGCCTGGGCCCTGGCCGGCGAGTATGCTCCCAGCGCGGGGGTCACGGCGAAGAGCCCGCTGGTCATCGACCTGGACGCTTCGCTGGTGACCTCTCACAGCGAGAAGGAGTTCGCGCGGCCGACGTTTAAGAAGGGCTTCGGATTCCATCCGTTGCTCGCGTTCGTCGACCACGGCACCGGCGGGTCCGGAGAGATGTTGGCCTGTCTCCTGCGCCCCGGGAACGCCGGCTCGAACACCGCAGCGGACCATAAGAGCGTGATCGCCGATGCGCTGGCCCAAGTCGGGATGGGATCCCGGCCGGGGCGGAAGGTGCTGGTCCGGATCGACGGGGCCGGCGGCACGAAGAAGACGCTGCAGGAGTTGGTGAAGCGGCGGGTCTCGTACTCGGTCGGGTTCACCCTGCCCGCGAATACGCCGGAGCTGTTCGGCCTGATCCCGAAGCACGTCTGGGAACCCGCCTATAACTCTGATGGCGAGGTGCGGGAGGGAGCGGACGTCGCGGAGCTGACGGGGCTGCTCGGCCTCGATGAGGACTGGCCGGACGGGATGCGTGTCATCGTCCGTCGCGAGCGCCCTCATCCCGGTGCGCAACTGCGGTTCGATGACGTCGATGGCTACCGCCTGACGGCGTTCGCGACCAACACCACGCAGGGTCAGCTCGCGGACCTCGAGTTCCGTCACCGTCGCCGTGCTCGCTGCGAGGACCGGATCCGCGTGGCGAAGGACATGGGCCTGCGGAACCTGCCCCTGACGTCGTTCGCGCAGAACCGGATCTGGTGCCAGATCGTGGCCCTGGCCAGCGAGATTACTGCTTGGATGGGGATGCTCGGCTATGCCGGCCAGCCCGCAAGGAGGTGGGAGCCTAAACGCGCCCGGCACCGCTTGTTCCAGATCCCCGCGACTATCGCGCGCCATGCTCGACAGCAGGTCCTGCACTTCTCGGAGCGGTCGATCTGGGCTCGGATCGTCCAGGCCGGCCACGCCCGCCTCGCCCAGTTGCCCGCCCCCGCTGGATAGCCCACGGCCCTGTCACTGACCGCACTCTCTGAAGGACCCACGGCCCTGGACGCCCGACCACCGCGACCGACACGCGGCGGACCGTCACACCCTCATGCCAGAATGAGTCCGCAAAGATCGGCAACGACGCCGACCGAGCGGACCTACCGACCCCATGAAAGATCGAGGCTAGTAGCGACCATCGTTCACACCCCTGCCGCGAGTGCCGCGTTGCCGGAGGCTGACGCATCAGAAAGAGCCTGCTCAGGAGTCTTGCGCCCGAGCACCATTTGCTGGAGATTCTCGAATAGTGCGTTATAAGCCGCATTACCTCGAGGCATTATCGGCAAGCCGCGAAGCATGTCCGTTTCGGCGAAAGTGTCCGAGAAGGGATCGTCGGTGTTCGGTCTTTCGTCGGAGCCGATGGGTGGGAAGTGCTGTACGTCGCTGTGGAATTTCTCCATGCTCTCTCCAGCGGTCAGGTGTTCAATGAGCGCCGTGCCGAGCTCCTTGTCAGGACATTTTTTGGTAAGGACAAGGGCGTCATTGGCGACAAAGGTTGCGCGCGTGGCATTAGTCAGCGAGTCGATGAAGCCTAGGTCCGCAATCTCCTCTGCGTACACGGGCAACTTGGCTGCGCTCCCGGGTGCGAAGACTGTCCTGCCCTCCAAGAACATCGTTTCGATGTCGTCGCTGTTGAGGCCGGAGACGTTCCGCGGCATCGTTTCCTTGACGAGGAAGTCATTGATGAAGTGTGCGGCCTCGAGCCCCTCTGGGCTGTTGAATGCTGTGCGGCTGCCGTCCTCCGTGAAAATCTCCCCACCGGCCTGCCACATAAACGGGAAATAGCATTCGTTCAGCATGCCGCGGGCCTGATTTCCCCAGGGCATCACGATGCCGGGGAGTCCGAGTTCACGATGGGCGAGTCCGGCGACCTCGGCGAGCTCGTCCCAGGTGGTGGGCAGTGCGGCGATCCCCGCCTGCTTCAGCAGTTCCTGGTTCGCCCAGATGACGCGTGCGTTGCCGACGACGTAAGGGACCCCATACTGGTGCCCGTCGAACTTTCCTTCCTCGAGGAAGAACATGCGTTGTCGGGCATCCTGTGACAGGTATTCGTCAACTGGGACGATTGCATCGGCGTCTACGTAGTCGCCCATCATCTCGGTGTACATGTAGCCAACGTCCGGCCCGGTGCCGCTGGACACGCCGGTGAGGTACCGCTCCTCGTAGCTGTCCCAAGTAGTCAGCGTGAGGTTGACCGGAGTGCCGTGCTCCTTGACGAAGGGTGCCAGAAGGTCCTCATAGACCTTTTTCTCATCCTGCACGCTGCCGTTGCCCTGGGGTGCAGGTAGCCAGAGCTCCAGTGCCCCGGTCGAAGAGGCTTTTTCGCCCCCGCAGCCCGCGACCGCCACTGTCAGGGCAGTTGCGCCGGCACCGGCCAGCACTGAGCGTCGCCTGATGGACGTCACTGTCATCATCTCCTCCTCATTGAGTTCACGGGCGTCCACGCACAGAAGGAACCTGCGACGGACAGTTCGGGCGCCTGGTGCACTGCCCACGATGCGTACCGGAGCTCTAAGCCTCGTGTCCAGCGGTGTCCATCCGAACGCGTGTTGCCTGCACAGCGGAGTCTAGCTGACTGTACGTGATTGTTTAGGTCAGATACACTCAAGATCACGCAAGTCCGACGAGGTGTTTTGCGTGCGGCGAGCCTGCGTATTGCCGGTCTCTGCCTCACCTCGATCCGATGTTGTATCCGAGGAGTGCTCACCAGTGATCTCTGTTCTGACCGATTCCCTGGAGAAGGTGCTCGGGGACGCCGCCCCGCGCCCTGCCGATCTGATCGGGGGTGCCCACGCCTCGGGGTTCCTCGGCGAGATGCTGTCCGTGCAGGTCGCGCTGCTCCTCGACGAGGCCGACGGCTCCACGGTGGACGTGCAGCTGAGCGGCTCTGCCGCCGGGCTGGTGCAGCTGAGTGCGGTGCGCCGCGTGCCGGTCTCCACGCCCGCGCCCGAGGAGCCCGACGAGCACTACCTGGTCACCGAACCGGGCGACTATCCCGACCTGCTCGAACCGCTCACCGGGGACACTGTGCAGCTGACGCCCGGCCGGTGGGAAGCACTCTGGATTGATGTCGTCGCCGAGTCGGAGACCGACGCAGGCGAGCACGAGCTGACGATCACGCTCCGCAGCCCGGACGGCGAGCACCTCCTCGCCGAGCACACCGCGCACCTGCAGATCCACCCTCACCGCCTGCCGCCGCTGTCGGTCACCAACACCCACTGGTTCCACGCGGACAGCCTCTCGACCTACTACGGCGTCGAGGTGTTCTCGGAGCGCCACTGGGAGCTCATCGAGACCTTCCTCGCCTCCGCGCGCGAGATGGACGTGAACTCGGTGCTCACCCCGACGTGGACGCCCCCGCTGGACACCGCCGAAGGCCACACCCGGCCCGTCGTCCAGCTCGTGGGCATCGAGGACACCGGCGGCGAGCACCGCTTCGACTTCTCCCGGCTGGACCGCTGGCTCGAGATCTGCCGACGGCTCGGCTTCACCGGCATCGAGATCGCCCACCTGTTCACCCAGTGGGGCGCACGCTCCACCCCGGCGATCCAGGTGCGCACGGCCGACGGGCTCGAGGACCGCTTCGGCTGGCACGTCGAGGCCACCTCACCGGACTACCGCCGACTGCTCGAGGCGCTGATCCCGGCACTGCGCTCCCATCTGGACGCGGCCTGGGACGGGGACGTGCTGTGGCACGTCAGCGACGAGCCGAGCCAGGAGCACCTCGAGGCGTACACGGCGGCGAAGGCCCAGGTCTCGGACCTGCTCGAGGGCGCCCACGTGGTGGACGCCCTGAGCTCCTTCACCTACGCCGAGCAGGGCGTGGTCGCGACCCCGATCGTCGCCACCGACCACGTCGGCCCCTTCCTCGAGGCCGGACGGACGCCCTGGGTGTACTACTGCGTATCCCAGAACCGCGACGTCGCCAACCGCTTCATCGCCCTGCCGTCGGTGCGCAACCGGGTGCTCGGCCGGCAGCTGTTCGCGTTCGACGCGCCAGGATTCCTGCACTGGGGCTACAACTTCTGGTGGACCCAGTTCTCCCTCGCCCCGGTCGACCCGTTCACGGACACCTGCGCGGGCGGCCCGTTCTTCGGCGGCGACGCCTTCGCGGTCTATCCCGGGCCGGACGGCACGCCCTGGCTGTCGATCCGGCACCGGGTGTTCGCTCAGGCCATGGCCGACCACCGCGCCCTGACCCTGCTCGCCGAACTCACCGACCGACCGAGCGCCAAGGCACTGATCGACGAGGGCGGGACCCTGACCTACTCGTCGTTCTCCTACGACGTCGCCGAGCACCTGGCTTCACGCCATGAAGTTGACGAGCGGATCCTCGCGGCATTGGCCGCAAACTGACCCGAGCGGAATCTGCCCTGTCCGGACTTGCGATCCGGGGCGGTGTTTGTGAGAACTGAGAACAGTGCCGTAAGACGGGGCGGAGTTCTAGTGTATTCAGGGTTTTCGCAAGTCAACGCGACCGACCTGTTTAGTGTCGAGTGCGTTCCCGCCGCCCGTGGTGCTCAGTACCCGTAGCCTCCGGACTCCTCGGCGTCCTCCTTCTGAGCCTCCTCGGTGCTGTCGTGCGTCTCGGCCTCGTCGTGGGAGAGCTTCTTGGTCTCCTCGTCTACACGGTCCTTGCGGTCGTGTTCCGGGGTGGCGTCGGACGAGCCCTGGTCCTCGGAGCCAGTCTGCGGATCGTCCCCGTCGGGATGATGGATGGGCGTGCTCGTCATGAGGGATCCTCCTGGATCTGCGAATTTTCTGGACGTGTGAACCTGTGGGCTGTGGGCTGTGGGCTGTGGGCTGTGGGCTGAGAGCTGTGCACCTGCCGCTCAGTCGCCCGGCCATTCGCCGAAGACCCGCTCGAACGCCCGGGCCCCGCCACGGTCCACGAGCGCCTTGACGGTCGCGTAGATAGCGCCCTGCACGGCGGCAGCGAGGACGATCTGCCGCAGCGGGAACTCAGATTCCAGGGCCTTGGGCGTGTCCTCGGAGCTGCTCGGGGAGGCGAGCTTCCAGATCTGTTTGAACAGGATCCCGGCGACCGCGCCGCTCGCGACGCCGCTCACCAGGCCGATGGGCCGGTAGAGCAGCTTGGCGGATGTGCTCGTGGATTTCTTGTGCGTCATGGGTGGTCTCCTTCGAGGCGCATGTGGGGTGGCTGGGGCGCGAGACGCTCAGCGGGCACGGAGCGCACCGATCGCCACGAGACCGGCGAGGATGCCGACGCCCGCGCCGAGGGTGATCCATGCGGTGGGGCTGGGGCGGCCGTCTTCCCCGGTGGCCGCGTCACGCGCCCGGCTGATCGAGGACTGCGCCGTCTGGCGGGCGTGCTCGGCCTGGCCTCGCACGCGTGAGGCGATGTCCTCCACCTGATGCTGTGCCTGCGTCGTGGGATCGAGCTTCCGGGAGAGCTCGCTGACGGTGTTCGCGAGTTCGCGACGGGTGCGGGCGATATCTGACTCGATGTCCTCGGGGGAGGCGTCGTCGGCCGGCTCGGGGGTCAGATCGGGAGGCCCGGCGGGATCGGTGGGCCGAAGGGGCGGCTTCCCGATGTCCTCCGCGCGAGGGCCGTTGTGGGCTGTGCTCATCTCAGATCCGTTCTGTGATCGCGTCGGCGTCCCGGCGCAAGGTGGCGACGGTCCGCTCGGGGGTCGGGGTCAGGCCCTCCGCCTTCTTCTTCCCCAGCAGTGCGGCGACGCCGGAGGCGAGGAAGACGACGACGGTGACGATCAGGGCCGCAGCCCATGGCGGCAGGACCAGCGCGAGCAGCAGGATCACCGTGGCGATCAGTGCTCCGAGCCCGAACCAGGCGAGCACTGCGCCTGCCCCGAACAATCCCGCTGCGGTCCCGCCCTGCTTGGCCTTCTCGGTGTATTCGGCGCGGGCGAGCTTCAGCTCGTCCCGCACCAGGCGCGAGGTCTGCTCCGACAGCCGATCGACGAGATGGGCGACGGAGGCTTCTTCCGGTGGATGGGGACTGCTCACGAGTGCTCCCTTCGGAACGTCGAGGCGACCGGTCCCAGTGCGAACCGGGGCTCGGGTCGCTCAACATCGGTACGAGACGTGCCGTGGATCACAGAGTAGGGCCGGCGCACGGCACCGCCCCTTCCGAAGAAGGCTCGGCAGCGCAACGTGGCGCCGTGACCTGGGATGTTGAGGGTTCGACGCGCTGCGGATCGTTCCTCGACCGGGTGGTCGCAGGACTCTGCCCGCGTGTGACCCTCAGCCTCCTGGCCGCGAAGCAGAGGGAGCCGATCAGGAAGCAGACCGTGCCCGCCGTCGGGCTCCGGTCCGTGCGCGTCGCCCGGCGCGCTCGGTGGCGAGCGGCCCGGGTCGCAGGCGGCCGACCGAGCGGACGCAGCACTGTTGTCCGCCTCGCGGGAGGGATACGTTGAGAGGCACCTGCCGGGCCCCGCATCGAGGATCCCGTGACCGCACGATCCCGTGGCCCGGGAGGGTGCCGCGTGGGAGCAGCGACGTGGCAGCGATCCAGCCGGAGGAGTTCTTCCATGACAGCCACCGTCAGCGACTTCGTGATCGATCGCCTGCAGGAGTGGGGCGTCGGCCGGGTGTTCGGATATCCCGGGGACGGGATCGGAGATCTCGACGGGGCGCTGGGCCGGGCCGAGCGCGCCGGCACGGGGGTGAGCTATGTGCGGCCCACCCACGAGGAGGTCAGCTCCCTCATGGCCACCGCCCACGCCAAATTCACCGGTGAGGTGGGCGTCTGCATCGCGACGTCGAGCCCCGGCGGTTTCCATATGCTCAACGGGCTCTACGACGCGAAGATGGACAACCAGCCGGTGGTCGCGATCGTCGGCCAGCAGCCCACGACATCGCTCGGGACCTTCGTGCAGCAGGAGAGCAACCTCGAGCGCGCCTTCGCGGACGTGGCCGTATACGTCCACACCGTGGTCGCGCCGGCACAGGCGCAGGCGGTGATCGACACCGCGTTCCGGACCGCCAGGCTCCGGCTCGGGCCCGCCGTCGTGATCCTTCCCCACGACGTCCAGGCCATGAAGATGCCGGACATGGCATCCCCCCGGCCCTCCGTGGCGCGGTCGAGCGCCGTGGCGCCGTCGATGTCCATCACGCCGCCGCCGGAGGAGATCGCGCGAGCAGCGGAGATCATCAACTCCGGCGCGAAGGTCACCTTCCTGGTCGGGCACGGGGCGGCCGGGGCGACCGCCGAGATCCTCGAGGCCGCGTCCCTCGTCGGCGCAGGGATCATCACCGCGCTGCGCGGAAAGCAGGTGGTGCCGTCGGACGTCCCCCACCACACCCAGCAGCTCGGCCTGCTGGGAAGCCTGCCGAGCGTGAAGCAGATGAAGGACTGCGACACGCTCGTGCTCCTCGGGACGAACTTCCCCTACAGCGAGTACCTCCCCCGCAGCGGGCAGGCCCGTGCCGTCCAGATCGACCTGAAGCCGGAGCACATGGGCCTGCGCTACCCCACGGAGCTGGATCTCTGGGGCGACGTCCGATCGACCCTGGCGGCTCTCATCCCGCATCTGGACCGGACCGACGATCTGTCCTGGCAGAACACCGCCGCGGACAACATGGTCGAGTGGGAGGCCGAGATGACCGCGCAGGCGATGGTGACCTACGAAGACGGGGTCAACCCGCGGCGCGTCTTCCACGAGCTGAACAAACGGCTCCCCGCGCAGGCGATCGTGACCGCTGACGCCGGGTCCACCGCGGACTGGTACGGGCACCACATCCGGCTCCGCGACGGCATGACCGGGGACCTCTCGGGCAGGCTCGCGACGATGCTCGGCGCGATGCCGTATGCGACGGCGGCGAAGTTCGCGTTCCCGGAACGGACCGTGGTGTGCACGATCGGTGACGGCGCCTTCCAGATGCTCGGGATGAACGAGCTCATCACGATCAAGAAGTATCTCGAGAGCTGGGGCGATGATCCCCGATTCATCGTCATCGTGCTCCACAACGACGACCTCACGCAGGTCTCCTGGGAGATGCGCACGCAGGATGCGAACCCCCTGTGGTCGACCGCCCAGGACGTCGAATCCGTGGACTATGCCGGATGGGCTGAGCTGCTGGGCTTCGCGGCATGGCGGGTCCGGTCCGACGACGACGTCGAGCCCGCCCTCGACGCGGCCTTCGCGACCCGGGGCGTCACCCTCATCGACGCCTACACCAGCAAGAACACCCCGCCCTTGCCACCGCACATCTCGGCCGAGTTCGCGAAGAACACCGGCATCGCGCTGCTGAAGGGGGACCCGGCGGAGCCGGGCGTCCTCACGGCGTCGGCCCAGGCCCTGCTGGTCGAAGGCGTCGAGCGGGCCAAGCAGAAGCTGCATCTCGGGCAGGACGAGGACCCCGACTAGAACCCGACCAGACCTCGACCAGACCATGAGCAGGCCTCGAACCGACCCTGACCGGGCCACGAGCAGACCCGCGAGCAGGCCCGCCGATCATCGGCCGGGCGCAGGCACCACCGACGAGACACCGAACTGACGAGCGACAGAGTGAGGCCCCATGAGTTCCCCCCGAATCCCCCGTTCCAGCCGGAAGCTCGCGGCCACGGCGATCGGGACCGCCGCTGTCGCGGCTCTCGGCGCCCGGGATCTTCTGCAGCGCAAGCACTCGATCCTGCGCATCTATCCGGTCATCGGTCGCGCTCGTTGGGCGTTCGAGGCGATCCGCCCCGAGATCCAGCAGTACTTCATCGAACGCGATACCGACGGCCGCCCGTTCGACCGTTCCACGCGCACGATGATCTATCAGCGGGCGAAGGGCCTGAGCGCGGACGACGCCTACGGCACCGAGAACGACATCACGGGTGCCGGATACGACCACATCCTCCACGCCTCCAGTCCGCTCGAGCCGATGCGCACACCGCCTCGCGTGCGGCTCGGCGGGCCCGACTGCACGCAGCCGTACGACACCGCGATGCTGAACGTGTCCTCGATGAGTTTCGGATCCCTCTCGGCGAACGCGGTCATGGCGATGAACTACGGCGCGAAGCACGGCGGGTTCGCCCAGGAGACCGGAGAGGGCGGACTGTCCAAATACCATCTGCGATACGGCGCCGACATCATCTGGAAGTTCGGATCGGGGTACTTCGGATGCAGAACGTCCGACGGACGATTCAACCCGGACGAGTTCTCCGAGAAGGCGGCCACGCCCGAGGTCAAGTGCATCCTCATCAAACTCAGCCAGGGCGCGAAGCCCGGTGTCGGCGGGGTGCTCCCGGCGGCGAAGATCACCCCCGAGATCGCTGAGGCGCGCGACGTCCCCCTCGGGAAGGACTGCGTCAGCCCGGCGGCGCACTCGGCCTTCAGCTCGCCGGTGGAGATGATGCACTTCGTGGCCCGGCTGCGGGAGCTGTCCGGCGGCAAGCCCGTCGGGATCAAGCTCTGCGTGGGTGAGCGCTCCGAGGTCCTGTCGATGTGCAAGGGCATGCTGGAGACCGGCATCACGCCGGACTGGATCTCGGTCGACGGCGCCGAGGGCGGAACCGGCGCAGCACCGCTGGAGTTCGAGGACCACGTCGGGACGCCGCTGTCCGACGCCCTCGTGATCGTCCACAACGCGCTCGTGGGGACGGGGCTGCGCGAAAGCGTCGCTCTCGGATGCTCGGGAAAGATCGCCGGCGGCAACGACATCATCCGGAAGATCGCCCTGGGGGCGGATTTCTGCAACGCGGCCCGGCCGATGATGATGGCGACCGGATGCATCCAGGCCCAACGGTGCAACACCAATACGTGCCCCAGCGGTGTGGCCACGCAGGACCCGCGGCGCAGCCGAGCAGTGGTCGTCGAGGACAAGGGGCCCCGGGTGATGCGGTATCAGCAGGCGACGGTGCGATCGGCCATGGAGCTGCTCGCTTCGATGGGGCTGGAGTCGTTCGACGACCTCGGCCCGCATCACGTGCTGCGACGCATCGATCCTGCGCGGGTGCTGACCTACGAGGACCTGTACACCTGGCTGGACGAGGGAGAGCTCCTGCACGGCACCGAGCACACCGCGTGGGCCCGGGACTGGGACATCGCCGATGCGCACCGTTTCCAGGGTGCGCGTCCGTCCCTCCAACGGCACCGCAAGCACCGCCGCACCGGCGAGCCCTCCCAGGAGCCGACGGACGGCCGGTAGGAAACTCTGCTCTCTGCTCTCTGCTCTCTGCTCTCTGCTCTGTGCCCCGTGCCCCGTGCCCCGTGCTCGCGCGCCCGCACGCAGAGGGCGACGGACATGTGGGCTGATCAGCCGGGGGAGCGGTAGGTGGCGATGTACTGCGCGAAGTCCCAGGCCTGCTGCGCGCCCGCCCCGTCGAGGAACTCCGTGGCAGCGCGCCTGCCCTGCTGATAGAGCATCTCGCGGTCCTCGTCGGAGAGGTCGAACTCGGTGGGCCGCACGGCATCGGTGTCGATGAAGATCGTGCGGGCCACGGCGTGGGAATCCTCGATGTGCATGCGGTCGTAGAACCCGGTGAGGGTGTTCAGCACGGCCTTGCCGAACGAGATCGGTCCGGAGATCCGGTTGACGGTGCCGAAGCCGTTCTCGGGGCGCGCGGAGAGCTTGATGCCGAAGGTGGGCCAGCGTGGCGGCTCGCCGTCCTCGCGATCGAACACGGAGACCGGGAAGTTCGAGAGCATCCCGCCGTCGACCAGCCACGAGGTGCCCCCGCCGAGGGTCTTCCACTTCGCAGGGCGGAAGAACAGCGGGATCGAGACCGACGCGCGCACGGCGTCGACCACGCGGAGCGTCGAGGGAGTGATCCCGAAGGCGTCGGCATCGGCGGGCAGGAGGCGCAGCCGACCGGCGGAGAGATCGGAGGCGGTGACCACGAGCCGGTACTCCTCTCCGTGGTGCCCATCGAGGTCCGGGTCCGGATCCCGGTAGCGCAGATCGGCGAAGGTGCCGGTGTGGTCCGGGCGGCCGTGGGTCGTCAGCTGCTCCTCCAGCCACCGCGCCAGGGCCGTGGTGCGGTAGATGCCGTTGTGCAGCAGCACGCTGAGCACCTTGCCCGGCAGGAGGCGCACCCAGAAGGGGCCGTCCTGGAACATCCGGTAGTCCGTCTCCCGCAGGATCTGCACGAGCGTCGAGGCGGGAATATCCGCCGTGACCAGCGCACCGGCGATGGAACCCGCCGAGGAGCCGGCCACCCGGTTCACGCGATAGCCGCGCTCCTCGAGCACCTCGATCGCCCCGGCCAGGGCGATGCCCTTGACGCCGCCGCCCTCGAGCACGAGGTCCACGCGCTGCCCGCCGGAGATGTTGCTCGAGCGGGACGGACTGTGATGCGGAACGGCCATTCGACCAGCGTAAGCGTGGTGACCGACGGTCGATGCCGAAGCGGCCCACGGACAACACCTGGTGCGGTGCCGTCGGACGGTCCATCCAAGGACAAGGCTTGAGGTTGGCTCGGCGCCGGGCGCCGACCTTGCGGCTTATCTCGTGGCGCTCAGCCACTCACTCGATGCCGAGCAGCTTCCCGCTCCTGGACAGTTCGGGGTCAGTGCAGGAGGAGAGGTCGAAGCAGCAGGGTCGGCGACTGCCCTTGCGGAGCTTGTCGATCGACACGTCCACGCGCTTGGCACGGGTGTCGGCGTTCTTCGTGGCGCCCACCCAGCGCACCCACTCCCACCGGGCCATCGGGGTGATGGAGTCCCACTGCTGCTCGACGTCGTCCGCGCTCTCGAGCGCGGCCCCGAGATCCTCGGGCACCTCGGGCTCCGGCCACCGGGCTGCGGTGGTGAGGGTGAAGGTGAGGCGCGTCCCGTCGGCCGCCTTCAGAGCGGCCGCGAGCTCATCGTTCAGGGAGATCCAGTGGCCCTTGCGGCCGTCGGGCTCGAGCACCAGCTCGACCTCGTGATCGCCCAGGGCGCCCACCATCGCGACCTGCCCGCGGGAGGGCAGCTGTGCGCTCACGTCCTCCGGCAGGGGAGCGATCAAACGCTCGCCGATCGCATGCACGGTCGCCCGCCCCTCGATGGTGACGGTCTTCTTCGCAGCCATGGGAATGCTCCTCGGATCGAGAGCGGATCGGATGCGGCTCAGTTTACGAGGCTCACCCGTGCGTGCGACGGGGCGTCGTCCACGGAGGGCGTCATCAAGGCTGAGCGGTGCCCGCCTCGGAAAACCGTTGGCTCCTTCCGGAGACGCGACCTACGGTGCCTTCATGACGCCTGTCGACCCCTCTCCCGTCGGCTCCGCACGCCTCGAGGCTCTCGACGCGGGCCGGGCGATCCTGCTGGTCACGGGACCGCCCGGGGCGGGGAAGTCCACGGTGACTACACTGCTCGCCCGGAGGCTCCGCCGTTCGGCTCTGCTCGACGGCGATTTCATCGCCCGGCTCGTCGTGAGTGGATACGTCTGGCCCCTCGGGGAGCCCGCCGACGAGGCGGCGCGGCAAGTGGCCCTGTGCAACCAGAACCTCTGCGCTCTCGCACAGAACATCGCGTCGGCCGGGATCACTCCGGTCATCGACTGGATCATCCCCGACAGGGCTCAGTTCGTTGTGTTCGCGACGGCGCTCGGGGCGTGGGGTCTGCGCCCGGTGGTGCTGGCTCCCGACCCTGCCGAGTGCGTGGCCAGGAACCGACAGCGGGACGAGCGAGAGCGGTTCGACTTCGACGACCATGCGGGGGTCATCGCGCGGATGCATCAAGCGTTCGGGGCGGACGTGCTCTGGGTCGACTCCACTCACCTCAGCCCGGAGGAGACGGCGGATCTGATCGTGGAGAGATCCGCCAGCTAGGCGACGTCTCGCATCCTGTGCCGCCCCTGTCGCACCCCGAGGGGGCTGAGGCCGGGGTCATCCCCGTCGTGTCCGTCTGCCTGGCCGTGCCGGATGAGCAGGATCCTGTCCATGTCGACAACGTAACAAGGACAGATGCGGTGGCAGCCTGATTCCTCACCGGGATCGGTGACGAGCGCGTGGGCCTGGGGACGCACCATCCGTCGCCCTCGTCGCGCCCCTCTGACGCGCTCGTCGCGGCCCGCCCTCTGGACCCTCCGTGCCCTGCGCACGCCGCCGCGAGTACCGTGGTCGAACTCCCGCTGCGCGGGCCCCGCACCTCCCCGTTCGAAGGAGTCCAGTGCCCGTTCAGCTCGTGCTCGCCGCGCCGCGATGTGTCGTCCCGACGGGCCCGACGGGGCGGACAATGTCGACGGGGTCGATGGGGTCTGACCTGGCATGACCACAGACGTCTCCCCGCGCCCGCGCCGCTTCGGCCCGCTGCGCGACAAGCACTCCCGGCCGTATCTGATCACCGCCGGCATGTCGATGATGGGCGACAACATCGAGCACGTCATCACCTACTGGGTGCTCTGGCAGACGTTCCACTCGCCCTGGCTGGTCGGCTTCCAGGTGATCAGCCACTGGCTGCCCTTCCTCCTGTTCTCCGTGGTCTTCGGCGGGCTCGCCGAGAAGTACGACTGCCGACGCATCATCCAGATCGCCCAGGGGCTGTTCGCTCTCGTGTCCCTGGGATGGGGGCTGCTGTTCCTGACCGGCACCCTGGAGATGTGGAGCGCCTGCGTGCTGCTGGTGCTGCACGGCTGCGCCGGGGCACTGTGGGGCCCGGCTGAACAGCTCATGCTCCACGACTTCGCCGAGCCCCGTGAGCTGCCCAGCGCGGTGCGGCTGAACGCGACCTTCAAGAGCCTGGGCGTGCTCGCCGGGCCCGTGGTCGGCTCCGCGCTGCTCCTGCTGCTCGGCCCCACCTGGGGCATCTTCGCGAACATCCTGTTCTACCTGCCGATGACGCTGCTCATGGCGCGCACGCCCTTCACCGGGCACTCCCGCAGCGGCCTGGTGATGCGCGAACGGGTCTCGATCCTGGACACCCCGCGCGTGATCCGCAGTGTCGCGGACGACAAGGTGCTGGTGGGCATGATCGCGCTCGCCGGTCTGATCGCCGTGTGCGTCGGCTCCTCCCTGACGGTCGCCATGCCCAACTTCGCCGACACCCTCGGTGCGGGGGACGAGGGCGGCCTCGGCTATGGGCTGCTGCTGTTCGCCAACGGCATCGGCGGGGTGATCGGCGGCTTCCTGCTCGAGGCCACGGGACTCATCAAGGCCGACGTGAAGGCCGCGATCGTGGCGGCCGTGATGTTCGGACTGACCAGTCTCATCGTCGCGACCACCTCGCACTACGGGATCGCCCTGGCGGCACTGGTCCTGGGAGGCATCGCGAACCTGGCGGCCACCTCGGTGGGGCAGGCGATCGTGCAGCTGCGTGCTCCGGCGGACCGGCGCGGCCGGGTCGTCGGCGTCTACGGGATGGTCGGCAGCGGCATGCGCACCGGCAACGGCATCACGATCGCCTGGCTTGGCGCTCTGGTCGGTGTGAGCGGCGCCGTGGCCGTGGGCGGCATCGGCCTGATGGTGGGTGCTGTGCTGATCGCCGTGCTCACCGGACTGCAGACGGCACGCGGCCGACGGGCCTGAACCTGCCGACGGGCAGACGGGCCGTCGCACCCGACGAGGACAGTGCACGGCCCGACGGGGTCAGTACCATGGCCGGATGTGGCCCGCGCACAGCCGCACGAGCCTGTGCATCACCGGACGGGCGGCTCAGCGCATGCGGTGGCGCAGGAGGCCGACGAGCTCAGTGCATTCAGCGGAGTCAGTGCATACGGTGGCGCAGGAGGCCGACGCCCAGGGCGATCGCGCCGCCGCTCACCGCGGTCGCGGTGATCGTGGCCGACGCGCTCACGTCGATGCCGGTCGTCGCACGATGATCGGATCCGGCGTCCGAGGGGGAGCCCTCCGCCACGTCGTCGCCCGACGAGTGCGAATCGTCCGCACCGACCTCTCCGGAATCGTGAGAAGCCGTGTCACCGGCGTCCTGCGACGGGGCGGGCTGCTGCGGATCGGTCGACGAGTCCCCACCGGACTCCTCGGAGCCGGACGAGCTCCCTGCGCTGTCGGACTCCTCGGAACCGTTCGCGCTCGGATCGTCGGCGTCGGCGTCGGCGGTGGCGTCAGGGTCCGCGGGATCGGCATCGTCCGAGCCCGTGGAATCCGACTCGTCGGAGCCCCCGGACCCCGAATCCGTCGAGCTGGAGCTGCCGGAGCTCGCGTCGTCGTCCGAGGAGCCACCTGAGCTGCCCGAGCTGCCTGAGCTGTCGGGCTCGTCGGAGTCGCCTGAACTGCTGGAACCGCCGGTGTTCGACCCGGAGCTGTCGGAGTCCTGGGACCCCGTGCCCTGGGACCCCGTTCCCTGGGAGCCCGAGTCACCGGATCCCGAATCGTTCGAGCCGGAACCGTGGGAGCCTGCGTCATCCGAGTCGGAGCCGCCGGATCCCCCCGAACCGGAACTCGAGCCGTTCGAGCCCGAGCCCGAGTCGTCGGACCCGGAATCGTCGGAATCGGAGTTGTCGGAGTCGGAACCGTCTGCATTCGACTGGTCGTCGTCGCTGGCGGCGTCGTCGTCCTTGCTGGTGCCGTCGCCCTCGGTGCCCTCGCCGCTGTCGTCGTCGTTGTCGTCCTTCGAGTCATCCCCACCGCCGTCCGAGGGCTCGGGGTCATCAGGTGCAGGCTCGGCCTCGGCCACGTCGAAGCTGATGTCGGCGTTGTTGCGCTCGCCCTGCAGGACGATCTGGACGATGTGCTCACCGGGTTCCTCGGGCACGAACGTATAGCTCACGCGCCCGTTCCGGTCGCTCGTGATCCCCTCGGACTGCGACTCGGCTCCGGCGACGTTGACGGTTCCGCGGGTCTGTTCACCGACGGGGAAGCAGATTCCCGAGACGGTGACGGGCTGGCCCACGGTCGGGTCGCCCGAATCCCCGGCGACGCTGAGCGTCGCGGGCTTGTTGCACACCTCGCCCTGGGTGTCGGCCGCCGGGGGCGTGGGGTCACCCAGCGCCGCGGGCGCGACCCCTGCAGACGCCACCAGCGCCACGCCTGCACCCAGGCAGGCGAGCGTGGAACGGCCTCGGGTGATCACAGAAAGACTCCTCGGTAATGAAGATCAACCCGGCTACCCTATGAGCAGGCCCAGCGGAGTGCGCCCATGCGGGATTCATCGCTGGGCAAACTCTTCGCGAACACTTCTGCGGGCGACACATCCAAGGAGCATCCCCATGACGCAGTCCGAGGCAGCCGGCGACGCTTCTTATCGTGGAGGGGAAGAGTCCCGCCGAACCGCCGCTGCGGCCGCTCCGAACAGCGATGACGCTCCTGCGATGAGTCCGGCGCCCACGAGTTCTGCGCCCACTGGTCCTGCGTCCACGGGGCCCGAACACGTCCGCCTGGGACCCGTCGACCCAGACGCCTCGGGTCTTGACCCCGTCGGCCCCGACACCGCTGACCCCGACACCACCGGCCCCGACACCACCGGCCCGGAGCCCATCGACCCCGAGCTTCCGATCACCGAGGCCGAGGTGCGGGAGATCGCTGCCGAGGCGGAGGGCGTGATCGCCGAGATCTCGACCATCGTCGAGGGAAAGCGCGAAGTGGCCCAGATCGCCCTGCTCGTGCTGCTCGCCGGAGGCCACCTGCTGATCGAGGACATCCCCGGGGTCGGCAAGACGATGCTCGCCAAGTCCCTCGCCGCCGCGCTCGGCGCCGAGCGCCACCGCATCCAGTTCACGCCCGATCTGCTGCCCGGCGACGTCACCGGCGCCAGCATCTTCAACCAGTCGACCAGCGAGTTCGAGTTCCGCCCCGGCGCCGTGTTCACCCAGATCCTGCTGGCAGACGAGATCAACCGCGCCTCCCCGAAGACCCAGTCGGCGCTCCTGGAGGCCATGGAGGAGCGGCAGGTCAGCGTCGACGGCACCACCTACGAGCTCGAGGAGCCGTTCATGGTGGTGGCCACCGCGAACCCCGTCGAGATGGAGGGCACCTACCGCCTGCCCGAGGCGCAGCGCGACCGGTTCCTCGCCCAGACCTCCATGGGCTATCCCGTGCCGTCGGCCGAGTCGCGGATGCTGGCCGCGCAGGCGGGGCCCGTCCCCCGCGGCGATCGCGACGTGCTCGATGCCGTGCGCACCCGCACCACGCCCGAGCGGATCGCGGAGCACGTGCGCAGGGTGCGCCGCATCCACGCCTCGCCCCAGATCCTCGACTACGTGGTGCGCCTGGCGGACGCGACCCGCAGCCATCCACAGGTCAGCCTCGGCGCCTCGCCCCGTGCCGCGGTGCACCTGGTGCGGGCCGCCAAGGCGCATGCGGCGCTCGTCGGCCGCACCTATGTGGACCCCGAGGACGTCCGGGCCGTGATCATGCCGGTCTGGCGCCATCGCATGCACCTGACCCCGCAGGCCCTCTCGCGGGGCGGGAGCGCGGGGGAGCTGGTCGACCAGGTGCTGAAGGGCACCTCGCTGACGTGACGCCGCGGCCCGGGACGGTTCTGCGGCCCACCGCGCGGGGCGTCGTCGTCGCCGTGCTGGCCGTGCTGTGCTGGGTGCTCTCGGACCTCACGCGCCTGCTGCCCGCCCGCTATCTCGCCGCCGCCCTGCTGCTAGCACTGCTGGTCGGCGGTATCGGGATCGTGCTGGGCAGCATCGGACTGCGCGCCCGCCGCCAGGTGATCGACGACGCCGGGCCCGTCGGGGCCGTCGCCCGGGTGCAGCTCGAGCTGGTCGGGAACCCGCCGCTGACGGTGCTGCCGCTGGCCCGCGGCGCCGTGCGCGAGCACCTGCCCGGGGCGCTCGGCGGGCAGGGTGATCTCCCCTTGGGTCGACGCATGCCGCATGTGCTCCCGGTGCGCCACCGTGGAACCCATGAGCTGGGTCCCTACAGCCTCCTCGTGCGCGACCTGTTCGGCCTGTTCCACCTGCGTCGCACCTCCGAGGACGCCCTGCGCATCACCGGGCTGCCCGTGCTCACCGAGATGGCCCCGGCCGCCGAGCGGGCCGCCGGGATCACGCGGGACGGGGCGCTCGGCGCGATGGCCGTCTCCGGGGTGGGGGAGATCGGCCCGATCGCCCGGCCCTACGCCGCCGGCGACGACATCCGCCGCATCCACTGGCGGGCGAGCGCACGCACCGGCCAGCTCATGACCCGCGAGGACGAGCCCGCCGCCGGGCTCAGCGCCGTGATCGTCCTGGACACGACGCGACGCGGGGAGACGGATCCCGCGGTCGAGGACCGCCTGGTCTCCCACGCCGCGACCGTGCTGGACAGCCTCGGGATCAACGGCTGGGACGTGCGCATCGTCGACGCCTCCGGCGACGAGATCACCCGCAGCGGCCGCCGCCGCGGCATCCCCGGCCCCTCCCTGCTGGGCAGTGAGGCCGATGCCGTCGAGCAGCGCGCCTCCCTGATGGCCCTGGCCGGCGTCGTCTTCGACGACGACGAGGCCGCGCGCGTGCGAGTGGGCATCGACCATGCTGCCGGGCAGACGGCCCTCGCCATCGCCTTCGGCGTCGACCACGGCGACCCCTTCGAAGGGCTCCAGCTGGATCGCTTCGCCGGCCGCGCCACCCACCGCACGGCCATCGCCCTGCGCCCCGCCTACGAGGAGGCCGACGGCGAGCATCCCCGTCGGGCCCGACGCATCGGCCCGGCCGACGGCGACGACTTCGGACGGGCCCACGAGGAGCACGCCGCCCAGCTCGCCGCCGCCCGGGAGGACGCGCCACCGGTCCGCTCGCGCCTGGGCGGCTGGACGCTCGTGCGCGGCACCACGGCCGACTCCCTGGACGACCTGCTCACCGCGGCCGACGCGGAGGAGACCGCATGAGCCCCCTGATGGGCAGGCCGTCGCTGCGCGGGACCGCCCTGCTCGGCCGCGAGCTCGCCCTGCTGCTCGCGATCCTGATCTCCTCCGCCCCGCTGTCGATGCTGTTGGACGGCTCCTCCTGGCTCACGCTCACCCTCGCCGCGACGGCTCCCGTGATCGTGAGCGGGGCGGTGCTGCGCTCGCTGCTGCGGCACCTGTGGCTGGTGCCTCTCGCGCAGCTCGTCGTGCTCGCGGTGATGCTGCTGGTGATGGAGAGCGTGCAGGGGCTCGTGAGCGTCTCCGACGGCCCGATCGCGCTGGTCACCGCGCAGACCTCGATCTTCCCCGGGGCGATGAGCGAGCTGGCCTCCGGCACGGCCCCGATGACCCTGGGCTCGCGCGGCACCGTCGCCGTGGTGCTGCTGATGGCGCTGGGCACCCTGATCCTGGACCTGGTCTACGTGGACCTCGGCTGGCACACTCCCACCGGCCTCGCGCTCCTGGGCACGCTGCTGATCCCCGCCCTGCAGGCGCCTGAGGGCGGGAGCTGGTGGACCGTCGCCGGCCCGGTCCTCGCCGGGCTGCTGATCCTCGCCACCCGCACCCTGCACGCCGACCCCAGCTATATCGAGGGCGATCGTCGGCCGCAGGCGGGACCGCTGCCGATGCCGCTGCGCACCGCCGGCGCGGCCGTGGTGGGCACGCTGCTGATCGCCTCGCTGGCGATGCCGCTCGGCGCCGCCCTGCCCCAGATCGCCCCCACCCAGGTCGCGCTGGACATGGACGTGATCAACCAGTGGCAGAACCGGGACATGCCGCAGCTGGGCCCGGTGATGATCGACGACGACATCTCCGTGCGCCGCTCCCTGCTCGAGCAGTCCGACGCGGAGGTGCTGCGCTACTCGACCACCGCCGCCGAGCCGTCCTACCTGCGCCTGCGCACGCTGAACAGCTTCGACGGGGAGAACTTCACGGCCGACGTCTCGGGCGAGGAGCCGCTGCTCGGGCGCACCGCGTTCTCCGACGCCCGGACCGACGGCACCGCCGTGGCCGGAACTTCCGCGGACCTCGAGACCACCGAGATCAGCGTGGAGGACCTCGCCGGGGACCGCCTGCCCGCCCCGTCGGACATCCGCCGCGTGACCACCTCGGACGCCGAGGTCTCCGACGCGCTCTCGGTGCAGCCCACCAACGGCGAGATCGCGATGAGCGGTGTGCGCACGAGCCTCGTGGGGCTGGGCTACACCGTGACGACCGAGACCAGCCCCGCCTCGCCGGAGGCGCTGCGCACCGTGGACCCCGCCGTGTTCGACCAGCCCCTCGAGGCCGGCTACATCCGCACCGAGGAGGTCCCGCAGATCGCGGTGGACCTCGCCGACCAGGTCCGGGCGGACGCCGGCGCGGAGAACGCCTTCGACACCGCGGTCGCCTATCAGGAGTACTTCAACAGCTCCTTCGCCTACTCCCTGACCGTCAACTCCCCGCCGGGGGAGGACCCGCTGGAGTCCTTCCTCGCCGACCGGATCGGCTACTGCGAGCAGTTCGCCGCCTCGTTCGCCCTGATGATGACCTCCCAGGGATACCCGACGCGAGTGGCCATCGGCTTCACCCCCGGCGAGCAGGACGGCGACCAGTGGTCCGTGACCGCGAAGAACGCCCACGCCTGGCCCGAGGTGTGGTTCGGCCCCGAATACGGCTGGGTGCGGTTCGAGCCGACGCCCTCCGCTGCGGCCAACGGCGTGAGCACCCCGTCGGTCACCGAGGACGGCTCCGGCCAGGACGACTCGGACGCCGCCGAGGAGCCCAGCGAGGCTCCCACCACGGAGGGCCCCGAGGAGGCTTCGGCGAGCGAGGAGGCCGTCACCACGGAGGATCCGGCACGCAGCGCGGACGCTTCCACCTCGGACGGCGGCGGCCTGGTCACCGACCCCGCCACCGTGCAGCGCGTCGAGGGCGGTGTGTTCACCCTGCTCATCCTCGGCTTCCTGGTCGCCGCGGGAGGCGCGGCCGCTGTGGTCCTGGTGCGGCGCCATCGCGTGAACTCGCGCGACGCCCGCTGGGATCAGTACGTGCAGGGTGCGACCGGCGATGATGCGGAGGGTGAGCGCGGCTCGGGCGACGGGGCAGGGGACGGGCCGCTCGATCCGGCCGACGCCGCGATCCTCGCCGAGCGCATCCGACGCCGCGCCGGTGAACTGGCATGGACGGAGCTGACCTGGGAGCTCGTGGTGCGCGACCGTGTGCTCCGCCTGATCGGCTGGACCGGCGCCTGGGGTTCGCCCCCGCAGCGCATCGCCCTGGACGACTCCCTGCCCCCGGGCCGAGCGCTCGAGGACCTGCTGGCACAGATCGCCGCCGGCGACACCGAGGTCACGGGCGTGGAGATCGCCGGCGCCCTCGCCGACTTCCGCATGCAGGAGCTGGACA
>NZ_QPGN01000022.1:0-39389 GCF_003335205.1 Brachybacterium sp. JB7 | reverse complement strand
CAGTCGCGACCGACTCGGCCGCGACTGACCCGGCCGCACCGGTCGTCCCAGCCGTACCCGATGCCGTGACCGACCCCGCCGTGGCTGTCGTCCCCGAGCGGGTCCTGGCCGACGGTGCCGTGTGGGCGGTCGATCGCGCCTGGCCCCACGACGGCCGCGGCATCCCCCTTGAGCTCCGCGCCGCAGACACCGAGGACACCGACGATCCCGAAGACCCTGAAGACACCGCAGACATCGGGAACGTGGAGGACACCGGGAACGCGGAGGACCCTGCCGAGCGCACCGACTCCGCGACCGCTCGCCGCGGGCCGCGCGGCGCCCGGCTGGACCCCGAGACCGGTGAGGTGACCGTCTTCGCCCCGGGCACGGACCCTCGCCTGCCCGGAATCGCCCGCTGCCTCGACGCGCACCCCGACGCCGAGGTCGTCTCCCACCGGCCCGGGAAGCGCGCCGTGGTGCGCGTCCCCGCCGCTGGTGAGCAGGGCGAGCGATACGTGAAGATCGTTCGCCCCGGCCGAGCGCAGCGTCTCCGTGATGCTCTGACCAACGCAGCCTCCTTCGACGGACCCTTCCGGCTGCAGCAGGAGATCACGGCCGACGAGGACTCGGTGACCACCGCCGCGCTCGCCGGGCGCACCCTGCACGAGGGGCTCCCGCTCGAGGACGGCGTCTGGCGCCGCGCCTGGCGCGAGACCCTCACCGCGTGGGCGCAGGCCCTCGCCGCAGGTCCGGTGACTCCGCCCGACGGCGCCGTGCACGGTCCCGCCGAGGAGAGCGCGGTACTGGAGAGCTGGCGCGACCGGGCCCGGCTCGTCGACCCCCTCGGCAGCGACCTGCGGGACCGCGCGATCGAGGCCGCCCGGCGCGAGCTCGGCCGCCTCACGGCCCCGGAGCGTCCGGCCCTGATCCACCGCGACCTCCACGACAAGCAGATCCTCCACGCGCCGGGCCTGGCCCCCGGACTGCTCGACGTGGACACCGCCGTGCTCGGCGATCCCGCCCTGGACCTCGCGAACCTGCGGGCCCACGCCAGCTGGCGCGAGCTGCAGGGGATCTGGAACGCGGAGCACGCCCGGATCGCTCGCGAGGAGATCGACGCGGCCGCGCTGCGTGCGCGGATCCCCGCCGCCACCCTCGCCGCGTACGAGAGCGGCACGCTGGCCCGTCTGACCTGCGTGTACGCCTTCCGTCCGCGATGGCGCGCCCTCGCCCGAGAGCTCGCCGCGGATCTCCGCCCCGCCCCGGGAGCCCCACCTGTCGCTCCCGACGACCTGCTGCATACCCCCGATGAGAGGACCGTGACGACATGACCCTGAGGATCTCCGTGATCGGGATCGGCTACCTCGGTGCCGTCCACGCCGCGAGCATGGCCGAGCTGGGCCACGAGGTGATCGGCCTGGACGTGGACCGTGACCGCGTCGCCGCCCTGCAGGCGGGCCACGCGCCCTTCCACGAGCCCGGCTTCGACGAGCTGCTCCAGCGCGGGCTCGACAGCGGCCGCCTGCGCTTCACCTCCGACTACGCCGAGCTCGCCGACGCCGACGTGCACTTCCTGGGCCTGGGAACCCCCCAGCTGGCGGACGGGATGGGCGCCGATCTCGGCCACCTGCGCTCCGCCATCGCCTCGCTCACCGAGGTGCTCCCCGCCCGAGGCGGCGCCCCGACGCTCGTGGTCGGCAAGTCCACCGTGCCCGCGGGCACCAGCCGCGAGCTCGCGGCGACGCTCGAGCAGGTCGACGGCGCCCGCTTGATGTGGAACCCCGAGTTCCTCCGCGAGGGCTTCGCGGTCCAGGACACCCTTGTCCCGGACCGTCTGGTCTACGGCGTGCCCAGCGGCGACGAGCAGGACGAGCGCGTCGCCATGCTCGACGCCGTGTACGCCCCGATCCTGGAGCGCGGCGTGACCCGTCTGGTGATGGGATACGAGGCCGCAGAGCTGGTGAAGGTCTCGGCGAACGCGTTCCTCGCCACCAAGATCTCCTTCATCAACGCCGTGGCGGAGATGTGCGAGGCCACCGGGGCCGACGTCACCGATGTCTCCCGTGCACTGGGCATGGACGACCGCATCGGGGCGAAGTTCCTGCGCGCCGGGCTGGGTTTCGGGGGCGGCTGCCTGCCCAAGGACATCCGGGCCTTCCTGGCCAGCGCCGAGGACCACGGCGTCGGCGACGCCCTCGGCTTCCTGCGCGAGGTGGACGCCGTCAACGGACGCCGCCGCACCCGCATGGTCGCGCTCGCCGAGGAGACGCTCGGTGGCCTGGAGGGACGGCGCATCACGGTGCTCGGTGCCGCGTTCAAGCCGGACAGCGACGACGTGCGCGACTCGCCGGCCCTCGAGGTCGCCTCCCGGCTGAGGGCCGCCGGGGCCCTGGTGACCGTCACTGATCCCGAGGCGCTGCGCACGGCGCAGCGGAGCATCCCGGGCCTGTGCACGGTCCCGGACACCCAAGACGCCCTGCGTGATGCGGAGCTGGTGCTGCTGCTGACGGAGTGGCGCGAGTACCGCGATCTAGACCCGGCGGCCACTGCCGACCTGGTCGCTTCGCCGCGGATCATCGACGGCCGTGCGGTGCTGGACCCGCAGGCCTGGAGGGAGGCCGGTTGGGAGTTCCGAGCGCTCGGTCGGCCCGATTCCGAGGCGCCGGAAGCGCCCCAGAATCCCGGATCCTCCGAGGGTCCGGTGAGCTCCGACGAGGCCATCACCCCAGGTCGCGTGCTGTCCCCCTCGGGAGTGCGCGTGCCCGCCTGAGCGTCCTGGCGATGACGGTGGAGAACGCCGAACAGGCCTTCCGGGAGTCCTGACGAGGTCAGGCGGGATCAGGGGCGGCCTCCGCGTCCGCGCTGCCGGCCTCCTGCAGGTCCGCGTCGTCCTCGGCCCGCTGGGCGCGTCGCCGCTGCACCACGGCTCCGGCCAGCCCCAGCAGGACGCCGAGCAGCAGCCAGCCCGAGAGCCACAGCAGATCCTCCGTCGGATTCACCCAGCTGCCGCCGATCGCTCCGCGGAACGCATCCACGGCGTGGGTCATCGGCAGGTACGGATGGATCATCTGGAAGAACTGCGGCAGGGTCTGCGTGGGATAGGTGCCGCCGGCCCCTGAGATCTGCAGGGCGATCAGCACCAGCGCCACGAACTTCCCGACGGGCCCGAACAGAGCCCCGAAGCCGTGGTTCAGTGCGACGAACACGAGACTCGTCAGCGCCGCGAGGCCGAACATCAGCGGCAGGTCCCGCATCGTGATGTCGACGGCCCAGTGCAGCGCGCTGACGGCGATCGCCGTCTGCACCAGTCCCAGCAGGAAAGCCGGGACCAGGCCGCCGGCGAGCAGACGCACCGGCCCCGCCCCGCGGGCGGCGGCCTCGGCGGAGAACGGCGGCATCATGAGGAAGATGGCCATGCCGCCCACCCAGAGGCTGATCGCGAGGAACAGCGGGGCCAGGCCCTCGCCGAACCGGGACAGTTCGTTGGCGCGCTCGAAGCTCATCTGCACCGGGTCCGACGCCGTCTCCGCGAGGTCCGCGCTCTCGTCGTCGGTGTAGGCGGGCACGTCGTCCTTGGAGTCCTCCAGGCCGTCGCGCAGCTCGGCGGAGCCGTCGGCGAGCTCTCCGGCGCCGTCATCGAGGGTCACGGCGCCCTCGGCCAGGTCGCCGGCCCCGTCGTCCACCTGACCGGCACCGTCGGCGAGCTCTCCGGCGCCCGAGTCGAGGCGGCCCGCGCCGTCGGCGAGCTCCCCGGCGCCCGAGCTGGCGTCGCCGAGACCGTCGGCGAGCGTCCCCGCTCCTGCCGTGAGCTGCGAGGAGCCGTCGGCGAGGTCCTCGGCGCCCGAGCGGGCGGTGCCCACGCCGTCGGTGTACTGGCCCAGCCCGGAGGCGAGATCCTGGGCACCGGAGTTCGCGGTGCCGGACGCCGTCGCGAGCTCCCCGGCGCCGGTCGAGAGATCCTGCGCACCGCTGTTCAGGCGGTGCACGTCGTCCGCGCCCTGCTGGAGCGTCCCGTAGGCCTCGGGCAGTGCGGCGGCCGCGGTGCGCGCCTGTGCGGCGAGCTCCTCGGCGCGATCGCTCGCGGACGTGCCCTGGTCGGGATCCGAGGTACCCGCTGCGGCGTCCTCTCGCAGGTCCGAGAGCGCGGAGTCCAGCGCCGAGGCGTCCTCGGTGAGTGTGCCGGTGGTGCCGGCGACCTGCGAGGTGCCCTCGGCGATCGTGCTGGTCGTGGTCGAGAGCTCATCGAGGGAGTCGACGATGTTGTTCGCGGCGGTGGACATCCCGGAGGCGGTGTCCGCGATGCCCGTGGACCGCTCGGCGGCCTTGGCGGCGGCGTCGTCGGCTGCCTCCGCATCGGTCACGGCCGTGTCGGCATCGTCCCGGGTCGGCTCGGAGGTTTCGGACAGCTCGGCGAGCTCCGCGCACAGTGCGGCATCGCTCGCGCCACCGTCGCCTTCTCCGTCTCCACCGCCGTCACTCGGGTCGTCGCTGTCGCCGTTGCCGCCCTCGCCGCCGTCGCCGCCGGTGCACTGTTCGGCGACGAGGTCGTCCACGCGGGCGGTGTAGTCGTCGATGCTGGCCTTCGAGGCCGAGGCGCTCTCGGCGGCGTCCCCGGTCGCCGTCTTGACCTCCTGGACCTCCCCGTCGAGAGTCTCGACCTCGTCGCCAATGCTCTTGGCGCCCTCCTGGAGGGTCTTGGCGTCCTCGAAGCGGTCACCAGTGTCGGCGGCGAGGGCCTGCGCGCTGTCGTCGACGCTGGTCGCCGCCTCGTTCAGGGTGGCCATCGAGCTCGCGAGCGACTCCGCATCGGTGCCGGGCTGCTCGAGGGCGTCGGTGACCGAGGTGGCCGCGTCCTCGAGGGTGTCGATCGCGGCGATGAGGTCGTCGCTCGCGGTCTGCACGCTCTCGGGCGTCACGCCGATCTCGTCGACCCGCTGCTGGGCGGCGGAGATGGTGTCGTCCAGCTGCTGGGTGCCGCCGGCGACCTGATCGGCGCCTCCGGCCAGGGCGCTCGCGCCGGTCGCGAGCTGATCCGTGCCCGCGGCGAGCTGGTCGGCGCCGGAGCGCAGCGGCCGACCCTTCTCATCGAGCGTCACCAGGCCCGTGCTGAGCTGCTGAGCACCGGCGTTCAGCGTGGCAGTGCCGTCGCGCAGCTCGACCGCTCCCGCGGAGAGCTGGTCCAGGCCCACCACCAGGTCGAGGCTGCCGCCGTGCAGGGTGGAGGCCCCGTCGGCGAGCTCGTCGGCGCCGCCGACGAGACTGCTGGTGCCGTCCTTGAGGTCGCTGGTCCCGGTGACCAGATCACCGGTGCCGTCGTGCAGCTCGGAGGAGCCGTCGGCGAGCTGCGTGGCGCCGTCCGCGGCGTCGACGATGCCGTCGTGGATGGTCGTGAAGCCCACGTAGATGTTGTCGAGGTACTCCTCGAGCACGCTCCCGCGCAGCGAGTCCGTCAGCGCGGTGCCGACGGACTTGGTGAAGTTGCCGCCCACGTAGTTGATGGCGTCGTTGGTGGTGATGGTCAGCAGTCCCGGGGCGGTCTCGGCGGCGTCCTCGGGATCCCCGCCCAGGCCCGCGATGTTCTCGGAGAAGTCGGAGGGGATCTCCACCGTCGCTCCGTAGGTGCCGTCCTCGAGGCCCCGATGCGCTTCCTCCGGGGAGACCTCAACGAAGTGGAAGACGTTCTCCTTGTCGATGTCCAGCAGTGTGTCCGTGAACTCAGCGCCCACGTCCAGATGGGTCTCGTCGCCGCCGGGCGGTGTCATCGTCGCGCCCTCGTCCTCATTGACCACCGCGGCGGTGATCTGGTTCAGGGAGTTCGAGGGATCACGGAAGGACCACGTCATGTTCCCGGAGTAGATCAGCGGGACCAGCGCGAGGCCGACGACGAACAGTGCCGCGATCGGCTTCTTCCACTCCCCGGGCAGCAGCGCGACAGCCCCGCGTCCGGCCGCGGCGGTGCCGCGTCCGAGGGAGCGGGCGGCGGAGGCGATCGAGGAGACGATGGCGTGGACCGCGGTCGACAATGCGGTCGACAGGGCGGTCAGGAGCGTTCGGAGGAATCCCATCACGAGCAACACGATACATTCGTGTATCGAGTTTTGCTCCACTTGGCGTCGAAGTGTGGTGTGGAAAACGTGCCGACCCTCTGCATGGCCTGGTGAATTCGGGATCGACAGCGTCTGCCGGAGGGTGTACCCCCAGCTCGATGAGGGGGCGGGTGCCTAGCGCGCTGGGAGATGGCCTCCAGGGCCCTCTGCGAGGCCGCGGGTCGCGCCGGCGGCGACCTAGCGGTCGGGCAGGTCCACGATCCAGGGGTCGCGCGGCAGATCTGACGGGTCCCAGCGCTCGAGCACGTCGGACGCGGTGCGGCACCCAGGCAGGCCCAGCGACTCCCCGATCCGTCCGACGACGTCCGCCGCGGTCTCGCCCTGCTCGAGGCGATCGCGCAGGGTCACGGCACCGTCCCGCTTCGCCAGGCGCGCCCCGGCGGGGTTCACGGCGAGCGGCACGTGCGCATAGCGGGGCTCCGCCAGCCCCAGCAACCGGGCGAGGTGGGCCTGACGGGGTGCGGAGCTGAGCAGGTCATCGGCGCGGGTCACCTGGTCCACGCCTGCGGCCGCATCGTCCACGACGACCGCGAGGTTGTACGCCACCACCCCGTCGCCGCGACGCAGCACCAGGTCGTCCACCATGCCGTGCACCTCGCCGGCCCACAGGTCCTGCACGGTCCAAGTGGTGACGTCGGCGCGCAGGCGCAGGGCGGGCTCGCGCCGCAGCTGCCTCATCCGCTCGCGGCCCGCCTCCCGCTCGGCCTCGGTGAGGTCCCGGCAGGTGCCGGGATACGCCCCCGGCGGGGCGTGCGGCGCGCTCGGCGCTTCGAGGATCTCCCGACGCGTGCAGTAGCACTCGAACACCTGATCGCGAGTGCGCAGGTGCTCGATCGCCGCGTCATAGGCGGTGCCGCGCGCGGACTGCCGCACCACCTCACCGTCCCAGTCCAGTCCGAGCGCGGCGAGGTCCTCCAGCTGGCGCTGCTCGGATCCCTCCCGCACGCGGTCCAGGTCCTCGATGCGCAGGCGGAAGGCGCGCCCGCTGCGGCGTGCCAGCACCCACGCGAGGATCGCCGTCCGCAGATTTCCCAGATGCAGGTCACCGCTGGGGGAGGGGGCGTAACGGCCCGCGCCGGAGGTCGGGAACGAGGTCGACAGCGGCGGGGCATCCATGGGATCCGAGTCTAGGCGGGGCCTGTCGAGTCGCCGTCGGGTTCGCTGGCAGTGGGGCTGCCGTCATGCTCGTCGGCCGTGGAGCTGCGGTCGTGCTCGTGGGTCGCCGAGCTGCCGTCGTGCTCATGGGGCGCCGAGCTGCGGTCGTGCTCGTCGGCCGTGTGGCTGGCCCCGGCGTCACCCTCCGACGGCGGGAGCACGATCTCCATCCGTCCGGTCTCCAGGAACGACGGATCGGTGCGCTCCTCCATCAGGCTGGTCGAGTCGACCTCCGCGGCGATCTCGATGCCGGTGACCCGTTCGTTCGCTCCGGGGAAGTACTCGGGCAGGGACGGGATGCCACCGGGGCGGAGACGGTCTCTGCGCATGCTGGTCACTCTCCCTGTGCGATCTGCCGTCGTCATCTGCGGCAGGGTCCTCTCCGCGGGTCGTCACCGGCACCCTACGTGCCCGCCTCGTCCTCCGGCCGACGAACGAGCAGCACATCGCCTGTGCGCCCGCCGGGCGCCTCCCGCTCGGAGCGGAGGAAGCCGAGCCGCGCGGCGAGGGCGAGCGAGGGGCGATTGCCCGCAGCGGTCACGGCGATCACCTTCTGATCTCGAGCGCCGAGCCGGGGATCTGCGAGCACGGCGCGCGCCGCCTCGGTGGCGATGCCGCACCCTGTCACTGCGGGGTCCAGGCGCCAGTAGACGCTGAGGACATGCCCGCCCTCGAACGCGAGCGGGGTGAGGCCGACGACGCCCAGCAGCGAGTCCCGCGTGGTGAGCGCTCTCGCCGCAGCGTTGTCGGGCGCTGTTCTGGCCGCTGCCCGCGCTGCGGTGTCGTCGTCCGCTGTTCCTGGCATTGCCCCCGCTGCGGTGCCGTCGTCCGCTGTGCGTCCGCGCACCGACCCCGCCGCAGTGGGGCGCACCGTGAGATACCCGGACCCATGCTCCTGCCAGGCCCGGATCCACTGCTGCAGCACCCAGCGCATCTGCTCGCGGTCGGTGAGCGGCTCGGTGAGGTCGTCGGCGAAGGCGAGAGGGTTCGCATGCAGCGCGAACAGCTCCTCGAGATCGCTCTCGGCCACGGGAGCCAGCAGCAGGCGCTCCGTGCGCAGCAGAACGGCGCGACGACCACCGTCGAAGGACGGGGTCGCCGCGCCGTGCACGGAATGCTCCGCGGTCAGCGTGCCGAGTCGGGACTCAGGCGTCGCCGCGGTGGCTGCCACGCTTCTCGTCGTCCGAGGCAACCGAGGTCTCGGCCGGATCGGAATCGACCTTGACCTCCTTCGGAGCGGTGTCCGAGGAGCGGTCGTCGCCCTTCAGAGCCGAGGCCACGTCGCCGGCGTCGGCCGAACCGACGGTGTCCGAGACGGTCGAGGAGTCGTCCTCGCTCGACGCGGAGGCCGGGTAGTGCGCACGGGCGAAGTCCGCCGGCGGGGCCCAGGGGTCCTCCACCGGACGGGTCTTCTGCCAGGCGATGTAGCCCGCGGCGGCACCGGCGGCGGCCAGACCGAGCACGAGCAGCACCTTGCCGGCGCGCCCCTTCTTCTTCGGCGTGGGCTGCAGAGCCGCGGTGCGGATGTCGTCCTGGCCCTTGTCGAGCTCGTGACGAGCGGCATCGACGGCGGCCTTCAGCACGCTGCCGGTGGTCTCAGCGGTCTTGCGGGCGCGCGGGAGGTAGTCGTCCTGCACGTCCTGCTTGAACTTGTCGGCACGCGGGCCGATGCTCGAGGACAGCTCAGAGAGCTTCTCGCCCTGGTGACGGAAGCGCTCCTCGACGCCCGGACCGTACTGGTCCACGAGGTCGTTGGCGCGGCTGCGGGCCTCGCGGGCGCCCTCGGACACGACGGGGCCGACGGTCGAGGCGAGCTTCTGCAGCTCCTCCATGGCCTTCTCGGCCTTCTGCCCGGTCGAATCGGCGGCCGCGACAGTCTTCTTGGCCTGCTTCTTGGCCTTCTTGGACTCACGCTTGCTGGTCAGCGCCATGAGGTTCCCCTTTCGGTCGAATCCGCCGGGTCGGGCCGACGGTGGTCCCTGGGCCGGACTTCCGCAGAAGCCCGGACCGTGTGGCACAACTCTAACGCGAGCAAGTCTGCACGGTCCTCGGACAAAGGTCAGGTTCGCGCCTTCCCGACTGGTCGGCCCAGCGCAGGCGCGCTGTCCGCTGAGGGCGGACAGGGGTGAGCCCTGCCCGTGCAGAGGCCTTGTGCGAAGATTGCGCCATGTTCGCAACTCTTCACACCAATCACGGGGACATCCGTCTCGAGCTGTTCCCCGACCATGCCCCCAAGACTGTCGACAACTTCGTGGGCCTCGCCGAGGGCACCCGTGAGTTCACCGACGCCGAGTCCGGCGAGAAGGTGAAGCGTCCCTTCTACGACGGCGTCGTCTTCCACCGCATCATCACCGGCTTCATGCTGCAGGGCGGCGACCCCCTGGGCACCGGCACCGGCGGCCCCGGCTACACCTTCGACGACGAGATCTCCGAGAAGAACTTCAACGAGCCCTACGTGCTGGCCATGGCCAACGCCGGCAAGCGCCGCAACGCCATCACCGGCCAGCCCGCCGGCACCAACGGCTCCCAGTTCTTCATCACCGTGGGCCCCACCCCGCACCTGCAGGGCAAGCACACCGTGTTCGGCGCCGTCGCCGACGAGGACTCCAAGAAGGTCGTCGACGAGATCGAGGGCGTCAAGACCGATATGCGCGACCGTCCCCTCGAGGACGTCGTCATCAATTCGGTGACCATCGAGAAGTGATCTCCCGGTGACCCCGCCAGGGTCCGTCCCGCTCTGAGCGGACGGCCCGCACATCACAGCGGCCCGCCCCCGGTCTTCGGGGGCGGGCCGCTGTGCTGTGCGGGCGGGGAGCTGTGCTGTGTGGGGGTGGCCGCTGGGCTGTGCTGTGGGGGTAGGTCGTTGCGCTGTGAGGGCAGGTCGTTGCGCTGGGGGGCGCTGTGCTGAGGGGTGTTGTGTTCTCGGTGGGCCGATGATGACGAGCTGTGGCTATATCGCCAGTGCTGGTCACCATCGGCCCGTCGGTGACAGGGGCCTGTGCGTTCAGCACGCCGGTCCGGAGCTGTGCCGTGCCGAGGGGCCGTCCCGTACCGTGCCGTGCCGGTCCGGAGCTGTGCCGTGCCGAGGGGCCGTGCCGTGCCGGTTCGGAGCTGTGCCGTGCCGAGGGGCCGTGCCGTGCCGGTTCGGAGCTGTGCCGTGCTGTGCCGGTCCGGAACCGTGCCGTGCTGCGCCGGTCAGGCGGTGGGCTTGGAGGGCCACCACATCCGGTCGCCGATCAGGGCGAACAGGGCCGGGACCAGCACGGTGCGCACCAGCAGGGTGTCCAGCAGCACGCCGAGGCCCACGATGAGGCCCAGCTGGCCGAGCACCACGAGGGGCAGGACGCCCAGGGCTGCGAACACCGCGGCGAGCACTACGCCGGCGCTGGTGATGACCACTCCGGTGGAGCCGACGGCCCGCACCATGCCCTGCTTCGTGCCGTGCTCGGCGGATTCGTGCCGGGCGCGGTGGACCAGGAAGATCGTGTAGTCCACGCCGAGGGCCACCAGGAACAGGAAGGCCAGCAGCGGGACGGTCACGTCGAGGGCGGGGATGTCGAACAGCAGGCGTCCGGCCCACAGGCCCAGGCCGATCGCGGCGACCGAGCTGGCCACGTTCACGGTGAGCAGCACGAGCGGTGCGACCACGGCCCGCAGCAGACCAATCAGCACGATCAGCACGACGGCGAGGATCATCGGCGCCACCACCAGCAGGTCGCGGGTGGAATCGGCCCGTACGTCCATGGCGCTCGCCGTGGTGCCGCCCACCAGGGAGTCGGCTCCGGAGAGGTCGTGCAAGGTGTCCCGCAGGCCCTCCGCCTCGTCGATCGCGGCGGGGGACTCGGGCTCGGCAGTGCCGACGGCGGAGAGCACTGCCCAGCCGTCGGGCGCGGTGCCCGTGACCGAGGCGCGGTCGATGCCGGGCACGTCCTCGACGGCGGCGAGAGCCGCATCCGTGCCTCCGCTCATGTCCTCCCGCACCACGATCTGATGCGGGGCGCTCTCGCCGGCGCCGTAGTGCTCGGCCATCGCGGCGAAACCGGTGGAGGACTCGTTGGCGGAGGCGAACTGCTCGTCCTGCGACAGGCCAACGCGGGTGCCGATCAGGCCGGTGGCCAGCACGCCCATCAGCACCAGAGAGATCACGGCGGCGAAGAGCGGACGCTTCGTGACAGTACGGGCGACGGTCGCGAACGGCCCGTGCTCGGCGTCGTCGCGGCGGCCCGAAGCGCCCTTCATGCTCTCCACGCTCTCCCCAGTTTCAGCACCTGCCTGGGTGTCAGCGATCCCTACGGTCGCTGCGACCCCTGTGGTCTCTGTGGTCTCTGCGACCCCTGCGGTCTCGGTGCGCTCCGCCGCCTCGGGCTTCGGCACGAAGGGCCAGAACACCTTGCGGCCCACGACGGCGAGCAGTGCGGTGAGCGGGAACAGCACGGCGATGACCGCGACGAGCAGCCCGGCCGTAGCGGCGATGCCGAGCCCGCGGGTGGCGGGCACGACGGCCGCCAGCAGGGTCAGCAGTGCGAGCACCACGGTGACGTTGGAGGCGATGATCGCCGGCGCGGTGCGGACCCAGGCGGTGCGCAGCGCGGTGCGATGGTCCTCATGCGCATGCAGCTCCTCGCGATAGCGGGAGATCAGCAGCAGCGCGTAGTTGGTGCCCGCGCCGAACACCAGCACGCTGATCACGCCGGCGTCGAAGGCCAGGGCGAACTGCTCGCCCAGCATCGAGGTGAGGGCGCCGGCGGCGCCGTCGGCGAGGGCCACGATCGACAGCGGGATCAGCCACAGGATCGGGGAGCGGTAGGTGAGCAGGAGCAGCACGGCCACCACGGCGATGGTGACGGCGAGGAGCTTGAAGTTCGCGCCGGAGAAGGCGCCGCGGATGTCGGAGCCGACGGCGGGGCCGCCCGTGACGGACACGGAGAGCTGCTCGGGGGCGGACTCCGCTGCCGCATCGCGCAGGTCCGTGATCATCGCGTCCATCGCGTCGTTGTCGGCCTCGGAGTCGACCGTGGTCATGACCAGGTCTGCCTCGCCGTTCTCGGCGGGCATCGGTCCGACGGCGTCGCGGCCGGAGACCTCGGCGAGGTTCTCGCCGAGGGTCTCGATGGCGGCCTTGTCGTCGGCCGTGAGCGCCGTGCCGTCCTCACGCGTGATGACGGCGAAGACCGGCTGATAGCGGTTGCCCTCCATGGTGTCTGCGATGGCTGCGGCGCGGGAGGACTCCGAGGAATCCGGCAGGGCGTCCATGCCGGCGGCGGGGCCGGCGCCGCGCAGGCCGCCGGCCATGGCCAGCAGCAGCGCGACGAAGACGGCGAGCATCACCCAGGCGGAGCGGCGGCCGGTCAGGGCGCCCGCGATCCGGGATCCGATGCGCCCGAGGGGGCCCGACGGGCTGTCGGCCGAGGAGAGCGTCACCTCCTCGCCGGGACCGCCGGGACCGCCGGGGCCGTCATGGCCGCTGGGGCTCACCGGGTTAAGGGTGTCGACGGGGCCGACGGGGTCGCCGGCCCCGTGGCTGGGGCGGGAGTGAGAGGGAGTGGGCACGGTGGGTCCTTCATCTGAGAAGCGCAGGTCACGGCCGGGAATTCTGTGCGCCGTGGAGTGCTCTCCACGCTATGGACCACCGGTGAGGAGGGGATCAACCATTCGATGTATTCGCGACGGGGAGGCCCAGCGCGTCAGACGAAGCCCAGAGCGCCATACGAAACCCAGAGCGCCCGGCGAAGCTCGGAGCAGCAGGGGAGGCTCGGAGGTGGGTGGCGGCAACTACCCTCGGCGCATGACCCAACGGCACCTGGCTGGAGCCCGCATCCTCGCCCAAGGACTCGTCGGCACCCCGCGCTTCGGCGGGCCGACGGAGGCGGCGCGTGCCTTCGGCGCGCATCAGGGGCAGGACGTGGCCGGCGTGATGGCCTCGCTCGCCCTGCGCACCGGCGGGGACCTGGACGCTGTGCTCGCTGCGTTCGATCGCGGGGAGATCGTGCGCGGCTATCCGATGCGCGGCACCGTCTTCGCGGTCGCCGCCGACACCCTCGCGTGGCTCACCGAGCTGTGCGCCGCGGTTCCGCTGCGTGCGGCGATCTCGCGGCGCGGCCGGCTCGAGCTCGAGGACCACCACGTGGGTCGCGCGCAGGAGGTGCTGGAAGCGGTCGCGGCGGAGCACTCGATGCCCGGGATCGGCCGGGGCGTGCTGCGCAAGGAGCTGCTCTCCGCCTGGGAGGAGGCCGGTATCGCCACTGGTCAGGGTCGCGGGTACCACGTGCTGAACGAGCTGATCTCCGCCGGTGTCGCCGCGTACGGCCCATGGCGGGACGGGGAGACCGCCGTGGTGCTCGCGCAGGAGTGGCTCCCGGCGGGCACCGATCTCCAGGGCGCCTTCGGGGGCGACGAGGTCGCGGCGACCGCGGAGCTCGCGCTGCGCTACTTCACGACGCACGGACCGGCGGGGGAGCGGGACCTCGCCTGGTGGTCCAAGCTCCCGCTGCGCACGATCCGTGCCGCCATCGCGCAGGTGCAGGACCGGCTCGAATCCGGCTATCTCGATCGCACCGGCAGGCTCCACGCCCGTGCGGAAGAGGCCCGTGGGGGTGACGGGCAGCAGGTGTGGTGCCGTCCGGGCCTGCCCGAGGAGTACGCGGCGCGGGCGAAGGAGGCCATGACCGAGCTGCTCCTGCCGGGATTCGACGAGCTGGTGCTCGGATACCGCGACCGGCTGTTCCTGATGGACGACGACGGCCATCAGTCCCTGGTGCCCGGCAACAACGGCGTGTTCAAGCGCGCCGCGATCCGCCGGGGCGAGGTGGTGGGCACATGGACCCGGAAGGGCGCCGCCGGCAGACGCAGCCTGGTGCTCTCGGAGCTGCGATCGGTCAGCGATGCCCAGCGACGACGCTTCGAGAGGCTCTTCGCCGCGTTCCCGTACACCGTGCCGTGACCAGTACCCCGGTGTCGGCCCAGGTGCCCGTGATGGAATGGGCTCATGGAACGCCCCAGCTACGGCTACAGCGCCGAGGACAACTCGGATCCGCAGGCCGCACCGCCCGTCTGCCCTCGGCACCCCGACCGGGTGAGCTACGTGCGCTGCAAGCGCTGCGACCGCCCTGCCTGCCCGGACTGCCAGCGCCCCACCTCCGTGGGTGTGCTGTGCGTGGACTGCGAGAAGGAGCTCTCCCGCGCGCAGGCGGCGTCCCGCCCGCGCAACGCGATGGGCGGCAGCATGGGCAGGAGCAAGCCCTACGTGACCTACGCGGTCATCGCGCTCTGCGTGCTCGCCTACGTCGGGCAGACGGTCATGCCCGACGTGGTCTACCAGCTCGGGGTGTTCTCCCCGTTCCGGATCCTCGCCATGCCCTGGACGTTCCTCACCGCCGGGTTCCTGCACGGCGGTGTCATGCACCTGCTGCTGAACATGTACGCGTTGTGGATCGTGGGCCAGTATCTGGAGCAGACGATGGGTCATGTGCGGTTCGCGGCCGTGTACTTCGTCTCGCTCCTCGGCGGTCATACAGCCGTCTACGTCCTCGCCGATCCGATGAGCAATGCCTGGTACGGCGGGACGCTCGGGGCCAGCGGCGGTGTGTTCGGCCTGTTCGCAGCGATGTTCATCGTGAACCGCAGGCTCGGTGGCCGGACCGCGCAGATCCTGGTGCTGATCGGGTTGAACCTGGTCATCACCTTCACCATCCCCAACATCTCCTGGCAGGGCCATCTGGGCGGCCTGGTCATCGGCGGTCTCCTCACCGCGGGCATGTTCGCCCTGCGTCCCAAGGCCTCCCCGGGCGCCGACCGCCAGGCCCTCGCCAAGCGGTCCGCGGCGCTGCACGCCGCAGCGGTGGCCGGCGCGGTGCTGCTGTGCCTGGTGCTCATCGCGGTGAAGACCGTGACTCTGCCGATCTGAGCCGGGACCGACAACGTCGGGGCTGACGGGACCGACAGACCGACAGGCCGACGGGCCGACGGCACCGACGGGCTATGGACCGACAGGGCCGACGGGACGGGCCGGGGCAGCGTACGCGCTGCCCCGGCCCGTTCGTCCTGTGGAGGGCGAACCCCCGATCGAATGACAACGGTGTGACTATCCCCAGTTGTGGATAACTTTGGGGACGAACTGCGGTCCGGCGGGGGGAAAACCCGGCGAGGGTGTGGAAAACCGGGGATGCGTTGTGGACAGACGGTGGGTGTGGACGCAGAAGTGCGACGGAACGGACATCGGGCAACCACTGTCCACCGAGGCGCGGCAGGGCGACGACCACCCTCTGCCGTCTGAGGAGCTGCGACGTACGACGCCGTATCACGACGAACGGAGTCGGTGCGAAAGTTTCATGACCTGCGGTTTCGTGGTGTTGGCCGGGTTGGCGGCGCAGTGTGCCGCCAGTGCCGGAGATTGTGGATCAGTGTCATCCACACGTCTGCCGCGACACGCCACGCACATCCCTCGTACCTGCGGAACTACAGGTCTGTCATTCGTCCACGACTGTGGAGATCGTTGTGGATAACTTCTGTATTCAGGCGTGGCGCGATGTTCACGGACTGTGGTTGTCCCCCGTGAGCCCCGATGTGCACACCCGCGCCGCCCTGTGGAGGACCGATGGGCGCCGGATATCCCCAGCGCGTGGCGTCAGTGCTCGGCGCCGCCCGTGACGGACAGGTCCGCCTCGGTCTCCAGGGCGGTGAGGGTGAGGGTCACGAGCGCCCGCGCGCCGTTCTCGGGTGCGACGACGTCCGCCGAGGGGAGATGGACGAAACCGCCACGAGTCCCCGCGAGGCGCGCGTCGGTCTCCAGCACGTGCTGCAGCCGGTAGAAGACGTCGTTGCACACGTAGGTCCCGGCCGTCTGCGAGACTGCGCCCGGGATGTCCTCGGCGGCCAGCGCCGCGACCATGGCCTTCAGGGGCAGCGTCGTGAAGTGGCCGACGGGCCCGCCCGGCACCACGGGCTCGTCCACCGGGGAGGCGCCTGCGTTGTCGGGGATGCGGGCATCGCGCACGTTGATCGCGACCCGCTCCGGCGTGATCCCGCGACGCCCGGCAGCCAGTCCCACGGCGATGACCAGGCGGGGGCGATGCTCGAGCACCGTCTGCTCGAGCAGGTCACCGGCACGCTCGAACTCCACCGGCAGCTCGAGACCCTCCACGACGAGGCCGTGCTCTCGCAGGGCGGGGACCGCACGTGCCACCGCCTGCCAGGACTCGTTCACGGAGGCCTCGGCGAAGGGCTCGAAACCGCTCAGCAGCACATCGATCGTCATGGGGACAGCGTACGGAGCCGCACGACGGCAGCCCCGCAGTCGCACGCGTGCAGCCCCGGAGCCGCACGACGGCAGCCCGCGAAGAACGACGTCGCCGGGGCCTGGGAGACAGTCGTCCGTCCCCGAGGAAAAGACGTCGGCGTGCCCCGGTGCGTCGCGCTAACCTGTGCCGATGACGATCCCGGACCTCGCCGCCGAGTACCCTCCGTACGGCCTGCGCCTGCACGCCGGCGACCTCACGCTGCGCACGCTGGCCGAGGACGACCTGCTCGAGTACGCCCAGCTGCTGCGTCGGCCGGTCTTCGAGGACCCGGAGTCCCCGCAGGTCTTCCCCTGGTACAAGACCGACCCCGAGATCCGGGTGCGGGAGGCGCTGCGGTTCCAGTGGCGCCTGCGCGCGGCGGTCTCACCGCACGAGTGGACGCTGCCGCTGGGGATCTGGGCCGACGGCCGACTGATCGGCTGTCAGGACGTCGCCGCGGAGCGCTTCGCGCAGCGGCGCACGGTCACGTCCGGCTCGTGGCTCACGCTCGAGGCGCACGGCAAGGGCTACGGGAAGCTCATGCGGCAGGCGATGCTGGTCCTCGCCTTCGACCACCTGGGCGCGACGCGGGCCGAGTCCTCGGCCGTGCTCGGCAATGCGGCGTCGTTCGCCGTCTCGCACGGTTGCGGCTACGTCGAGAACGGCACGGCGGTGGGCCCGCAGCCGGGAGACGCGCTCATCGAGCAGCGCTTCCTGGTCACGCCGGAGACCTTCCGTCGGCCGACGGTCCCGGTGCAGGTCGAAGGCGTCACGCCCGCCCTGAAGGAGCTGCTCGGCGCCTGAGGGGTCGTGCCGCTCAGGCACCAGGCACCGCGCCTCACCAAGGCACCGCGCCTCAGCAGCTCAGGGGCCGCACGTCCTCAGCAGAATGCCGTGGTCGTGGTGGTGCGCACCGTCTTCTTGGTCGCCTTGGGGTGCTTGCCGCCCTTGTACGTGCAGGACTCCAGCAGCTTGCCCTTGGCGTTGTAGGTGCGGGCCGTGTCCCCGGTGTTGTTCCAGACGTAGCCCTTGTTGTTCCAGTACAGGGTGCTCGCCGTGTTCTTGCCCTTGCCGGTGCGGATGGTGAGGGTCTTGCCGGCCTTGAGCTTCGTGCCCTTGGGGAACGCGAACTTCTTCGGGCCGCTGTCGCGGAGCACGTACCCGGTGAGGGTGAGCGTGGACTTCCCGGTGTTCTTCACCTGGATGTACTCCTTGGTGAACAGGGAGTTCTTGGCGTAGTCCTTGCCGGGCGGATCGTAGTAGACCTTCACGATGTCCAGCGGCTTCTTCACCGCTGCGTCGGCAGCCTGGGGAGCGATCGCCAGGCTCGCGGAGAACAGGAGGGCGACGAGGAGGACGGTCAGGAGACGGGCGCGCGACACGATAGAGGAGAGCATGGGTGCCTCTGGGGGTGAGGGCGATCCGCGGGTGGCCGGCCGAGAGCGGCGCTGCTCCTCAGGATCGAGGTGATTGAGTGTTCAGGCAATGTAGCGCGCCGCGGGCCCGCTGCGCCATGACGTCGGAGAACCTGCCATGACGGCTCGATCACAGGCTGATCGCACGTCAGCGCGAGGATGACGTCAGTGCAGCAGGCGCTCGTCGCAGGGCTGGCCCTGCGTGTCGACCTGAGCGCTCCACCGCAGGGTCACGGCCGGACGGCTCGGACGGGACTCGATCGTGAGGTGGATGCGTCCGCCGGTGTCGTCGTGGGCAGTGAAGATCTGCATCGGCATGGGGTAGTCGTCATCGAGCTCGAGCTCTGCGAACCCCTGTGCGCTGAGCACCTCCTGCGCCGCATCCACGATCGGCCCGGCATCCGGAGGCTCCGGGTCGCCCGTGCTCGGCGGCCGGCCGCTGGCATAGGAACCGGCCGAGACCCAGCACTCATCGTCAGAGCCGGTGATCCCCAGGGCACCGGTGTCACTGGTCAGAGCGGTTCCCTCCTGAGTGATCGCCTTGGCGACCTCCTCCGTGATCGGCTCGTACTTCTCCGCCGCGTCGTGCGCCTCGAGCCGGACGTCGGCGCTGCAGGCCGCGAGCGCGAGCGTCGCCCCGAAGGCCGCCACCTGGGATGTCGCTCGCAGGGGCCTGCGGCGTGTGCGCTGCCCGGAAGTCTGCACAGAGGTGTCCTTGATCGTCAGGGCGGAGCAGTCGGTGGGCGTCGGAGCATCGACCCGGAGCATCGTCCCGGTGCGTCGCGCCGAGGTTATCCACAGTGGAGATCTCCTCCCGGTGGGTGAGGCCCCCATCGTCATACGCTCCCTGCCAGATCGCCACGGGACGCGGCGAAATGTGGATGACGAAGAGATTCTGGAGGATCGATGTTCCTGGGGGCGGAGACGGAGGGGGTCCGTGCGCATGCCGACGCCGTGCGTGCCGGAGCGTCGACGATGGCGACGCTTCTAGGGGCACTGAGGTCGAGCACTGCGGGTGTCGACTGGCGAGGAGGGGACCGGAGCCAGTTCGATGCCCGGGCCCAGGACGCCTGGGCAGGCACGACCGTCATGATCGATGTGCTGCGCAGGCTCGCCGAGGTGATGGACGCCGAAGCGCAGCAGCAGGACGAGGCGTCAGCGGGTGAGGGGCACGGCGCGGCGGATCTGCTCGCGAACGGCAGGCGTGATCAGGATGATCCCGAGATCGTCACCGGGAAGATGCGCGATGCGGTCCCGTACCGGAGGTCTGAGGAGGAGGCGGAGAGAAACATCGGGTCACGAGGTGTCGACCAGGGCAGCGTCAACGACTGCTGGTTCCTCGCCTCCTTGATGGGCATTGCCGAGCGCGACCCCGAGTACATCCGCGAGCACCTGTGGCGCAACGACGACGGCACCTGGACCGTGCAGATGTACCGGGACGGCGAGCCCGTCGAGATCATCGTCGACTCCGAGTTCTCGCCGGATGCGGTGGGCCATCGCGTGCCCGTGCTCGATGCGGACGGCGAGATGATCCTGGGGTCCGACGGGCAGCCGATGATGAGGACGGAGGCCGGCGGCTGGCCGGCGATCTACGAGAAGGCCGCGGCGGAGTACCGCAGCGAATACGGGGACTCCTCGTACGAGAGCCTCGACTACGGCTGGGGCGATGAGGCGTACGAGATGCTGACCCCGGGCGACGTGGAGCGCACGGGACAGTCTGGTTTCGCGGGGATCCGTGAGCGCTTCGAGAGCGGTCCGGTGACCGTGGCGTCCGAGCATCCGCAGGATGCGCGCCTGTACCCCTACTGGGAGGGACGGGTCGACGACGCGATGGTCGTGCCGCGCCACGAATACAACGTCGCGGGCTTCGTGACGGCAGGAGAGCCCGCGCCGGACGGCACCGTCTCCTCGGAGGACCGGATCCACCTCGAGAACCCTTGGGGCCCGGACGGAGGCTCGCTCGACGGCACGGCCCGTGCGGGGGACCTGTTCATGACCGAGGATGAGTACAGGGAGAACTTCCGCGGGGTGTCCTCCGTGGACATGGGAGGCTGACGATGGACATCGAAGAGATCACGATCGACCAGGGTGCCCAGTGGAGACTGGAGGACCTCCGCATCGGGATCGTCCGGGTGGGGGAGCACGAAGGCTCCGACGCCGCCGAGCTCCTGGTGCGCTCCGACGCAGAGGCGCGGCACGCCCTCATCACGACGAGCGGGCGCGACGCCGACGTCGGAGGATGGCGGATCTCCCTGCTGTCCGCCATCCGTCCCGAGGACCGCAGCCGGCGCGAGACGGTGCGCCTCCGGGCAGTCCGGGGCGCGGCCGGCGCCGGACCGTGAGGTCCGCGCCGGCCGCGCCGTCAGCTCACATCGAGTCCTGCCAGGCCTGGTACAGCGCCGCGAAGCGGCCGCCCTGAGCCACCAGCTCCTGCGGGGAGCCGTCCTCGACCACCTCTCCGCCGTGCACCACCAGCACCCGGTCGGCGATCATCACCGTGGTGAGGCGGTGGGCGATGAGCAGCGAGGTGCGGTGCCCCAGCAGCTTGGTGAGGCCTTCCTGCACCATCCGCTCCGAGGGGATGTCCAGTGAGCTGGTGGCCTCGTCGAGGATCAGCACGCGCGGATCGGCGAGGAAGGCGCGCGCGAAGGAGATCAGCTGGCGCTGTCCCGCTGAGACGCGGCCGCCGCGCTTGCTCACGTCGGTGTCGTAGCCGTAGGGGAGAGCCTCGATGAAGGAGTCGGCCCCGATGGCACGGGCGGCCGCCTCGATCTCCGCGCGGCTCGCACCGGGGTTGCCGAGCGCGATGTTGTCCGCGACCGTTCCGGAGAACAGGTATGCCTCCTGGGTGACCATGACGATGTTGCGGGTCAGGTCGTCCATGGAGATGTCGCGCAGGTCCACTCCGTCCAGCTGCACGCTGCCCTCGGTCGCGTCGTAGAAACGCGAGATGAGCTTGGCGACGGTGGACTTCCCGGCACCTGTCTGTCCCACCAGGGCGATCGACTGCCCGGCGGGGATGTGCAGGTCCAGCGGCTGGAGCACCAGCGGGCCGTCCTCGGTGTACCGGAAGGAGACGTCCCGGAAGTCCACCTGACCGCTCGAAGCGGTCAGTGGGGTGGGGTTCGGGGCCTCCTTCACGTGCGGCTGGACGGCCAGCAGGTTCGCGATCTTCTCGAGCGCCGACACTGCGGACTGGAAGGCGTTGTAGAAGTTCGCGATCTCGTCGACCGGCTGGAAGAAGCGACGTGAGTACAGCACCAGCGCGACCAGCACACCGACCTGCAGGTCTCCGTGCAGCACCCGGAAACCGCCCACGACCAGCACGGCCGCGATGGTCACGTTGGCCAGGATGCGCAGCGCCGGCTGGTAGATGCCGAACACGTTCACCGAGCGCAGCGACGCGTCCCGGTAGTCCTGGGCGAGAGTGTCGAACTCGGCCTGGTTGCGGCCCTCCTTGCGGAACGCCTTGACCGCGCGGATACCGGCCATGGCCTCGACGAAGTGGACGATCAGCCGCGCGGAGTGGGTACGGATCGCGCGGTACTCGACGCTCGAGCGCTTCTGGAACCACATGGTCAGGAGGACGCAGGGGATCAGCATCAGCAGCATGACCGCACCGGTCACCCAGTCCATCTTCACGATCAGCACGATCGTGAACACCATGGACAGGAAGGCACCCACCATGACGTTCACGCCCGAGTCCAGCAGCTCCCGCAGGGCCTCCATGTCGGAGGTCTGGCGCGAGACGATCCGGCCGGAGGTGTAGCTCTCGTGGAACTCCAGGTCCTGGCGCTGGGTGAAGCGGAAGACCCGACGCCGCAGGGACAGCAGCATCTGCTGCCCGACCACGACGGACTGTCGAACGTATCCGAAGGTCAGGACCCCGCCCACGATCGCGGCGCCGATGTGCAGCGCCGCGGCCTGGAAGGCAGGGATCGGATTGCCGCGCATCAGCTCGGGCAGGCCGGTGTCGATGCCCCAGGCGATGATCGCGGGCCCGGCGACCACGGCGAGCTGGGCGACCACCACCATGAGCGCCATCAGCGCGAACTTGCCCTTCACCGGGGAGATCAGCTCACCGAGGAGGGCGAAGGAGCGGGAGCGGGAGAGCTTGTTCTCGGCGGCGGTGGGGATCCGCTGCTCGTCGCCGTCCTGATCGGGTTCGGTGGTCGTCGTGCTCATCGGTCCTCCTCCCCACTGGTCTGCTCGGTGCTCTGCCCGCCCACGGCGGGGATCCCGGAGGTCACGGTCTGCTCCCGCCCGGAGGACGCCCCCGGTGGCTCGCCCGATGCGTCAGGGCTCGAGGGATCGGCCGACGGTTCGGACGCGCTGGCTGCCTGCTGGATCGCGCTGAGCTCGAGCTCCCCGGTCAGGGTCTCGATGTCCTGGTCGCGGCGCACCTCCTCCTCCTGGTTGGCGATCACCCAGCGGTAGCGGGGTGAGGTCTTCATCAGCTCCGTGTGGGTGCCGACGGTGATCACCCGGCCGTGGTCCAGGAGGGCGACGCGGTCGGCGAGGGCGACCGTCGAGGTGCGGTGGGCGACGATCAGCGTCGTCGTGCCCGCGAGGACCTCGCGCAGTCGGCCGGTGACCGTCTCCTCGGTCTTCGTGTCCAGGGCGGAGAGCGGATCGTCGAGCAGCAGCACCGCGGGACGGGCAGCGATCGCCCGGGCCAGCGCCAGGCGCTGGCGCTGACCGCCGGACAGACTCATGCCCTCCTCGCCGATGGGGGTGTCGACGCCGTCCGGCAGGTCGAACGCGAAGGTGGCGTCGGCCGTGCGGAGCGCGAGTTCGAGCAGCTGCTCGCGCTCCTCCTCGGACAGGGATGCCGCGGCGCCGAGCAGCACGTTCTCCCGCACCGAGTCGGAGAACAGGGTGGCGTCCTCGAAGGCGACGGCGGTCAGCGTGCGCAGCGTGATCAGGTCCATCTCCCGCACGTCGACGCCGTCGATCGTGATCGCTCCGGCGGTGACGTCGTACAGGCGAGGAACCAGCTGCAGCAGGGTGGACTTGCCGCTCCCGGTCACGCCCACCAGGGCCATGGTCTCGCCGGGGCGGATGTCGAGATCGACACCGTCGAGCACGTCGTTCACGTGGTCCGGGGCGTCCTCGTAGCGGAAGTGGAGGCCGTCCAGACGCACCGCGCCCACAGCCCGGGCCGGGTCCACGGCGACCGGCTCCTGCGGCGAGGTGATCCGGTTGGCCGCATCCATCACGTCGTAGTGACGGTCCAGGGCGGTGGTCGCGTTCACGGCCTGGCCCAGCAGCATGCCGAGCATCCGCACCGGGCCGACCACGAGGGTGGCAGTCGCGAAGTAGGAGGCCAGCTGACCGGTGGAGATCGAGCCGTTCGCGGTCAGGTGCAGGCCCACCAGCAGTGCCACGCCCAGAGCGAGCTCGGGGAGCATGAACATGAACATGTCGAAGCGGGCGATCGCGGTGGCCTTGCGCACCTCGGTGCGGCGCAGCTCCTCGGCCTGTGCGGTGAACCCCTCGAGGGCCGACGGGCCGCGCCCGAAGGCCTTGAGCACGCGGATGCCCTGCACGGACTGCTCGATGGTGGTGGCCAGATCGCCGTTCTGGTCCTGCGAGAGTCGGGAGAGGACCGAGAAGCTGCGGTTGAAGCGGTAGGCGATGATCGTGACCGGCACGGCGGCGAGGAAGAAGATCAGCGCCAGGATCGCGGAGGAGCGGATCAGCAGCGCCATGCCCACTGTGATGGTGACGACGTTGGTGACGGCCATGATCATGCCGAAGGCGATCCAGCGGCGGATCTGGTTGATGTCGCTCATCATGCGCGACAGCAGCTGGCCGGAGCCCCAGCCGTCGTGGAAGGAGACCGGCAGGTTCTGGACCTTCTCGTAGAAGTGGACGCGGATCTGCTTCTCGACGGTGGTCGAGGGGGCGACGGCGAAGGTGCGGCGCAGCCAGATCAGGGAGGCCTCGACCAGGCCGAGGGCGAGCACGATCGCGCCGCCGGTCCAGAGGGTTGCGGCGGTGGCGTCGGAGCCCAGTCGGTTGACGATGAACTCGAGGACCTGCGGGATCATCAGCGCGACGATCGAGGCCGTCATGGCGCTCAGCAGGCCGAGGTAGAGGCGGAAGCGGATCGGACGGACCGTCTGCCAGAGACGGCGCATGGTGCCGAGCATGGGGAGAGTGAACCTCGGGGGGACTGGGAGGCTCCGACGATCGGAGTCAGAGGTTTAGCCTAGTCAACTATCCGGACGATCGAAAGTGGATAAGCGCATTCCGGGCCGGTTGAGTGAACGTACCCGGCAAGCGGTTCCGCGGCGACAGGGGTGCCGCCCAGGCGTGGGCGTGGCCCGCCGCGCGAGCGTCAGCCTTCGCCGTCGGCGGGGGACCAGTCGCTGTAGGCGGCGTCGGAGAGCACGGCGGCGGCACCGGCCGCCGCGGCGGTGACCGTGAGCACCGCGGGCCAGGCACCGATCTTCTTCGCGAGCGGGTGGGAGAGCCCGAAGCCCACCACGTAGGTCGCACCGAGCACGGCGGTGGTGGCGGGGCCCCGGCGCGCGAGCCATGTGCGGCCCGCGTAGAGCCCGGCCGCGGCGAGCACCACGCCGCCGAGCGGGCGGATCCCCGTCTCGCGGGCGGTCAGCCAGCCGCCGACCAGGCCGAGGGCCACGACGGGGGCGGTGTTCACGGACGCTGCGGGCTTGATCGCGGTACTCATGGTCCAGAGCCTACGACGTGCTCCCTGGGGAGCGGAGGGTCGGTGGGCCGGGTCCGCGAGCACGGCACCGCGTGGGCGCTCTCGCGGGAACACCTGCGACGGGGTCAGTGGTCGACTCTGCCGCTCACCGCAGCACGGCGATGCCGTGCGCGGGCACCAGGCCCGACTCGGAGAGGCCGACGCCGTCGAGCATGTCCGCGCCGCTGACCGCCTCGAGCACCTCGCCCGGCGCCGGGCGAGCCTCGTCCCCGAGGTTCAGGACCAGGGTGAGCGGCACGGGCGCTGCGTCGTCGCCCCCGTCGGCGCCCTCGGCCCCGTCGGCCCCACCGCCGCCCGCCCGCGGGGTGAGCACGATCTGCGCCCAGGTGTTCTCGAGCGAGTCCTCGTCCACCCGCACTGAGGCGGTCGCGAGCCACCGCTCGCGCCGGCGCAGCGAGAACAGCCGCTGGTGCACCTCGAGGATGCGGCCCGAGGCCTCGGGCTTCAGCAGCTCGAGAGGATGCGGGCCGCCCGGAGCGCTCTGGCCTGCAGAAGCAGCGGCGGCCACGTCGTCAGGGCTGTCGGGGAACCAGGGCCGGATCGCATCGTCCCCGCCCGCACGCTCCTCCTTGAGCGCCGCGGCACCGAACTCATCCCCGGCGTACAGCGCGGGGATGCCGGGCAGCAGCGCGAGCAGGCCGATCGCGGCGGCGAGGTCGCGGCCGTCGGCCAGCTGGGAGGCGATGCGGGTGGTGTCGTGGTTGCCCACGAAGGTCAGGGGGAGTGCGCCCGCTCCTGCGGTCCGGAACTGTTCGAGGAAATCCTGGTGGCGGCCGAGGGCGTGGGCGAGCTCGAAGAGGTTCCCGTCGCGCAGCGAGGACCAGATCGCCTTCCACAGCTCGTACTGGGTGATCGAGTTCGCGCGGGAGGCGGCGGCGAACGCCGGGTACTCGCCGTGGATGACCTCGCCGAGGATCCACGCCTCGGGGTGCGCGGCGCGCACCCGCTCGAGGATCGGCGCCCAGGCCTCGGCCCCCGCGGCGTACATCGCGTCCAGCCGCCACCCGTCGGCCCCGCGCTCGAGCCAGCGGCCCATGATCTCCACGACCCGGTCCTGGACGACGGGATCGGCGAGATCCACCTCGACCAGGTCGTCGTTGCCCTCGAAGCCGTAGGGGCTGGTCCCCGACCAACGGATCCGGTCGCCCTCCTCGGTGCCGGGACCGGCGGCGACGGCGCGCCGCGCGGTGGGGTGGAGATGGGAGATGTGGTTGAAGACGCCGTCGAGGACCACCCGGATCCCGCGCTCGCGGCAGGCCGCGACGAGCGCGTCGAAGTCCGACTCGTCGCCGAGCCGCGGATCGATCCGACGGTGCTCGAGGGTGTCGTAGCCGTGGGAGACCGAGTCGAAGATCGGGTTCAGCAGCAGCACGTTCGCACCCAGGGAGACGAGATGGTCGAGCCAGCCGACCAGCCGGGGGAGGCGGTGGACCACGTTCTCCCCCTCGGCTCCGCCGTAGCCCTCGCCGGTCAGGTCCTCGCGGTGCCGCGGCGCGCCGCAGAAGCCCAGCGGGTACACCTGCCAGCAGATCGCGTCGCGGATCCAGGCGGGGGCGGGGGCCGGCGTGCTCGCCGACGCGGCGTTGTCGGTCATGACGTCATCGTAGGCGCCGAGGGCCGCTCCGGCTCGTGCTCCGGACGTCGCCGCCTGCCGCCTGCTCCTGCATGCGAGACTCGGAGGGCAGAGCCGTCCGGGGGTGGGCGGCCCAAGCTCAGGAGGAAGAACCATGACGAGATGGACCAGACGGCATGCCTTCGTGCTCGGCGGAGCGGCGGCGCTGCTGCCCGTGCTCGCCGCGTGCACCGATGCGGCGGACGGGGAGCCCGCGGAGGACGGCGCCGGAGCGGGAGGTGCCTCCGACCAGGGCGGGGACGAGTCGCCGGCCGCGCCCGCCGTCGACCCGGAGGAGGTCGTCGAGACCCGGTCGCTGGTCACCGGCCACGGGCAGGTCGAGCTGGCCCTCCACCCGGTGGTCCGCGCCGGCGAGCACTGCGTGCTGACCGTCGACGTGGCCGCCACCTCCGTGCCCGAGGGGGAGACGGGCGTGGCGACGCGACGCTTCGCGGGCGACGTGAGCCTCTACCGCTCCTCCGCGACCGCTGAGGACTGGGGCGCGATCCGCCTGGTCGACGCCGGCGGCGCGGCGATCCGCCTGGCCGCGACCACGGATGACGGGAAGCTCGCGGCCCGCTCCTCGGCCGATCCCGAGGAGATCACCGAGGACGGGCTGCGCCTGCAGTTCGTCTACGCGGCCCCGGAGGCCGGCGTCGACACGATCGGGCTGCTGCTCCCGGGCTGGTATCTCGAGGCGATCCCGGTGGTCGAGGGGGAGGTGCCGGAGCTGGGCGGCGACCCCGAGCGGGACGTGCCGCTCGAGGAGCTGATCTCGGAGATCGACGAGGCGCCGGTCATCGCCCTCGAGGGCTATGCGAAGCGGCTCGAGGGCGGGGTGCAGACCATCGAGTCGACCGAGAAGCTCGAGATCCGGCTGGACGGGGACGTGCTCTTCGACTCCAGCTCCTACGAGATCGACGACCGCGCGGAGAAGGTGCTCGACGCCGCCGCGGAGAGCATCGGCGCCTACGAGGGCGGCGTCGTCGACGTCGTCGGCCACACCGATGACGTCGGCGGCGACGCCGAGAACCAGACCCTCTCCGAGCAGCGGGCCCAGGCTGTGGTCGAGGCGCTGGGCGCCCGCCTCGACACCTCCGTGTACGAGCTGCGACCGGACGGGCGCGGCGAGTCCGAGCCGCTGGTGCCCAACGACTCCGACGCGAACAAGCAGCTCAACCGCCGGGTCACCCTCACGCTCACCGCGAAGAAGACCTCCCAGATCGAGGTCGAGACCGACGGGCGGACCCCGGACTTCGACCCCGGCCCGCTCAGGCAGGGCGTGGAGGCCGACGGCCCCGAGGGCTTCGAGCGGTCGACGGACTCGCAGCACGAGTACCGCTTCTCCTCCCCGTCCGCGCGCCGGGTCGACGGCCTGCTCGAGGTGACCGTGCTCGCCGAGCGCATCGGCGGGGAGGGGAGCGGCGGCTACAACTCCGACGTGAACCTCGACTCCGGCGGGGTGTGGAGCTATCGGGGCAGCTCGACGGGCCACTCGGCCAAGCTCGCCGGCTTCGCGCCGCGTCTGCTGGTCGGGGCGACGGCCACCTATCCGCTGGACTACCTGCTGGGCGAGTCGATGATGCCGGACAACTACGAGTGGCGGAACGCCTCGGACCCGTCCGGTCAGGACGGCGCCGCCGTCGGCGACACCCTGCGCTTCGTCGCGCTGTACCGGGACCTGCCCGGCGCGGAGACGCTCGACATCGAGCAGCCCTACGAGCTGGGCACCGTCCCCTTCCGCTTCACCGACATCCCGATCAAGGGCTGAGCGAGCACCGGGAGAGGTGGGATGCTGGGGCCGACGCCTGCCCGCTCATCGAGGAGAGACATGATCCGCCTGCGCACCGACTTCTTCGCCGAGTCCCTCGGGATGGGCACCTCGATGGTGGTGCTGATGCCCCAGGCCGCCTCCGGGATCGGCATGGAGGGGGCCGATGCGACGAACGGGCCGGGAACCACGGCCGACGGGGTCCCGGTGCTCTACCTGCTCCACGGCCTCAGCGACGACTGCACGATCTGGGAGCGCCGCACGTCGATCGAGCGCTATGCGACAGAGAAGGGCATCGCCGTGGTGATGCCGGAGGTGCGGCGGTCCTTCTACTGCGATGAGGCGGTGGGGGAGAAGTACTGGACCTACGTCTCCGAGGAGCTCCCCGAGCTCGTCGCGCGCACCTTTCATGTCTCCACCGCGCGCGAGGACACCTTCGTGGCAGGGCTGTCGATGGGCGGCTTCGGGGCGTTCAAGCTTGCGCTGAACCACCCCGACCGCTTCGCGGCGGCTGCGAGCCTGTCCGGTGCGCTCGATCTGCCCCGCCTGGACCTCGGCGACAGCTCGGGTCACCTGTTCGAGCGGGTCTGGAACGGTCGCCCCCGCACCGGGACGGCGGACGACCTCGTGGGCCTGCTGGGCGCCGTCGACCCCTCGAGCGTGCCTGCGCTCTTCCTGGATTGCGGCACGGAGGACTTCCTGGCCGCGGACAACCGACGCTTCATCGACGCCGCGGAGCAGCACAGCGTCGACCTCACCTCGCGGCTGCGCCTCGGCGACCACGCCTGGGAGTTCTGGGATCAGAGCATCCAGGACGTCCTGGACTGGCTGCCGATCCGAGGCCGATGAGGGGAACCCTTCCGCCTCAGCGGCCCGCCTTCGCGTAGAGCGCCTGGAGCTTCTCCGGCGAGAACGGCTTCGCGAGCGCGATGATGCCCATGACGATCGCCGTGATCGGCCCGGCGACCACGACCCACAGCCCCAGCGGGACCAGGATGAAGGCGGGCCAGATCGTGTCGTCGCCGATGATGCCCGCCTCGCCGAGCGGAATGAGGACGCCGAACCCGAACCCGAAGAACAGGACCGTCACGAGCAGCGAGACCGCGCCGAAGAGCGCGGCACGGGTGCCGACGGACCGGGCCACCGGGTTCCGCCTCCGCTGGACCAGGCCGGTGATGAGCATCGCGATCGAGGTCGCGAGGATCGCGAGACCGGGGAACGAGAGGAAGCCGAGCAGGCCCAGGGCCCACGCGATCCGTCCGTCGTCGCCGACGGAGGTCGGGAGGTGCTCCGGCCGCAGCTCTGCGGAGGTCTGCGGGAGCAGGGGCCGCTGGGGAACGGGCTGGGGCACCGATTGTGGGGCGTTCTGCTGCGACATGCTGATCAGAGTAGCCAGCCGGCGGGTCCTGTGCCGCCGTGGAACGGTCCGTCGGACGGACTCGGCCGTGGGGCACGATGGTCCTGTACCCGCGCGGCCGGCGCTCGTCGTCCGCTCGTCCGCTGCCCCGACCCCAGGAGCGATCATGGCCCTCTTCGCCGTCCAGTACACCTACACCGACGATGCCGAGCGGGTGCAGTCGGTGCGCCCCGAGCACCGTGAGCACCTGCGGGAGCTGCACGCCGAGGGCACTCTGCTGCTCGCCGGTCCGCTCAGCGGCGCCCCGGGCGCTCTGCTGATCGTACGGGCCGACTCCGAGGAGGCGGCCCTGGCCGCGCTCGACGGCGACCCGTTCCAGCGAGAGCGCATCATCGTCGACCGCAGCGCCCGGGAGTGGAGCGTCTCGATCGGTGACCTGCCCGGCGCCTGAGCCGAGTGCGGCGCCGGAGTCGGCGAAGCGCATCGCGGCGGCGTGATCAGTCCTCTGGCTGCTCGGTGCCCGCCGCGCGCTGAGCACCTGCGGCCTGCATGTCCAGCAGCTGCACGACGCTCGCGGCCGGCGTGACCTCGTCCCCGACGATGACCAGGGGGATCGCCTCGTCCCCGCCGTGACCCGCGAGGAACTGCTGCGCCGCGGGATCCTGGTAGACGTTCACCCAGATCACGTCCTCCCGCGGGCTGCGGATCGCCGTCTGCAGGCGCGCCGAGAGGGGGTTCCCCGGCGCCCACAGCACGATGGCCATGTCGTCGGCGCGGCGTTCGAGGGCGCTCGCGAGCGGGGTGTGCGGTCCGGCGCGGAGCGGGCTCGTCCAGTACGCCATGAACAGGCTGAACAGCACGACGGCGATCGCTGCGATGTACTGGTCGGCGAGCACCAGCAGGCCGGTCAGGAGCAGCCCGCCCACGAGCAGCAGTGCAGGCCGCAGCCAGGCCTTCAGCGGGGCGCGGCGGCGCGTCACGGCGGCAGGGCCGGGGGCATCGGGGCTGGTCATGATTCCAGGGTAGGCGTGCTCACTGGGTGGGTGCTCAGAGGAGCGCGCCCCCGAGGGCTGCGTGCGCCGAGTGCGCGGACCGGCTCAGATCATCGCCGCGGTGGACAGCCGAGCGTTCGTCTCGGCCGCGATCGCATCACGCAGGGCGCTGACCGCAGGGATCGCGAGCGCGCCACGACGGTTGATCAGCCCGATCATGCGGTTGTCGAGGTCGGGCAGGGTGCGCACCACGACGTCCGCGTTCGGGGCGGCCTCGAGCGAGGTCTCGGGCATGAGCGCCACACCGCCGCCATGCATGATCAGGCGCTGCACCACGATCGTGTCGTCGGTCGAGTGGCGGATCTTCGGGACGAAGCCGGCACGGCGCGCACTGCTGAGCAGGTTCGCCCGGCAGCGTTCGCAGCCCGCGACCCAGGAGTCCTCCGCGAGGTCTCCGAGGGTGAGGTCCGGGTCCTCGGCGCGGGGATGATCACGCGGCAGCAGCGCCAGGACGCGGTCCTCCATGAGCGGGGTCCACTCCAGAGTGCCCTCGTCGTCGATGTCGCTGCAGGGGTAGCGGAACACGAGCGCCAGATCGAGGTCGCCCTCGCGCACCGCAGGGATCGCGTCCGGTGGCTCGAGCTCGGAGAAGGTGACTTCGAGATCAGGGGCGGAGTTCGAGAGGGTCGCCAGCACCGGCGGCAGCAGCACCGCGGCGGCCGACGGGAAGGTCCCGAACTTCACGGTGCCGCGGCGCAGCGCGGTGATGTCGGCGAGCTCCTCCTCGGCGGCGTGCAGCTGCGCGGCGATCGCCTCGGCGTGCGCGGCCAGCCGGCCTCCGGCCTCGGTGGGCGTGATCCCGGACGACGAGCGCAGCAGCAGCTGCGTGCCGACCTCCTTCTCCAGGGCCGCGAGGTGCTGGGAGACAGCGGGCTGGGTCCAGCCCAGCTCGCGCGCGCCGGCACCGATCGAGCCGTTGCGCACGACGGTGCGGAAGATGAGGAGACGACGAGGATCCATGCCGACCATGGTAGTCGCGCCTGGCAAGCTGTGCTTATGGGGCGGAGCGCGACGAGTCACACGGACGCGGAGGACGGCTCACCCGCGTAGGTGCCGACGGACCAGCACGGCCCCTCATGGGGCGGCCGCGGCTCAGAGAGGCGGCAGCCCCAGGTTCTCCCGCAGCGTCGACCCGGCGTACTCGGACGGGTAGACGCCTCGCTCCTGCAGGCGCGGGATGAGGTGGTCCACGATGTCGTCCAGGCCCGAGGGGATCAGCCACGGAGTGATGTTCAAACCGTCGATCGCACCCAGTCGTGCGAACTCCACGAGACGATCGGCGACCGCGTCATAGCTGCCGGTGAAGGTGCCGCGCCGGGACCCGGCCTTGCCCCGGGCGAACTCGAGGATCGACTGTCCCTTCTCGGCGGCCTCCTCCCGCCAGGCACGGGTGAGCTCCTCGGCCTTGGCGAACTGGAAGCCTGCGCCGCGGGTCACACCGGATTCGGACACCTCCGGCGGCACGTCCGGCAGGGGACCGTCGGGGTCGAAGTCGGAGAGGTCCCGGCCCCAGTACTGCTCGAGCAGGGCGATCGCCTGCTCGGGCCCGATCTGCAGGTCGCGCACCCAGCGCACCTTCTCGTCGGCCTCCTTCTCGGTGGCGGCGAGCACCACCTCGGCGCCCGGCAGGATCTTCACGTCGGCCGCGTCGCGGCCCGCAGCGACCGTGCGCTCCACGATGCTGCGCCGGAACTCGACGGCCGCCTCGAGCGTGCCGTGCGGGGAGAAGACGACGTCGGCCGTACGGGCGGCGAAGTCCTGGCCGGCGGGGGAGGCCCCCGCCTGGAAGAGCACCGGCTCGCCCTGGGGTGAGCGCGGCAGGTCGCCCTGGGCGCGCACCGAGTAGTGGGCGCCGTCGTGGTCGATCTGCTCGCCGCGCCACAGCTGCTGGGCGATGCGCACGAAGGCCTCGGCGTGGACGTACCGGTCGGCATGGTCGAGATAGCCGCCGCGGCGGAAGTTCTCCCCGGTCCAGGCGTTGTCCGTGGTCACGACGTTCCAGCCGGCGCGGCCGCCGGAGAGGAGGTCGAGCGTCTGGAAGCGACGGGCCAGGTCGACGGGGTCGTTGTAGGTGGTGTTCTGGGTGGCGACCAGACCGATCGTGTCGGTCACGGCGGCGAGCGCCGCGAGCAGCGTCTGCGCATCGGGCCGGCCGGCCACGTCCAGCTCGAAGGGCACGCCGCGGTGCTCGCGCAGCCGCAGGCCCTCGCCGAGGAAGAACGCCGCGAACCTGCCGCGCTCGGCGGTGCGGGCGAGCGACTCGAAGGACTCCCAGGCCACCTGGTCGCCGCTCTCCGGCAGGCGCCAGATGGTCGAGGAGTTCACGCCCTGGAAGAAGACGCCGAACGAGAGCTGCCCGGTGGGTGTGTGGTCCGGGTGCAGCGGATGCTCGGCCGGCCCGGTCACGAGGGCCTGGGCCTCTGCGGACAGTGGAGCATCGGCGAAGGTGGGGAGCTGAACGGTGGTCATGCGTGGTCCTTGCTCGAGAGGCGGGCGCGATCCCCGCGGCGGGAGGGATCGAGGGTGAACGTGGGCAGGGGCAGTCCCAGCTGATCGCGGAGGCTCGCGCCGTTCTGCGGGACGGGAGCGATCAGGCCGCGCTCGCGCAGAGCGGCGCTGAGCTCGGCGACCGTGCCCAGCGGGTCGGCCTCCAGGTCGAGCCCGACCAGGCGCACCAGGCGCACCACGGGGCCGTCGGTCGCGGCCAGGGCCGTCTCGACCAGGTCGAGCACGGTCTCGGGCCGGGCACCGGTGGACAGGTCCAGGTCGAGCACGCGGCCGTCGGCCAGCTCGGTGGCCACACGCTCGCCGACGGCGCCCCGGTCCGTGTCGGCCACGAGCACCGGGATCAGTCCCTGCGGGGACCGCGGCGTGATCGCGGGGCCACGCACCGAGAACGTCTCGCCCTCGAAGTCCGCGTACTGCAGGCGGGAGGCGTCGACGTACACGCCGCGCTCGGTGTCCCGCACGACCGCGTCCTCGGCCCAGGAGTCCCACACCAGGCGGGAGGCCTCGAGCACGTCCGCCGCTTCGCGAGCGGTCGCCTCGAAGCCGAGGGTGGAACGGCCGACGGTCGCGGGCACCGCCGGGTCCGTCTCGGCGGTCAGCAGCCAGCCGGCGCGGCCGTGGCTGATGTGGTCCAGGCTCATCAGCTGGGTGGCCAGGTGGAAGGGCTCGACGTAGACGGCGTCGGTGCGCGGCAGCAGTGCGACGGAACGGGTGATCGGGGCGAGGTAGGAGGCGGCGTGGATCGGGTGCAGCCCGCCGTCGCTGAGGGTCAGCGCGCCGATACCGGAGTCCTCGAGGCCGCGGGCGAGCTCGGCGAGGGGTGCCAGCAGGGCCGGATCGGCGACGAGGTCGACGGCGAGGACGGGCAGCGTCCGGACAGGGCCGTCCTGGGCTCCTGCGGTGTCGGCCTGCGTCGAAGCGGACCCTGCGGACCCTGTGGGTCCGGTGCGCCCGGTGGTGCCAGTGCCAGTGGTGCCGGCGGTGCCGGCGGTGCTTGTCGGGCCTGTCGTGGCCGTGGTGGTCGTGGTGCTCACGGGTTCTCCTGGGTGTGGGCGCGGGATTCGGTGAGGGACTCTTCGCTGAGGTGCCAGCGATCGAGCACCTGTGCGTAGGTGCCGTCGGCCATGAGGGCGTTCAGCGCGGCCGCGTACGGCTCCGCGAGCCCGCTGCCGGCGGGGAACGTGCCCGCGACCAGCGTCTCGTCGGGCCAGCCGGCGTTGATCCTGCCCTGCAGCTCGACGTCGTCGCGGCGGGCGGCGACGAAGGACAGCGAGGCGAAGGGGGAGAGGTAGCCGTCGATGCGGCCGGAGCCGAGGGCGAGCAGGGTGTCGGCATCGGAGGAGTAGTGCTTGAGCTCCGCAGGCTCCTTGCCGGCGGCCTCGAGCTCCGCGTTCCAGTCGATGAGGATCTGTTCCTGGTTGGTGGCGGCGCCGACGGCGATGAGGCGGCCGCTGATCGAGTCGGCATCCTCGAGGAAGAAGTCGGCGCCCTTCGTGACCAGGAACGACATGTACGCCGCGCGATAGGAGGCGAAGTCGAACTTCTTCAGGCGCTCGGCGTTGATGCCGATGTTCGCGTGCACTGCGTCGAAGTCGCCGCCCTCGAGCTTCAGCGGCCAGTTCTCCCAGGTGGTCAGCTTCAGCTCGAACTCGAGGCCGAGCTTGTCCGCCACGATCCGTGCGATGTCGATCTCGGAGCCGATGTAGGTCGTGTTGTCGTCGGCGAGGAAGGACAGCGGAGCGGAGCTGGTGCCGTTGATCCCCACTCGCAGCACGCCGGAGTCGGCGATCTCGGGCGGCAGCAGCGCGGCGACCTCGTCGTCCGCGGTGGCGCGGATCAGCTCCTGGGCGCCGGAGGTGTCCAAGGTGTCGCCGTCGGCGCCGCCGCCGTCGGACGCTGCGGACTCCTCTGCGCCCGCAGCGCCGGTCGCCGCGGGGGAGGGATCGGCGCAGGCTGCGAGCAGTCCGAGCGGCAGCAGCAGGCCCGAGGTCGCGAGCGTGCGACGGGAGACGTGGGGGAGGGCGGTCATGAGTGGTCCTCGTGGTGATGGCGCGGAAGCGGATGGGTGCTGGTGGCCGGCGACGCGCCGATGACGGGCGGGTCCGTCGGCGACGGCGAGGCCGCGAGGGTGCTCGGGGCGCGCGTGGCCTCGGGCTCAGGAGCGGTGCCGGAGCGGGGGCCGGTCTCGGGCTCGGGAGGGGCCGCGGGCGCATTCTCGGGAGGAGCAGCGGCCGACGGGTCCTCCGTGCCGGTGCGCACCCGCTGCAGGAAGGCGCGGGTGCGCTCCTGGGCGGGATGATCGATGACCTCGGCGGGAGGCCCCTGCTCGATGACGACCCCGCGGTCCATGAACACGACCGTGTCGGCGACGTCGCGGGCGAAGCCGATCTCGTGGGTGACGATCACGAGCGTGGTGCCGGCGCGGGCGAGCGAGCGGATCACGGCGAGCACCTCCTCGACCAGCTCGGGATCCAGGGCGCTGGTGGGTTCGTCGAACAGCAGCACCTTCGGGTCCAGCGCGAGGGCCCGCGCGATCGCGACCCGCTGCTGCTGGCCGCCGGAGAGCTGACGCGGGTAGGCATCGACCTTCTCCGAGAGGCCCACCAGCTCGAGCAGTTCCCGGGCACGGGTCTCGGCCTGTGCACGGGTCGCCCCGAGGGCCCGACGGGGAGCCTCGGCGACGTTGCCCAGCGCGGTCATGTGCGCGAAGAGGTTGAAGCTCTGGAACACCATCCCGATCGAGGTGCGCTGGCGCAGCACCTCCCGCTCGGACAGCTCGTGCAGCAGGTCCCCCTCGCGGCGGTACCCGATCACCTCGCCGTCCACGCTGATCAGGCCGTGGTTCACGGGCTCGAGATGATTGATCGTGCGCAGCAGGGTGGACTTGCCCGAGCCCGACGGACCCAGCACGGCCGTCACCGAGCCGGGCGGGAGGGTGAGGTCGATGCCGCGCAGCACCTCGAGGTCCCCGAAGGACTTGTGCACTCCGCGGATCTCGACCTGGCCACCGCGCGAGCGGGCCGGGATGCGGCCGGAAGGCGCGGGGGCGGGGCGGCCCGCAGGCTCGGCGGACGACGTCGCGGAGACGGGAGCTCCTTCGGCGGTGGCGGCCGGTTCGGGGCCAGGGCCCTCGGTGGTGATGACCGCGGGTCGACGGAAACGGCTCAGAACGCTCATGCCAGCGCTCCCTTCGAGGTCGAGCGGCGGGCGAGGCGGGCGCGCAGGCTCTGCAGCGGGGTGGGCGGCAGGGAGCGCACGGCGCCCCGGGCGTAGTGGCGCTCGATGTAGTACTGGCCGATCGACAGCAGAGACGTGATCACGACGTACCAGACCGTCGCGACCAGCAGCATCGGCAGCACCTGCTGGGTGCGGCCGTAGATCAGCTGGATGGTGAAGAACAGCTCCGCATGGGCGAGCACGTAGACGATCGAGGTGCCCTTGACCAGGCCGATGATCTCGTTGAACGCGGTGGGCAGGATCGCCCTCATGGCCTGGGGCAGGATGATCCGCAGGGAGCGGTCGCGGGCCGGGATGCCGAGGGCGCTGGCCGCCTCGAGCTGGCCCTGGTCCACCGAGAGGATGCCGCCGCGGATCAGCTCGGCCGCATAGGCGGCCTGGTGCAGGCCGAGGCCCAGGATCGCCGCGAGCAGCGGGGTCATCAGATCGCTGGTGCGGGCGTCGAAGAAGGTGACGTCGGTCAGCGGGATGCCGAGGGTGATGCGCTCGTAGAGGTAGCCGAGATTGTACCAGAGCAGCAGCTGCACCAGCAGCGGCGTGGACCGGAAGATCCACGAGAACGTCCAGGCCACACCGGATATCAGGGCAGACGGGGACAGTCTCATCAGGGCGAGCGCCAAGCCCAGGCCGAAGCCGACCACGCCCGCCAGGACGGTGAGCTTGAGGGTCTCCAGCAGGCCGCGGATGACGGACTCGGCGACGAACCATTGGGCCACCACGCCCCACTCCCAGCGCGGGTTCGTGAGGAACGAGTACGCGACCGCGGCGATCACGAGGCCGACCACCACGGCGAGCACCGCACGGCCCGGATGCCGGGCGGGCACGACGCGCAGCCGCAGGAGGTCCTCGTGCGCCGTCTGCGTGGATGCGGCGGCGGGCGAGCCCGCGGAGCGATCGGCCGACGGATCGAGCGCCGGGTCGGCGGCCTGCTCCGCGTCTCGATCCCGGGATCGATCGTCGGTCGCGGGGGGCGTCTCGACGGTGGCGAGGGAGTCGTCCGCGGCGGGCCGGCACGACATCGATTCGGCTCCCATCGCCGGGACGCGAGCGACGGCGGTGGCCGTGGACGCGTGGCGAGCGGTCTCGGAGGAGACGGCGGAGGGAGTCATGGGGAGCCTTCCGTGACGGGGCGTGAACTCGGGGTGGACGGGGCTTGCGCCTCCCGACGGTATAAGCGAGCCTAATGATTGTGCAAGGCGTCCACTATGGGTCGTCACAGTGAGACACAGAACCACTCCGAAGGGATCTGCCGGATGACTTCCCGGATCAGCACCACCGGCACCCGCCTGGTGATCGTGGGCGGAGGCCCCCGCGCGATCGGCGTCCTCGAACGCCTCAGCGCGAACGCCGCCCTGCCCGAGAACGCTGCACGCACGGCGGAGGCGCCGCTGCACGTGGACATCGTGGATCCGCACATGCCCGGCGCCGGGCGCATCTGGCGCACCGGCGAGAGCCCGCTGCTGCTGATGAACTCGCGGGCGGCGGACGTCTCGATCTTCACCGACGACACCGTCCAGTGCGACGGGCCGATCGTGGCGGGCCCCTCACTCGCCCAGTGGGCCGAGGGGATCCGCGAGGGCTCCCTCACCGCCCCGACCGCCGGAACCGGCCGCCTCGCCGAGATCGCGGCGCTCCACGACGCCAGCTTCCCCAGTCGCCGCGTGCAGGCCCTCTACCTCGAATGGTTCTTCGGCCAGGTGCTCGCGCACCTGCCCGAGACGGTCACGGTCACCGTGCACCGCACCACCGCGACCGCTGTGCGCCGCCGCGAGGACGGATGGAGCGTGGAGCTCGAGGGGCGGGAGGGCCTGCACTCGGACCTCCTCGTGCTCGCCGCCGGGCACACCGACTCACGTCCGTCGGCCGCGCGCCATGAGCTCGCCGCCTTCGCCCGCCGTCACGGCGGCGCCTATCTGCCGCCCTCCCAGGCGGGCGACGCCCACCTCGACCAGCTCGCCCCTGGGCAGGACACGATCGTGCGTGGCATGGGTCTGGGGTTCATCGACCTCATGGCTCTGCTCACCGAGGGGCGCGGCGGCAGGTTCACCCCCGATCCGCGGCCCGACGAGCCCGGGCGCCTGAGCTACCGGCCCTCGGGGCGCGAGCCTCGCCTGTGGGTGGGATCCCGCCGCGGCGTGCCGTACCACTCGAAGATCCGCGACGAGGGCGAGCCCGCGGGCCTCGGCGAGCTCGTGCACGTCACCGCCGAGAACCTCCGGGCCCTGGAGGACTCCGCGGGGCAGCTGGACTTCCGGCGGGACGTGGTGCCACTGATCGCCGCCGAGATCGCCCACTGGGTGCCCGGGGCGCCCGCGGCCGACGGGGACGGCGCCACGGGCGACGGGGACGACATCGCGACCGACGAGGAGCGCGTCGTCCTCGGCGGGGACCAGAACCCCCTGGCCTGGCTCGATGACCCGCTCGGCTGGCTCCGCGGTGACGCGCATCCGCAGGTCACGCGAGATGCCGTGGTGCGGCACATCGAACTCGATCTGCGCGAGCGCACCCGCGGCGACACCACCGCCGCCCGGGCCCTGTTCCAGCTGCTGCTGCGCCTGCACGGCGTGCTCGTGGACCAGCTGCCTTCCTCCCGACTGGGCGAGAGCTCACGGGGCGACTACCCGCGCTGGTGGCACTCGCTGTTCAGCTTCGTCGACTCCGGGCCGCCGCCGCACCGCCTCGAGCAGCTGCTCGCCCTCGAGCGCGCCGGAGTGGTCGGCTTCCTCGGCCCGCGTCTCCGGGTGACGACCGACGAGTCCGCAGGCGTCTTCGTGGCGCGCGGGAGCGCCGGAGCAGTGGTCACCGCCCCTGCCCTGATCGACGCCTTCCTGCCCGAGCCCTCGCTCGCCGAGTCCACGAACCCTCTGCTGCGGGACCTCGTCGTCGGCGCCGCCGGCGAGCGGGAGGCGATCGGTCGGGAATCCTCCGCGGCCCCCGGCACGCTCGACGTCGACGAGCGCTACCGCGTGATCGGCCCGGACGGCCACGCGCACGAGAACCTGTGGGCCGTCGGCCCCTGGACCTCCGAGCTCCCGATCGGCGCCTTCGCCCGGCCGAGGACCAACGCCCCCTGCCATCGACGGAACGACGGCCTGGCCCGCGAGGTGCTCGCTGCGGCGCTGGCTCCCGTCGCCCCGACACCGCGCCCGGTCGTCGGAGCCCCGTTCCAGGCCGCGCCCCTGCCG
>NZ_QPGN01000021.1:0-44223 GCF_003335205.1 Brachybacterium sp. JB7 | reverse complement strand
GAGCTGCACCGTCGGGCCCGCCGTCGCCACTTCCCTCAGCCGCACCGTCGACCCCGCCGTCGGCCGCACCGTCGACCCCGCCGTCGGGCCCACGCTCGACCCTGCCGTCGACCCCGCCGTCGGCCCCTGACCTTTCCTGAACCGTCTCTCCTGAAGGAGCATCATGACCGCCCCCCTCGACCGTCCCCGTCGCCTGCGCTCCACCTCCGCGATGCGCTCGCTGGTGCGCGAGCACACCCTGCGCCCGGCAGACCTCGTGCTGCCGATGTTCGTGCGCGAGGGCGCCGAGGAGAGCGCGCCGATCAGCTCGATGCCGGGCGTCGTGCAGCACTCGATGGACTCGCTGGTCCGTGCGGCGACCGAGGCCGTCGAGCGCGGGGTGGGCGGCGTGATGCTGTTCGGCGTCCCCGAGCACAAGGACGCCATCGGGTCGGGCGCCACCGATCCCGACGGCATCCTCAACCGTGCCCTCGCCCGCCTGCGCTCCGAGCTGGGCGACGACACCGTGATCATGGCGGACCTCTGCCTGGACGAGTTCACCGATCACGGCCACTGCGGCGTGCTCGATGCGGCCGGCCGAGTGGACAACGACGCGACCCTGCTGCGGTACCGCGAGATGGCCCTCGCCCAGGCCGAGGCCGGTGCGCACTTGCTGGGCCCCTCGGGCATGATGGACGGCCAGATCGCGGCGATCCGCGACGAGCTCGACACCGCCGGCCGCCAGGACACCGCGCTCTACGCCTACACCGCGAAGTACGCCTCGGCGTTCTACGGCCCCTTCCGCGAGGCGGTGGACTCCTCGCTGCAGGGCGATCGCCGCACCTACCAGCAGGATCCGGCGAACAGCCACGAGGCCCTGCGCGAGCTGGAGCTCGACCTGGCCGAGGGCGCCGACCTCGTGATGGTCAAGCCCGGCATGCCCTACCTCGACGTGCTGCGCGACGTCGCCCAGGCCTCGCCCGTCCCGGTGGGCGCCTACCAGGTCTCCGGCGAGTACGCGATGATCGAGGCGGCCTCCGCGAACGGCTGGATCGACCGCGACCGCAGCGTGCTGGAATCACTGCTGGCCTTCCGCCGGGCCGGCGCCTCGACCGTGCTGACGTACTACGCGAGCGAGGTCGCCGGCTGGTACCGCGACGGTCTGCCCGCGCACCTGCGCGAGTTCCTGTGAGCACTGCGGCGCTCTAGTCGGCATCGGCCAGTCGATATCAGATAGTCGGCATGAGCCAGTCGGCATCAGGCGGCCTCGCCCCACCCTCGCCCCCTCGTTCCTCTCGGCCCCTCGTTCCTCTCGAAGGAGTTCCCTCATGACCAGCACTTCCTCTGCAGACCTCTTCGCCCGCGCCCAGCAGGTCATCCCCTCCGGCGTGAACTCGCCGGTGCGTGCCTTCGGCTCGGTGGGCGGCACCCCGCCGTTCCTCACCGATGCCAAGGGCGCCCTGCTGCACGACGCGGACGGCAAGGAGTATGTGGACCTGGTGGGCTCGTGGGGCCCGATGATCCTCGGCCACGCGAACGAGCAGGTCGTGGAGGCCGTGCGGGAGGCCGCCGGCCGCGGACTCTCCTTCGGCGCTCCGCAGGCCGGCGAGGTCACCCTCGTCGAGGAGGTCGTCTCCCGCGTCGGCCCGGTCGAACAGCTGCGCCTGGTGAACTCCGGGACCGAGGCGACGATGAGCGCGCTGCGCGTGGCCCGTGCGGCCACCGAGCGCGAGGTGATCGTGAAGTTCGCCGGTTGCTACCACGGGCACGTCGATGCCCTGCTGGCCGAGGCGGGCAGCGGCGTCGCCACGTTCGCGATGCCGGGTTCGGCCGGCGTGACGGCATCGACCGCGCGGGAAACCGTGGTGCTGCCCTACGGGGATCGGGACGCGGTCGCGGCGCTGTTCGCCGAGCGCGGCTCCGAGATCGCCGCGATCATCACCGAGGCGGCGCCCGCGAACATGGGTGTCGTCCCGCCGCTCGAGGCCGACGGCATCGGCTTCAACCGCTTCCTGTCGGAGACCGCGCATGCCCACGGCGCGCTCCTGATCAGCGACGAGGTGCTCACCGGGTTCCGTGCGAGCCGCGAGGGCTACTACGGCGTGGACGGGCCGACGGGAACCGACGATGCCTGGGCACCCGATCTGATGACGTTCGGCAAGGTCATCGGCGGAGGTCTGCCGGTCGGTGCGTTCGGCGGCCGGAAGGACCTGATGGGCCTGCTCGCCCCGGCCGGCCCCGTCTACCAGGCAGGCACGCTGTCCGGGAACCCGCTGGCCACGGCCGCCGGCATGGCGACCTTCGCCGGGCTCGACGCCGCCGCCTACGAGACCCTCGGCTCGGCCTCGCGCACCCTGCAACAGCTGGTGGCCGACGCGCTCACCACTGCCGGGGTGCCCCACGTGATCCAGACCGCAGGGACGCTGTTCTCGGTGTTCTTCCGCGAGGAGCCCGTGACCGGTTACGAGGACGCGAAGAACCAGGACACGGCGGCCTTCACCCGGTTCTTCCACGCGATGCTCGACGCGGGGGTCTACCTGCCGCCGTCGGCCTTCGAGGCCTGGTTCGTCTCCACCGCGCACACGGAATCGGTGCTGGACCGCATCGCCGCCGCACTGCCCGGCGCCGCGAAGGCTGCCGCGTCGGCGTGAGCTGATCGGCCGCGCCTCGACGGCGCCCTGAGGGCGATGACGACCGCGGCGACCACCAACGTGATCAGCGCGAGCAGGCTGACGAGGAACAGGACCCGCGCCCACGGCGAACGGTCGGCGCCGCTGATCAGGGGGTGAGGGGTCATCCGGAGCTGGGCCTGCTCAGCCGGGTTCGCGACCTGCGTCCGGGGCGATCTCTCCTCGTCCGGAGGAACGTCGGACGATGCGCCGCCGGACCGATCCGGAGTGCCTGCGCGCGTTCCGCAATCGACGCGCGAGGCTGATCCGGTGTTCGGGGGGATCGAAGCGGTGGGCGTCCTCAGCGGGGCCGACATCGTCGGCGGGGGCGCTGTGCTCCGCCCCAGCGGTGTTTTCGAGGCCCCTTGACTCCGGTGACTGCGGTGACTGCGGTGACTGCGGTGACTGCGCATGATCATCAGCCACCCGCTCGTCTGCCTGGTCCGGCAGGGAGAGCGGCTCGGCCGTGGTGGTGCGAGTGACGCCGGTGCTGCTGGTCCAGGTGACGCGGTGCCCGGAGTCGGCAGGGTCGCCGGACCGCTCGACGCTGCGCACCTGGTTCTCCTTGTCGTTGCAGAACGCGCAGGTGCCCTCGCCGTTGTCCGAGCAGGTCGGGCCACCGGCCGCATAGGGCCGGATGTGGTCGGTCTGGCGGATCGGGGCATCGCAGAAGGGGCCACGACACGTGACGTCGCGCCAGAGGATGAACCGGGCGAGAGCCGGTGGGAAGGCGCGGCCAACGGAATCCATCGCCACCAGCTCCCCGGTGGTGGGGTGGGTGTAGAGGCGCCTGAGGTCGGCGCGGGCAGCGGGCCCATCCTGGCCGAGGGCGGAGTCCATCTGCTGCTTCCGCCTGCTCAGCGTGCTGCGCAGCTCTTCACGGAGGGACTCGGAGGGGACGGGTCCATATCCCTCGATCCGCGCGAGGTCTCCGCGGCTGGGTGAGAACAGGGCTCGATCGGTGATGATCACCCCGATGTCGAGGCGGGTGGGGTCCATGCCGTCCTCGCGGCCCAGGAGAGTGTCCATGAAGGTGTCGGCCTGGATCGCCTGGTGTCCTCGTCGATCACCATGGGCGCGCAGGCGCTCCGACTCGAGGGAGAGGCGCTTGCGGATCTTCGCAGCGTCCAGAGCAGGGATGTGCGCGGAGACCGTCGCCATGCCGTGCTCGCCGGGACGCACCGTGACGTGCCGCTTGGTGCGCGCGTGCTGGTGCCGACGCGCCGCGCCGGTGGGGTCCGAGGCCTCGATCTGTGCGGTGACCTCGCGCTTCCAGCGCTTCACGCCGGCGCCGTCGAGGGAGGGCAGCCGACGGGCGAGTCCACGATCGACCTCTTTTCGCTGCGCCGGGGACAGAGGCGCCACGGAAACGGCCGCGCTGCGGACCTTCTCGGGCGCCGCCTGCCCGGTGGCCAGGGCGTGGAGCATCTCGGGCATCGACTCGACCAGTCGGCGGCTCCTGCCGAGGGTGCGCCCAGCACGAGCGGGAGAGGCTCCCGTGATCATGGAGAGTTCGCGCGTCGCGGTGCGCTCGGCCCGCTCGTCGGTCGCCTTCGGTGCCGGAGCGGCCTCGGGCTCCTGCGCCGCGTTCGCCATGGCGTCTGCCCGTGCCTTTAGCCGGATCGCATCGGCGAGGCCGACGACGGCACGCGCTTCGAGTGCCTCCAGGGCCGCCTGCTGTTCGTGCAGACGGCCGACCACCGCGGAATAGTGCTCCGGCGTGTGCGCCTCTTCTCCCCCACCGGCGGCGTCGAACAGGATGCCCGGTTGCGTGGCGAGCTCGATGAGGAGAAAGGCTTGATCACCGAGCAGTTCGGCGAGGGCGAGAGGCCCTCGGCCCCGCACGGCGTCGAGCAGCTGCCGGGTGGGGTCCCCGGCTTCCGCGTCATCGCCCTGCAGTGTCTCCGTCATGCTCCTATTCTCCCGGGCACCCCTGACAAAAGAAGAGCGAAAGAGCGATTGTGGATAACTGCCATTGGGGAGGAAAGGTGGTCGCACAAAGAAGCGGGAGAGGATCGGTGTCGACAGGCCGATCCAGCGGTGGCGGTCACGCTTCAGCGCACCCCACGCTCGTCGCACGTGACCACAGAGCACCCTGGGGGCCCGTCCACTCAATCCACCCCCTCTCGCAAAGTCAGGATCACCGCAGGTTAACGGCACTTCTTACGCACGGGGGCTGCCCCCAGTCCTGTCGGGCGCGCGCTCGCGCGCACCAGATTCCCGCTCCGCAGGACGCGCCATCACACTCGGCCCACAACACCCCACGCACACCCACAGAATTCACCCTCGACAATGACACTCTGCGAATTGTGGATAACCCTCACGCGTGGAGGAAACATCAGCCGACAGCCCCGGCACGAAGAATGCTGATCACGCCCGAAGTCAGCATGCGACGTTTCATGACGAGAAGGTCGACAGCGCGACGTCCGGCCCTTCACCATGGGAGCTCGCCGGCCGCGGAACTCCCCCACCGGCGCATCGCTCCGTAGCTCAGTCCGGTAGAGCAGCTCCCTCATATGGAGCGCGTCGCAGGTTCGAATCCTGCCGGAGCGTCGAGGCGGTCCAGGACCGCACCCGGGCCTGTCGCCCCTGGTTAAGCTGGCCGCGGCGATGCGCTCACCGCCGTGCGCTCACCGCCGCGACCGCAGGAGGATGCATGTCTCGCACAGCCCCGGATCCGTCCCTCGTGCGCGGAGCGACCGTGCTGATCACCGGCGCCGGGCACGGGATGGGCGCTCTCTATGCCCGACGAGCCGCCCGCGAGGGCGCCGCGTCCCTCGCGCTGTGGGACCGGGACACCGTCGCGATCGAGCAGCTCGCCGCCGAGCTCTCCGCGCAGGGGGTGGATGCCCGCGCCTACCCCGTCGACATCTCGCAGCAGCAACAGATCGCGTCGGCCGCCGCAGACACTCGGGCAGACCTCGGCACCCCCACCCTCCTCGTGAACAATGCCGGCATCGTGCGCGGTGCGATGTTCTGGGAGCACGATCCCGAGCGCGACATCGAGCAGACCGTGCGCATCAACTCCCTCGGCCCGATGTGGCTGACCAGGGAGTTCCTCCCTGACATGATGGCCGACGCCTCCCGGCCACGACGCATCCTGAACGTCGCGTCGGCCGCCGGGACGATGCCGAACCCGCGGATGAGCGTCTACGCGGCCTCGAAGTGGGCGCTGTACGGCTGGAGCGAATCGCTGCGGCTCGAGCTCGAGCGTTCAGGGCATCGCCACCTGGCCGTGACCACCTTCTGTCCCAGCTATATCTCCACCGGCATGTTCGACGGAGCCCGCGGCCCACTGCTCACCCCGGTCATGACCCCGGAACGCGCCGTCGAGAAGGCCTGGATGGCAATGCTGCGGGGCACGCCGGTCGTTATGACGCCGTGGACGGTCAAGAGCGCCTCGATGCTGCGCGGAGTGCTGCCCACCCGAGCGTGGGACCTGATCGCCGACAGGATCTTCCACGTCTACTCCTCGATGGACCAGTTCACCGGTCGCCGCACGCCGGATCGGAGCGACCGGCCGACGGAACCCGGCATCGGGCCGTCCTGAGCGGCCTCGCGGGACGGAACCGTCCGTCGCACCCGCCCCGTACTCTCGGACGAGCCGTCCACAGCTGCCCGGACGGCTCCGCCCCCACCTCCTGAGGAGCCCCGTGCGCCGGTCCGCCACCACCAAGAAGCCCGTGCTGGGCCGACTCGTCCTGCCCGGTCTCGAGGACGCCGACGCCGAACAGCTCGAGCCGCACGAGAGCTACGAGGGCTTGCGCATCGAGGGCGGTGACCTCTCCGGGCGCGATCTGACCGGCACGACCTTCACCGAGTGCGAGCTGGTGGGCGTCACCGCGCACACCACGATCCTCCAGCACGGCCGGCTCGTGGAGACCCGCCTGGAACGGCTGAACGCACCGGTGCTGGACGCCACCCGCTCCACCTGGCGCGATGTCGAGCTGCTCGGCTCCCGGATCGGCGCCCTGGACATCTACGACGCGCAGATCCGCTCCACCCACGTCGTGGGCAGCAAGTTCGACTGGATCAACCTGCGCTCCTCGACGCTCGAGGACGTCCTGTTCGAGGACTGCACGATCGACGAGCTGGACCTCGGCGGGGTCACCGCCACGCGGGTCTCCTTCGTGAACTGCCGCGCCGGCAGCGTCTCCCTCGCGCACGCCCGGCTGACGGACGTGGACCTGCGCGGGCTCGAGGTCGGCTCGATCAGCAACCTCGAGGGGATGTCCGGCGCGACGCTCGACGCCCAGCAGGTGACCGCCCTCGCCCCGGCCTTCGCGAGCCATCTCGGCATTCGGGTGGAGGGCTGAGAACGCCTCTCGATCGCGAGGGAAGCCCCATAGGCTGAGACCCGAGCACCCACCCGACGAAGGAGTCGACCGATGACCGGCATCCGCGCTCTCACCCTTGTCCTGGACGACCCATCAGCCGCAGCGACAGCCCTGCGCGACGCCGCCGGCTGGACCCTCGACGCCGACTACGGCAGCTTTGCCTCGCTGACCGCCCCGAACAGCATTCCGCTGTGGCTCAACGCCCCGGCCGACGGCGAGACGACCGCGCAAGGGATCGTCCTCCACTTGGAGTGCACGGACGTCGACGCAGCCTTCGAGCACGCCGTGTCTCGCGGTGCGATCGCCGTCCGGGAGCCGACGGACATGGACTTCGGCGAGCGCTCAGCGTGCGTGCGCCTGGACGCCGCACCGGGAGTGACGATCGACTTCTCCCGCCCTCTCGGGTGAGGCGAGCGGTCTCGGCGCGCCCCCGCACAGCAGAACGCGGGCCGAGGTGATCCCCGACCCGCGCCTGAACGGCCAGCCTAGCCTCAGCCGCGTCCGCTGAGGCGCTGCTTCTTCGAGGTGATCTCGCCGGTGTTGAAGCCCGCGAGGTGCAGCCCGCCGTGGAAGCGCGCATGCTCGATCTTCACGCAGCGGTCCATCACCACGTCGAGCCCCGCGTTCTCCGCGATCGCGGCCGCCTCCTCGTTCCACGAGCCCAGCTGCAGCCACAGGGTCTTCGCGCCCGCGTCGACGGCCTCCTGGGCCACGCCCGGCAGGTCGGCGTCCTTGCGGAACACGTCGACCACGTCCGGCGCCACCGGGAGGTCGGCGAGCGAGGCGTAGGCCGGCTGGCCGAGGATCGTGTCCGCGCGGGGGTTCACGAAGTACACGTCGTACGGAGCGCTGGAGAGCAGGTAGGTCGCCACGAAGTAGCTGGCCCGCGCCGGGTTCGCCGACGCGCCCACGATCGCGATGGACTGAGCCCGGCGCAGGATCGCCAGGCGCTCCGGGGCCGACGGGCCCTGCCAGGTGCGCTGGGGCTGGATCTGGGTCTGGTCGCTCATCGCTCCACTCCTGTCGCGGCCGTGATCGCCTGGTCGAGATCCCACAGGATGTCCTCGACGTCCTCGAGGCCCACCGAGATGCGGATCAGGTCCGCGCGCACGCCGCCCTCGAGCAGCTGCTCGGGGCTGAGCTGCTGGTGGGTGGTCGAGGCCGGATGGATGACCAGCGTGCGGGCATCGCCGATGTTCGCCAGGTGCGAGGCGAGCTGCAGGTTCTCCATGACCTTCTCGCCGGTGGCGCGGGCCGCGGCGGCCTGCTCCTCGGCGGTCTCGAACTCGCCGACGGGCGTGACGCCGAAGGCGAAGACGGCGCCCGGGCCCAGCGGCAGGTACTTCGCGGCCCGCTCGACGTGGGGGTGCGAAGGCAGCCCGGCGTAGGTCACGAAGGAGACGCGCGGATCCGTGTCGAGCCAGTGCGCGACCTCGCGGGCGCCCGCGAGGTGGGCGTCCATCCGCTGAGGGAGCGTCTCGACGCCCTGCAGCAGCTGGAACGCGGCCTGCGCCGAGAGCGACGGGCCGATGTCGCGCAGCTGCTCGGAGCGCAGCTTGGTGAGGAAGCCGTACTCGCCGAAGTTGTCCCACCACTTGATGTCGCCGTAGGACGCGACCGGCTCGGTCATGCTGGGGAACTTGCCGTTGCCCCAGTCGAAGCGGCCGGATTCCACCACCACGCCGCCGAGCGTGGTGCCATGCCCGCCGAGGAACTTCGTGGCGGAGTGGATGACGATGTCCGCCCCGTGCTCGAGCGGACGCACCAGGTACGGGGTAGCGAGCGTCGCGTCGACCACGAGCGGCACACCGTGCTCGTGGGCCACCGCGGCGAGTCCCTCGAGGTCGGCGATCTCCCCGGAGGGGTTGCCGATCATCTCGACGTAGAGCACCTTGGTCTCCTCGCGGAAGGCCGCGCGGAAGTCCTCCGGGTCCGAGGAGGGCACGAAGGTGGTCTCCACGCCGAAGCGGCGCAGGGTCACGTCCAGCTGGGTGACGGTGCCGCCGTACAGCTGGGCCGAGGAGACCACGTGGTCCCCGGCGCCGACCAGGGCGGCGAAGGTGATGAACTCCGCGCTCATCCCGGACGCGGTCGCGACCGCGCCGATCCCGCCCTCGAGCGAGGCGATGCGCTCCTCGAACGCGGCGACCGTGGGGTTGCCGATGCGGGAGTAGATGTTCCCGTACTTCTGCAGCGCGAACAGGTTCGCCGCGTCGGCCGCGTCGTCGAAGACGAATGAGGTGGTCTGATAGATCGGGACCGCGCGGGCGCCGTGCTGCGCGTCGGGCGTGCCGCCCGCGTGCAGGGCGCGGGTGCGGAATCCGAAAGTGCGCTCCGCGCTCATGCCGCTGCCCCCGTCCTGGACGGGTGGTCGGCCGGGAGGGTCTCGGCGGTCGCCGCGGCGGCCTCCTGCGCGCTCACGCCGGGCACGACGGGCAGCAGGTCCGTGTTCAGCTCGGTGCCGCGCGCACGGGCGAGGTCCTTCTCCTTCTCGCGCACGATGGGCAGCACGTCGCGGCCGAAGGCGGCGATCTCCTCCTGGAAGTGGAGGTAGCAGGTCAGCATGAGGTTCACTCCTACCTTCTTGTACTCGATGATGCGATCCGCGATCTCCTCGGGGGTGCCGATGAGGCGGGTCTTGAAGCCGTCGTTGTACTGCACGAGGTCCTCGAAGGAGGAGCCGGCCCACATGCCCTTGCCGTCCTTGGTGGAGGCGCCGGCCTCCTGCACGGACTTCCGGAACCCCTCGACGGCGGGGCGGTGCGCCTTGTCGACGATCTCGCGCAGGGTCTCCTCCGCCTCCTTCCGCGACTCCCGGGCGATGACGAAGCCGTTCAGGCCGAAGCGCGGCGAACGGCCGGCCTGCTGGGCGGAGGCCAGCACGCCGGCGACGTTCTCCTCGTAGCCCTCGAGGGTGCGACCGTTGGAGAAGTACCAGTCCGCGACGCGACCGGCGGTGTCCTGCGCGGCGGTCGAGTTGCCGCCGAAGAAGATCTCCGGATGGGGCCGGCCGGGCACGTCGACCGGCTTCGGGTTCAGGGTGAAGTCGTCGATGGAGTAGTACGAGCCGTCCTGCGAGTAGCCGTTCTCGGTGAGCAGCCCGCGCAGAGCGTTGATGAACTCCTCGGTGCGCACGTAGCGCTCGTCGTGCTCGAGCCAGGGCAGGCCGAACTTCACGAACTCGTCCTTGAGCCAGCCGGAGACGATGTTCACGGCGGCACGGCCCTCGGAGAGATGGTCCGCGGTGATCAGCCACTTCGCGAGCACGCCCGGATGCCACATGCCGGGGTGGAAGGCGGCGATGACCTTGAGCCGCTCGGTCGCGCCGAGCAGCGCCAGGGAGAAGGCGGAGGCCTCGTGCTGCTTGTCTGCGCCGTAGCTGGCGGCGTAGCGGGTCTGCGTGAGCGCGTAGTCGAAGCCGGAGTTCTCGGCGATCTGGGCCAGGCGCGCGTTGTACGGCAGCTGCCAGTCGGTGCGCTGCTCGATGGTGGAGACGACGAGGCCTCCGGAGACGTTCGGCACCCAGTACGCGAACTTCAGCGGCGTCTCGAAGCTCGAGGCGGGAACGGTGGTGGTCATAGGTCCTCCAGGGTCGGATCCGTCGGGGAGTCTGTCAGCTCAGCCCGGCGACGGCCGGGTCGTCCGCGGGCAGGGACGCGAGCGCGGCGGCGACGGCGGCGACCGCCTCCGGGTTCTGCAGGGACGTCGTGTCCCCCAGCGGTGTCGGCTCGCGGCCGGCGCGACGGTCGCGCTCGGCGTGGACCAGCTCGGCGAGCAGGCGGCGCATGATCTTCCCGGAGCGGGTCTTGGGCAGGTCCGGCACCTCGATCACGTGCCGGGGCTTGGCGATCGGTCCGATCTCGCGGGCCACCCGGGCACGCAGCGCGGCGTGGTCGAGCTCGGCGCCCCCGCCGCTGGGCACCTCGGAGTCGCCGCCGCTGGGCATGAGGAACACCGCCACGGCCTGGCCGGTCAGCGGATCGTGCACCCCGGCGGCGCCCGCCTCGGCGACGGTCGGATCCGCGACCAGCGCTGATTCGATCTCGATGGTCGACAGCCGGTGCCCGGAGACATTCACGACGTCGTCGAGGCGGCCGAGGATCCAGAAGCAGCCGTCGGCGTCGACCGTCGCGGAGTCCCCGGCGACGTAGTAGCCGCCGTGCTCGCCGCGGCCGGCGTAGTCCTTCCAGTACGAGTCGCGGTAGCGCGCGGGGTCGCCCCACACGGTGCGGGCCATCCCGGGCCACGGCCGACGGGCCACCAGCGTGCCGGCGACGCCCGCGGGCTGCTCGTTCCCCTCCGCGTCGACGACGGCCATGTCGATGCCGGGCAGCGCCACGGTCGCGGAACCGGGCTTCAGCGTGGTCACGCCCGGCAGCGGGACGAGCATCGAGGCGCCGGTCTCTGACTGCCACCAGGTGTCGATGATCGGCAGCTCACCGCGCCCGAAGGTGCGATGGAACCACACCCAGGCCTCGGGATTGATCGCCTCGCCGACGGTGCCCAGCAGGCGCAGCGAGGAGAGGTCGTGGCCGGTGGGCAGCTCGTCCCCGAACCACGACATGAAGGTGCGGATCAGGGTGGGGGCGGTGTAGTAGACGGTCACGCCGTAGCGCTCGATGATCTCGAGGTGGCGCTCACGGGTGGGCTCACCGGGGGTGCCCTCGTAGATCACCTGGGTGAGGCCGTTGGAGAGCGGCCCGTAGATCTCGTAGGTGTGGGCGGTGACCCAGGCGAGGTCCGCGGTGCACCAGTGGACATCGTCAGCCTTCGCGTCGAAGTGCGCCCAGTGCGACCACGAGGTGTGGGTGAGATAGCCGCCGGAGGTGTGGACCAGGCCCTTGGGCTTCCCGGTGGTGCCGGAGGTGTAGATGATGAACAGCGGGTGGGTGGTGTCATAGCGTCGAAGCAACACTCCCGGTCGGCGGGGGTCTGATCGGTGGAGTGTGCGGATGGCGCGGGTGGGGTTGTCGTTCAGCGACAGGTCGGAGATCTCGACGGCCTCGAAAGCGGGCTGGTCGGTGCGGAGGATCGCCCGTCACCTGGGGCGTTGCCCGTCGGTGATCTCGCGGGAGCTTCACCGGAACTCGACGAAGACCCGCGGCTACCAAGCCGTGACCGCAGACGTCAGAGCGCAGCGTCGGCGGGCTCGCCCGCAGCAGCGGAAGGTCGCGGGGGATCCGGTGCTGCAGGCGAGGGTGGAGGCGGATCTGGCCGCGTCGTGGACGCCGAACGAGATAGCGGGCCGGTTGCGTCTGGAGGCGACAGACCCGACCGTTGAACGCATGGCGAACTCTCCTGACGCACGCGGCCGAACCGTCTCCGGTGAGGCTATCTACCAGTACATCTACGCAATCCCGAAGGGTGAGCTCGCCCGCAAGGGCATCTTCCTGCAGTCCAAGCGGACCAAGCGCCGACCACGTACGACCGGGCGGACGCGCGGTGGCCCAATCGTAGGTATGGTCCCGATCGCGGAGCGAGGTGAGGACGCCGCCCAGCGTCGGGTGCCGGGGCACTGGGAAGGTGACCTGATCATCGGGAAGAACGGCACCTCGTGCGCGGCGACGCTGGTGGAGCGGATGAGCGGGTTCACCGGGCTGCTGGCCCTGCCCTCGAAACACGCCGAGCCAACCGCTGACGCGGTCATCGAGTTTTTCAACGACCTGCCCGAGATGATGAAGGCATCGTTGGCGTGGGACCAGGGCAGCGAGATGGCCCAGCACGCGAAGGTCTCCCTGGCCACGGCGATGCCGGTCTACTTCGCCGATCCCCACTCGCCCTGGCAGAGGCCCAGCAACGAGAACACGAACCGGCTCTACCGGGAGTATCTGCCCAAGGGCACGGTGATCCCCGATCACCAGCCCTACCTCACCACCATCGCCGAGGAGATCAACAATCGACCCCGCCGCCGACTGGGCTATCTCACGCCCACCGAGGCATTCGCTCGACTGCTCGCCGGCGAGCCCCATGTTGCTTCGACGCCTTGACATCGCCGTCGCCGAAGAGGTAGATGGGCAGGTAGGAGCCGATCGAGAACATGATTCCGAAGATCATGTAGGTCACAGCGTTGAGCATGCCGTTGCGGTACGCTCGCGGTCGCCACAGAATGGTCTCGCAGATCAGGCCGGCGGCCAGGTAGAAGGGGATCATGTAGAAGAACCCCGGCAGCGCGGAGATGATCGCGATGATCAGGTAGAACAGCACAGCGGTTCCGCGCTTAGCGACTCGATAGCTCATCAGGACATACACCGGGGCTGAGAACAGCGCGCACAGGCCGCCGACGACAGGGTAAGCGAAGCCATAGATCGGGGTGAGGATCATGCCGATCACGGTGTTAATCACCATCGCGAGGACACCGCAGATGCCAATGGTGACGAGGTCTTTGACCCCCAGCCGCCTTCGCGGCGAGGTGGAATTGTCCCGGGTTGAAGTGTTCATAGCGGTCCTTTCGAGCAGTGTTTAGGCAGGAAGTCACCAGTAGGCATTTGGCGCGAGACCGTACCGTCGAATTGGTGCGTGCCGGCCCTCGACCTCCTCGATCCGTGAGGAGCCAGGCTCATATGGAGGGCGAGTCTAAAGCTGTGATCCACTCCGATCGTGTCCCCAGCGTTCCTGGCTCGGCCACTCACCGAAGCAGGCTCCAGGCTCCCGGTGATGCCTGCCACGACGTTTGCCTCAACGTTCATGGCCGGCGTCCTGCGTTGGCACGTCCGAATTCGTCGCATCGCCTTCGGGCGGAGTCGGGATGCGTCGGAATCGGGGGTGAAGGAGAACGAACACGGAGACGATGGCCATGATGGCCGCGCCGACGATGATCGGCAGAGAGGTCCAGACGCCGTACAGGACGGTACCGGCGGTGGGTGCGACGACGAAGGTGAGACCCATGTTGGCGGCGATGAGCCCGGCCAGGCCTCCTTGTTCCTCGCGGGAGACCAACAGTGTTGGTCCGGCGGTGTAGCCGGGCATGGCGGTACCCAAGCCCAGGCCGATGAGGGCGATCGATCCGAAGAGGGCGACCGGCCCGGCATCGGGGATCAGCACGAGGAATCCGAGCAGCGCAACCACGCCGCCCACACGCAGCAGGGTGGCCGGGCCCCATCCCGTACTAGGAACAACGACTGTCTGGGCGAGGATCATGCCGATACCTGCGGCCAGGAGGGCCGCGCCGGTGAGCACTCCGGCTGTCTTCGCGTCCAGGTGAAGTCGGTCTTGGACTATGAAGCCCGTGACGATCTGGATGAACCCCAGGGCGGTGAACATGCCGAACCCGGCGAGCAGGAACGGCCACACCCGCGAGTCTGTCGGCCGGACGCTCGTAGGCTTCTCGATCAGTGTGGTGCGCGCCTCGGGGCGCAGCCGAAGGGCGACCAGCACGAGGCCGAGGGCGAGGAGCACCGGGACGGAGAGGATCGGGGCCATCAGCCCGAAAGCGGCGAGCAGGCCACCGACAACGGAACCGGCGATCTGAGCCACGCCCTGGACCGCGCCCACACCGGCCATGCCCTTGATCCGGGTGGTCTCATCGGTGGTGACATCAGCGATGTAGGCCTGCGCGGTTGGTTGGATAGCAGCAATGGCGGTGCCGAACCCGATACCGCGCAGCACGACGAACAGCGCGAACAGAACGGTGCCGCTGAGAGCGCCGATCATGCCGACCTGGGAGATCAGCGCGAAGGCTGCCGTCGCGATCGCACCGAGGGCCAGCGCCGCGAGGAGAACGCGTTTGCGTCCCAGCGACTGCGACCGGCGCCCCCATATCTGAGCCGTGAGCACCACCATGATCGCTGCTGTGCTGATGGTCACCCCGACCTGCCATTCGGCCAGGCCGACCTCGCGTGAGAGCGGGGCAATGATGGGGTTCAGCGTCATCTGCGCCAGGTAGGCCAGGAACACCGCCGTTAGCACCAGCTTGATCTGCGCGGGGTTGCTTGTCGTCATCCTCGGGGGTCCTTCAGTGCATCCGGGTCGGTCACGATGACGGCGTAGCATGTGTGCGCACACCGCGCTGTTCTCGCGTGTCGTTTCATGAGGCGTCGGTGGGGTGGGTGACGCGCCAGCCTTGGGCCCGTTCGCGTTCGGCCCAGAAGTCGGCGTACAGACCTGTGCCGGCGACGAGGTCGGTGTGGGTGCCGTGCTCCACGATCGCGCCGTCATCGAGGACGAGGATCTGGTCGGCTCCGGCGATCGTCGTCAGGTCGTGGCTGACGATCAGCATGGTTCGGCCTTCAGACAGTGCGGCCAGGCCGGCGTGGACGGCGATCGCGTTCTCCGGATCGAGCGATGCGGTGATCTCGTCGAGAAGCACGATGGGCGAGTCCTTGAGGAAGGCTCGCGCGATGGAGACGCGCTGACGCTCTCCGCCAGAGAGCGCGACTCCGGCCTCGCCGACCTGCGTGTCGAGGCCGTGGGGCATCCGGTCGATGATCTCGTCGACGCGGGACAGACGGATCGCCTCGCGCAGTTCGTCGTCAGTGGCCTCCGGGTTGCCGAAACGGATGTTGGCCTCGATCGTGTCATCGAGCAGGTAGACGTTCTGTTGGACCACCGAGAGCTGCTCCATCACGGTCTGTACCGGCAGCAGCCTGGCATCGACACCGCCAATGCGCACAGTGCCTGCGTCGGGGTCGAAGAACCTGGCGGCCAGCTGCAGGATCGTGCTCTTGCCCGATCCTGACGGCCCTACCAGAGCGGTAGTGGTTCCCGGGTGCGCCGAGAAAGTCACCTCGTGCAGCACTTGTCGACCCCCGGGATATGTGAAGTCGACGTGGTCGAAGGCGAGTTCTCCGGCCTGTTCGATGCTGTCTGTGCCCTCGGGTTGCGCGGGTTCGTCGAGGACATTGTCGATGCGATCCAGGTCGTGACCGGCGAGCCGGAGCGCGGAGCCGAGGTCGGCGGCGTCGATGAGTGGACCGGTGAAGCGTGCGGCGGCGAACAGCACCACGGCGGCGGTCGCCGCGCTCGCCGCGCCGGTGAGGGACTGCCACACGGCGATGACGATGACGGCGGCGAACATCAGCTGCACGGCGGTCGCGAAGCCGATCAGGCCGGGCAGGCTGGTGCGCAGCGAGCGGCGGGAGGCTTCCTGTTGGGCGCGGTGTGCTCTCGCCAGCATGCCGTTGCCGGCCTGATCGGCCCGGAATGCCCTCATCACCGGCTGGGCGCGAGTGAACTCCACGACGCGGCTGGCCGCCTCAACCGCCGCCTGGTCGATCTGATCGGCCGAGCGCTCAGCGAGCGCGGCCGCCCACCGGTACACCAGATACAGGAGTGGGGCGGCGATCAGCATCGTCAGCGCCACCGGCCAGTCGATGAACAGCAGCCCTAGCGCGATGGTCATGGGCGTAACGACGGCGGTCACCAGCGGCTGGATCAGGGTCGAGGCGGCCGTCCACACGGCGGTCGTGCCCTGGGAGACTGATTGCGAGAGTCTTCCGGTGCGATCGGAGGAGAACCAGCCCACCGGCAGCACGCCGAGGTGGTCGATGATGCTGCGGTGCAGGCCGCGCATCAGGGCGAGCCCGATCCGGGATCCCAGCACGCTCTGGATCGAGAATGCGATGCCCGCGATGACAGCGGCACCGATCACCGAGAGGATCCACGGCCAGCTCGCAGAAGCTTCACCTGCGAGCAGGTGGCGTAGTGCGGGGATCGCCAGCAGCAGCGCGACGCCCTGGAGGATCCCGTAGGCGACGCAGACGGTGAGGAAGGCGCGCATCTTCGCCCGGTCGTCCGATGCGAGGATCGGCAGCAGCTTGCGGATCATGCGGTCGTTCCTTCCTGGGCGTTCCACAGAGCGGCGTAGAGTCGGCCATGGTCCAGCAGTTCGTCATGGCGGCCGGTCTCGACGACCCGGCCGCCCTCGAGAACCACGATCTGGTCCGCGTCGGTGATCGTGCGCAGCCGGTGCGCGATGACGAGGACCGCACGGCCTGCGATCAGCGTTGACAGGGCGTCCTGGACGGCTGCTTCTGATTCGGGATCTGCGAAGGCGGTGGCTTCGTCTAGCACCACGATGGGAGCGTCAGCGAGCATGGCCCGTGCGATGCACAGCCGCTGGGTCTCACCGCCGGACGGAGTCACCTGCTCGTGCACGATCGTGTCGTAGCCATGCGGCATGGACATGATCACGTCGTGGATCTGCGCCGCTCGCGCTGCCGCCTCCACGGTCGCGTCGTCAGCGTCCGGGGCCGCTAGGCGCAGGTTGTCGCGCACGCTCATGCGCAGCAGAACGTTGTCCTGGAACACGAATGCGACTCGCCGGTAGATCTCTTCGGGAGCCGCGTGCCGCAGGTCGACTCCGCCGATCCGGATCGCACCGTCGGTGACGTCCCAGAACCGGGGCAGCAGCCGCGCCAGCGTGGACTTGCCGGAGCCCGATGGGCCCACCAGTGCTGTGACGGTGCCGGGTCGCAGTACGAGGTCGATGTCCGAGAGCACGTCGGTCTGCCCATCGTAGGAGAATCGCACGCCGTCGTACTCCACCACGGCACCCTCCGGGGTGCGTGGATGCGCGACCTGCGGTAGTACCGGGGTGCGGAGCAGGTCGCCCAGCCGCGCCGCTGCCGCGGTGGCGGTGCGCATTGCCTGCGCCCCGATCCCCATGTTCAGCACCGGTGCACCCAGTCCGACCCCGATCATCAACGCCAGCAGCACCTCGGCCGGCGCCCCCCACCCTGAATGGACGAACCAGGCCCCTGTCGCGAGCACCAGGGCGATCACCGTCGGCGGTGCCAGTACCGCACTCGCCAGCGCGTTGACGCGTAGCAGTGGTCCCATCCAGCGTTCGAAGAACACGGCCAGCTCGTCACCGACTGCGTGGTAGCGCTCCTGAGTGCTGCGCGTCCGGCCGAATGTCTTCACGACCGCGATGCCCTGCACGAACTCCACGATCCGGGAGTTCACCCGGCCCAATGCCTCGTCCCAGCGTGCCGCGTTCTCCGTGTTTCCGCGCATCATCACGCTCAGTCCGACGAAGTACAGCAGCACCGGCACCAGGCACACCAGGCCCAATCGCCAGTTGACGACGAACAGCAGTACGAATCCCGCGAGCGGGGCCACTATGGCTCCCACCAGGTCGTTGATCGCGTGTGCCACCAGATGATGCACGTCGTGCACGTCATCTTGCAGGCGGCGCTTCACCTGACCCGAGGAGCGTTCTCCGAACCAGCCCAGCGGCACCCGCCACAGCCGATCGGTCAATCGTTGCCGAAGCGCCTGGCCCACCGTTCCGTCCGCTCCGTGAGTGATGGTGTATGCCGCCCCTGTCGCGGCAGTGCGCACCAACACGCCGATCACGGCGATGACCGCCCACGCCCACACCACGTTCCCGCTCGCGCCTGCCGGCTGCAACAGTTCCTCGACGATCCGATAGATCGCGACATACGGCACCAAGGACGTCAGCGCGCCAAGCGCTTGGAACGCCCCCGCCAGGATCAGCCGCCCACGCACCGGAGCGAGCAGCGAGCCGAGGCTCTTGTCACTACCAGCGGCTCTCGTCTCGGGCTCAAGCGTATCCGGCGCCGACTCGGATTGAGCGTCGGGCAACACAGCCTGAGTAGCGGTCGCATCATCGGGCATGAGCCATCCTTTCAAGCATCCACTCATCGACGGTCTGCACGGTCCCCGATCGCGGGCCCTGTGCAGTGCACAAATCTTTGAAGTGAGTGTACCCTTACCCGGCGCGTTTGTTCAACGGACAACTACGCCGGGTATCGTGGTGGCACGACACTCCGCGGATGGGAGCCGAGCATGACAAAGCCGAAGGCAAAGAAGAGCAAACGCCAGCGCGGACCGCGCACCGCCGCGGACGAAGCCCCCTTGACTACAGAGCAGATCATCGAAGCCGGAGTCCGCCTCACAGCCGCCCGCGGCCTAGCCGGGTGGTCCACTCGGGACCTCGCGAAAGAGGTCGGCTGCTGGCCGACGGCGATTGCGCACCGCGTCGGCCCACGCCACGAGGTCGACCGCGTCATCGTCGACGCCGTCATGTGCTCAGTCGACTTACCGTCACCAGAACTCTCGTGGCGACCGTGGTATCAGCAGCTCCTCACCTCGCTGCACGACACACTGTCTGCGCACCCCGGCGTCGCCCGCTGGCTCGGCATGGCCGCCACGACCGTCCCTGCGGCGGTGCTGATGATCGATACCGGGGTCAGCAAGCTCGCTGAGGCCGGCTTGGGCGACGAAGCACCCGCCGCACACATCATGCTATTGAATACCGCCGTGCACCTGATCGCCTCCGAAGACGAGCGAGATGTCGACCCCAAGCTTCAGGACGCGATCCTCGCAAGCCTCGGCATGTTGTCCGAGGACAGTCAGCATCCAGGGGCGGCAATGTTCGCGGACACGCTCGCCCATGCCTTTGACCTCGATAGGCTCTACAACTACGCAGTCGAGCGTGCACTCGACGGCGTCGCAGCCCGCATTGCGACGAGACAGCCGATGAAACCATAGGCAACATCTCATTAGGGTAGCCTCACCTAAAGGCATCGGGTACACTAGCACCGATCGATAATTTGTGCACTGCACACCTGGCATCGGATTGTCGGTCCTACCCGGCGCGGACACCCTCCCCAGGCGGATCTCCGGTCACCCGCGCTTGCCGAGCCCATCGGAGGTGATTGCCTTGTCCGCGACAGACAGCACTGACGCCTGGCCGCCGGACTCCGATGAGTCCCTTCGGTCAACGGTGGTGTCATAGCGTCGAAGCAACACTCCCGGTCGGCGGGGGTCTGATCGGTGGAGTGTGCGGATGGCGCGGGTGGGGTTGTCGTTCAGCGACAGGTCGGAGATCTCGACGGCCTCGAAAGCGGGCTGGTCGGTGCGGAGGATCGCCCGTCACCTGGGGCGTTGCCCGTCGGTGATCTCGCGGGAGCTTCACCGGAACTCGACGAAGACCCGCGGCTACCAAGCCGTGACCGCAGACGTCAGAGCGCAGCGTCGGCGGGCTCGCCCGCAGCAGCGGAAGGTCGCGGGGGATCCGGTGCTGCAGGCGAGGGTGGAGGCGGATCTGGCCGCGTCGTGGACGCCGAACGAGATAGCGGGCCGGTTGCGTCTGGAGGCGACAGACCCGACCGTTGAACGCATGGCGAACTCTCCTGACGCACGCGGCCGAACCGTCTCCGGTGAGGCTATCTACCAGTACATCTACGCAATCCCGAAGGGTGAGCTCGCCCGCAAGGGCATCTTCCTGCAGTCCAAGCGGACCAAGCGCCGACCACGTACGACCGGGCGGACGCGCGGTGGCCCAATCGTAGGTATGGTCCCGATCGCGGAGCGAGGTGAGGACGCCGCCCAGCGTCGGGTGCCGGGGCACTGGGAAGGTGACCTGATCATCGGGAAGAACGGCACCTCGTGCGCGGCGACGCTGGTGGAGCGGATGAGCGGGTTCACCGGGCTGCTGGCCCTGCCCTCGAAACACGCCGAGCCAACCGCTGACGCGGTCATCGAGTTTTTCAACGACCTGCCCGAGATGATGAAGGCATCGTTGGCGTGGGACCAGGGCAGCGAGATGGCCCAGCACGCGAAGGTCTCCCTGGCCACGGCGATGCCGGTCTACTTCGCCGATCCCCACTCGCCCTGGCAGAGGCCCAGCAACGAGAACACGAACCGGCTCTACCGGGAGTATCTGCCCAAGGGCACGGTGATCCCCGATCACCAGCCCTACCTCACCACCATCGCCGAGGAGATCAACAATCGACCCCGCCGCCGACTGGGCTATCTCACGCCCACCGAGGCATTCGCTCGACTGCTCGCCGGCGAGCCCCATGTTGCTTCGACGCCTTGACATCGCCGTGCTCGGCGTCGAAGCTCCGGGCCTCGTGGTGCTCACTCGCCGTGTCCACGCTCTCGTGCCACCACACGTCGCGGTCCGGGGTCCAGGCGATGTCGAGCCCGGTGCGGCGCACCACCAGCACGTGCTCGAGGTGCTCGAGATCGCGGGCGGCCTCGTCGGCCTGCGACTTCACCTCGACGGCCTTCCCCCGACGGAACTGCCCGTCGGAGGTGACCAGGAGCTTCGCGCGGGTGTCCTCGAGGCGGAAGCGCACCGCCTCGGCGCTGAAGCCGCCGAAGACGAGCGAGTGCACGGCGCCGAGGCGGGCGCAGGCCAGGGCGATGACGACGGTCTCCACGAGCACCGGGAGGTAGACGACGACGCGGTCCCCCGGGCCGATGCCGAGATCGGTCAGGGCGTTGGCCGCCTGGCTCACGCGGCGCTGGAGGTCCTCGTAGGTGACGGACTCGCGATCCCCGGGCTCGCCCTCGAAGTGCAGGGCGACCTTGGTGCCGTTCCCGGCGCGCACGTGGCGGTCCACGCAGTTCTCGGCCACGTTCAGCCGGCCGCCGACGAACCAGCGGGCCGCCGGCACGCTCAGCTCCCCGGTAGCGGCGTCCGGCACGGGCGGCTCCCACTCGTGGGCGGTGTGCCAGGGCTCGGCCCAGTCCAGCCGGCGCGCGGCGTCCTCCCAGAAGGCGACGGGATCGGCCGACGCGGTCGCGTAGATGCTCGCGTCGACGTTCGCCTGCGCGGTGACCGCGGCGGGCGCCGGATAGGTGCGGGACTCGACGAGTCGCGCTTCGGGGGTGCCGATGGCTCCTGCGGTGTCGACGGCTCCGGTGGTCACAGTGCTCTCCGTACTCTCTGTCGTGCTCGGTGCGGTGCTCGTGCCCACGTCGCTCATGCCCACCTCGCCAGCAGCTTCTTCTCGACCAGGCCCAGCAGGGCGTTGGTGAGGCTGCCCAGCAGGGCGAGCAGCACGATCGCCAGCAGGATCCGGTCCACCCGACCGTTCTGCTGGGAGTCGTTGAGGATGAAGCCCAGGCCCATCGACGAGGCGATCAGCTCGGCCGCGACGAGGAACAGCCAGGCCTGGGCGAGCGCCAGGCGCAGACCGGAGACGACCGACGGCACCACAGCGGGCAGCTGGATCGTGCGGAACAGCGACCAGCCGCGCAGGCCGAAGCAGCGCCCGGCCTCCACCAGGTGGGGGTCGATGTGTCGCAGCGCGGAGGCGACGGTCGTGAACACGGGGAAGAAGGCACCGATCGCGATCAGCGTGACCTTCGATTCCTCGCCGATCTGCAGCCACAGGATCAGCAGCGGCACCCAGGCCAGGGACGGCACGGCGCGCAGGGCCGCGAGCGTCGGGTTCAGCAGGGCGTCGCCCGCCCGGGAGAGGCCGACGACGGCGGCCACGGCGAGGCCCGCGAGGGAGCCGATCGCGAAGCCCAGCAGCACGCGCTGCACGGAGATCGCGATGTGCAGGCCCAGCTCGCCGCGCTCGACCAGCTCGGCACCGGCCTGCACGACCGCCAGCGGGCCGGGCAGACGATAGGCCGGGACCAGCCCCGTCGCGGTCACGATCTGCCAGGCGGCGAGGATGACCAGCGGCAGCACGGCGCCCAGGGCCAGGCGCACCCCGGTGCGGTCCCAGAGGGCAGGGCGGCCGGACTCCGTCAGGGCCGATGCCCGGGGACCGGCCGGCGTCGTGTCAGGAGTCGCAGGGTCGGCCGAGGTGGACAGGGGAACGGCCTCGAGGCTCATGACTGCTCCACCGCGGACGTCGCGAAGTTAGCGTGGATGATCTCGCCGCGGGCCTTCTCGACCGCGTCGGCCCCACCCTGGACGTCGCCGGAGTCGGCGAGCATCGGGGATATCGCCTCGAGCACGGCGAGCTGGTCGTCGCCGGGCACGCCGCTGACGTCGAGGTTCGAGCGCTCCTGGATGACGGTGGTCGCGACCTCGAGCTCGATGCCGGCGGCGTCGGCCAGCAGCTGCGCGGTCGCGTCGAGGTTCTCCAGTGCCCAGGCGCGGGCCTCCTCGTAGGCGTCCACGACCACCTGGGCGACGTCCGCGTGGTTGTCGATGAAGTCCTCGGTGGCGTTGAGGAAGCCGTACGTGTTGAAGTCGACGTTGCGGTACACGAGCTGCGCGTCGGACTCGACCTCGGCGGCGCCCATGATCGGGTCCAGCCCCGACCAGGCCTCGACGCTGCCGCCCTCGAGGGCGGAGCGGCCGTCGGCGTGCTGGAGCGGCTGGAGCTCCACGTCGTCGATCGTGAGACCCGCCTCGCCGAGGGCCTGGACGAGGAAGAAGTAGGGGTCGGTGCCGGGAGTCGCGGCGACCGCACGGCCGGCGAGGTCGGCCGGGTCCGCGATGTCGCTGTCCGGGCCGACGACGAGGGCGGACCACTCGGGCTGGGAGTAGATGCCGATGACCTTGATCGGCGAGTTGTTGGCGCGGGCGAGCAGCGCGGCCGAGCCGGCCGTGGAGGCGACGTCGGCCGAGCCGGAGCGCAGGAACTCGTTGGCCTTGTTGGATCCGGCGGACTGCACCCAGGTCACGGTCACCGAGTCGCCGAGGGCCTTCTCGAGCAGCTCCTGATCGCGCACCACCAGGCTGAGCGGGTTGTAGGTGGCCCAGTCGATGCTGAGCGTGCCCGTGCTCCACTCCCCGTCGCCGCCGCCCGTGTCGGAGCCCTCTCCGGCCACGCAGGCGGACAGTCCCATCCCGGCGACCGCGGTGAGTCCGAGGGCGGTGGCGGTGCGGCGGCTGATGCGGTGGGTCATGAGGGAACTCCGTGGTGTGGCAGGGGTGGTGCGGCGGCGTGCGAAGGGGCAGCGCTGTGCGAGGGATCGGGGCAGTGCGAAGGGCGGGCAGTGCGAGGGACGGGGCGTGACTATCCGTGCACGCCGAGACCCTCGAGGAGCTCGACGCGGAGGTCGGCCAGGGTGCGGTCGGCGCGATCACGGGGGCGGGCGCCGGGGACCTCCACGGTGCGGGCGATCGATCCGGAGGAGCTGTCCTCGAGGAGGGAGCGCAGGAGCAGCACACGGTCGGCGAGGTAGAGCGCCTCCTCGACGTCGTGGGTGACGACGAGGACGGTGGTGGGCTCGGCCGCATGGATCTCCAGCAGCAGGTCCTGCATGCGCAGCCGGGTCAGGGCGTCCAGGGCGCCGAAGGGCTCGTCCAGCAGGAGCACCTCGGGGCTGCGGGCGAGCGCCCGGGCCAGGGAGGCGCGCTGAGCCATGCCGCCGGAGACCTCGCGGGGGCGCTGCGTGGCGGCGTGCTCGAGGCCGACGAGCTGCAGCAGCTCGCGCACCCGTTCGCGGCCCTCGCGTTTCCCGGTGCCGCGGGGCAGGCCCAGGGCGACGTTGTGCTCGAGGGTGCGCCAGGGCAGCAGGCGCGGCTCCTGGAAGGCGACCGCGGTGCGGGGGTCGGTGCCGCGGAGCGGGGTGTCCCCGATGCGGATCTCACCAGCGCTGGGCCGGTCCAGGCCCGCGATCAGTCGCAGCAGGGTGGACTTCCCGCAGCCCGAGGGACCCACCACGGCGACGATCTCGCCGGCCGTGAGGTCGAGGTCGACCTCCCGCAGGACGACCTGGCGTGCACCGGCAGCGGGGAACGACCGGCCGACGGCGTCCAGGCGCACCTCGTGCGACTGCGGGCGCGCCGGGGCCGAGGCGGCCTCGCGGTCCCGGAGACCGCCCGCGTTGCTGCTGGGGGCGTCGAGAGTGCTGGTCATGTCCTCGATCATGAACGCCGACGGCGGCCCGACGCCACCAGCGTGTCATAAGCCGTCATAGTCGCGGTGCGAAGAGAACGGCTGGGAGGGTCCGGGCCGCGGTCCGCGCGCGATGCGCGATGCGGATGGGGCCGGGCGGGACGCGGGCGAGACGCGGGTCGGTGGCGTGTCGAGCGAGGGTCGGGGCGAGTGGAGCGCCGGTGCGCGGAGGGGGCGGAGCAGCGGAGCGGGCACTGACGACGCCTCCCCCGCATGTGGCGCAGACCATCCGTGAACGTCAAGTCGCACCAGGTTCCGGGCATCTCGGCCCGTGGCAAGCAAATGGCCGACAAATCCCTCGACCCGGCTCCTTCAAGCCCCTCGAACACGCGCGGGGACGGCTCCTAGCGTGGACGCTTCATCCCCGGGTCCTCCCGTCGGCCGCCCCAGCTGCGGGCGCCGATCCCGGCGCACAGCTCCCGGTCTACGGAATCCGGAGTGTCCTGAGCGTCCGGAGTCCTGAGGACATCGCCTCCGCGCCGCGGGATGAGGCAGACCATCAGCAGCACCGAGAAGGATCAGAACCCCCATGACGCATCAGAACACGCACCGCGCGGTCGGCCGGGCCGTCACGCCTCTCAGCAGCACCCGCCGCGCCGTCCACGCCGTCGGCGGCAGCGCCGTCCTGGGCACCGTCCTAGTCGGCACCGCCTTCGCCGGAGGCTCCTCCGCGATGGCCAACGACGAGGGCCTCGCCGGCTCCGACGAGGCGCCCAGCACCTCCCAGTCCGCTTCTGCCCCGTCCGTTCCGACCGCCAGCGCCTCGCAGGCCTCCTCCTCGGAGGGCTCGCAGACGCTGCGCCAGGGCGACTCCGGCACCGAGGTCGAGGCGCTGCAGGCCTCGCTCAACGCCCAGGGCGCCGAGCTGCCCGAGACGGGCTACTTCGGCTCCATGACCCTCGACGCGGTCACCGACCTCCAGGCCGAGAACGGTCTCCAGGTCGACGGCGTGGTGGGACCCGACACCCACGGCGTGCTCGGCGGCGGATCCGACGGATCCGCCGAGGCCGAGTCCGCCCCCGCCGGCGCCTCCGCCCCGGGCGCCTCCGCGATCCCGGCCAGCACCTCGTCCGCCGGCGGCGACTCGATCGTCGACGCCGCGCGCTCCGCCATCGGCAGCCCCTACTCGTGGGGCGGGGACTCGCTCGGCGGGATGGACTGCTCCGGCCTGATCACCTACGCCTATGAGGCCGCCGGCATCGACGTGCCGCGCACCAGCGGCGAGATCGCCACCCAGGGCCGCAGCATCTCCGAGTCCGAGGCGCAGCCCGGCGACATCGTGGTGTGGCCCGGCCACGTCGCGATCTACGCCGGCGACGGACAGATCATCGATGCCTCCGGCTCCCAGCAGCAGGTCGTCGAGCGCGGGATCTGGGGCAACCCCACCGGGTTCGTCACCTACCGCTGATCGACCCCCTCGGCGACTGCGCCGACTCCCGAGACCCGGCCCCGCATCCAGCGGGGCCGGGTCTCGTCGTTATGGGCTCGAGGCTCGGGGGCGCCGCGCACAGGGCACCGGGCACCGGGCACCGGCTCAAGACTCAGGACTGTGCGCTCAGCGGCGCAGACGGTGTTCCAGGGAGGCCTTCACGCCGGACCACTCGTCGGCGAGGATCGAGTAGACGACCGTGTGCCGCAGGGTGCCGTCGGGCATGATGCGGTGCGCCCGCAGGATGCCGTCCTGCTGGGCGCCGAGGCGCTCGACGGCACGGCGCGAGGCGATGTTGAGGTGGTGCACCCGGAACTCGACACCCAGGCAGCCGAGCTCCTCGAAGGCATGGGTGAGCAGCGCGAGCTTGGTGGCCGCGTTCAGCCCCGTACCGTGGGTGGAGCCCGCCATATAGGTGCTGCCGAGCTCGAGACGACGGTCCCGCAGGGAGATGTTCAGGAAGGTCGTGTGGCCGATGACCCGGCCGCTCCCCCGCTCCACCACAGCCCAGGAGGCCGTGTGCCCCGCCTCGTCGGAGGCGCACTGGTCGGCCACCCGAGCGGCGACCTCCTCGGGCGGGGGCACGTGCGGTGCGTAGGGGATCCGCCAGATCTCCCCGTCGGCCACGACCTCCCGCAGCCCGTCGACATGCTGCGGGCCCAGCGGCTCCAGGCGCACGCGATCGTTCTCCAGCGGCACCGGCCGGGGGTGGTCCATGGGGGCGGTGGAGACGCTCGCGAGGGTCGACCAGTGCGAAATCATCAGTGCCTGTCCATCAGTGCTTGTCCATCAGTGCTTATCGATCGCCATCTCGTAGTAGCGCAGCAGGTCGTCGGACGCATTCTCCCAGGAGAACTTCTCCGCCTCGGCGCGCGCCGCCTCGCGGATCCGGCCGCGCAGAGACGTGTCGCCCAGCCGGGTGAGCGCCGCGTCGAGGCTCGCCTGGTCCCCGGCGTCGAAGAGCAGCCCGTCCTTCCCGTCGGTGACCTGCTCCATCGTCGGTCCCGAGCGGGCGGCGACCACCGGGAGCCCGGAGGCCATGCCCTCGAGGATCACCAGCCCCAGGGTCTCGGTGACCGAGGGGAACACGAAGGCGTCCGCGCTCGCGAACGCGCTCGCGAGCTCCTCGCCCTCCATGAAGCCGGGGAACAGGGTCGCGGTGCCCGCGAACATCCGCTCGAGCTCCCGACGGTAAGGGCCGTCGCCCACGATCGCGAGCGCCACGTCGTCCCGGCGCTCCATCATCGGCCGCAGGGAGTGGATCTCCTTCTCCGCAGCCAGCCGGCCCACGAACACCAGCAGCTTCTTCTCCGGATGCCCCTGCGAGAGGCGCTCGCGCATCGCCTCGGACGCGAAGCGGGGGTGGAAGGTCTGCGTGTCCACCCCGCGACGCACCACGTGGAGGTTCTGCAGGCCCTTCTCGGCGAGCTCGGCCTTCATCGACTCGGAGGTCGCGAGGTTGATGTCGGCCAGAGCGTGGTTGCGCTTGATCTGCCACCACACGGCGGGCTTGCCCCAGCGGTATGCCCGGTAGAGGTCCAGGTAGCGCGGGATGTGCGTGTGATAGCTCGCCACCAGCGGGATCCGCTGCCGGTGCGCGGCGTAGGCCCCCGAGGAGGCCAGCAGGAGCGGCTGCGCGGCATGGACCACGTCAGGATGGAAGCCGCGGATGATGCCGTCCACGGTGGGGTTCGGGAGGGTGAAGCGCCGGTGCTTGTAGAACGGCAGAGTCACCGGTCTGATCCCCACCACCCGGGCCCCATGGTGCTCGGTGACACCCAGCTCCGGGGCGACCACCATGACCTCGTGCCCGAGGTCGGTGAACCGGTCGACGGCGTGGCGGAGCCTGGTCACCACGCCGTCGACTGACGGCAGGAAGGTCTCCGTGACGATCGCGATCTTCACGGACGGATGCTCACTTCCAGGTCACGGTGGGCATGACGAGCTCGCGCCGCACCCGATCGGTGTTGTTCAGGGCGACCTTGATGACCTCGGTGAGGTGCTCCTCGGTGAGCAGGTGCGGTTCCAGGCCCAGCGAGAGGAGGGTGGTGTTGACCGCGTTGTAGTAGTGGTCGTACTTCTCCACGCGCGGGTTCTCGGTGGTGGCGATCTCCACGTCCTGGCCCAGGTCGTGAGCGACCTTCTGCACCTTCTCGGCGAGCTCCTTGACGGAGAACTGCTCGGTGAACTGGTTGTACACCCGGAACTCGCCGCGATCGGCCGGGTTCTCGCAGGCGATCTCGATGCAGCGCACGGTGTCCTGGATGTCCAGGTAGCCGCGGGTCTGGGAGCCGTTGCCGTAGACGGTGAGGTCGTGGCCGATGGCCGCCTGGACGATGAAGCGGTTCAGGGCCGTGCCGAACACCGCGTCGTAGTCGAAGCGGTTGACCAGGCGCGGGTCCAGACGGGTCTCGTCCGTCTCCAGGCCGTAGACGACGCCCTGGTTGAGATCGGTGGCGCGGATGCCCCAGATGCGGCAGGCGAACATGATGTTGTCGCTGTCGTGCACCTTGGTGAGGTGGTAGAAGGAGCCGGGGGCCTTCGGGAACGGCAGACGGTCCTTGCGGCCCTTGTGCTCGATCTCGATCCAGCCCTCCTCGATGTCGATGTTCGGCTGGCCGTACTCGCCCATCGTGCCGAGCTTGACGAGATGGCAGTCGGGGGCGAGGTCCTTGATCGCCCACAGCACGTTCAACGTGCCCTCGACATTGTTGCGATGGTTCTCGATCGCATGCTCGCGATCGATCATCGAGTAGGGCGCGGAGCGGTGCTCGGCGAAATGCACGAACGCCTCCGGCTCGGTCTCCTGGAAGATCGCCGAGACCGCGTCGTAGTCGGTGAGGTCCGCGATCTTCACGGCGATGTCCTTGCCGGAGACCTCCTTCCACGCCGCCACCCGCTCCTCGAGCGGGAGGATCGGCGTCACGGAGTTCGAACCCAGCTCCTCGTCGATGTCCCGACGCACCAGGTTGTCCACGATGGTGACGTCGTGGCCCTTCTGCGAGAGGTACAGGGCTGTGGGCCATCCGCAGAAGCCATCTCCGCCGGCGACGACGATCTTCATCTCGTGGGTCCTCCCATGGGTCCGGATCCCGGCCGATGTGCCGAAGCCGACGGCCGGATTGTGAAAGTGCGTGTCCACTCATAACGTAGTGCAGGTCGCGGGCTGTTCAAAGAGACGGAAAGCCCGCCTTAACTGCGGAGGAACACGCCATGACGAACGTGGACGACGAGGTCTCGACGGCGCGTTCCTCCATGGCGGAATCCACTGTATCCCGCGTTCCGCGTCCGTTTCCGAGCACCTCCTCCAGGGTGCTCGTGATGGCGATCGTCAACCGCACCCAGGACTCGTTCTTCGACGAGGGCCGCACCTGGGGCCTCGAGGACGCCGTCGAGGCCGGGCGCGCGGCCGCCGCAGACGGAGCCGACCTCATCGACGTGGGCGGCGTGAAGTTCGCGCCCGGCGACCCGCTGCCCGTGGACGAGGAGATCGCCCGGGTGGTCCCGGTGATCCGGGCCCTGCGCCACGACCTGCCCGAGCACGTGCTGCTCTCCGTCGACACCTTCCACGCCGCGGTCGCCGAGGCTTGCCTCGAGGTGGGCGCGGACCTCATCAACGACACCACCGGACTCTCCGACCCGCAGATGGCGGCGACCGTCGCCCGCACCGGCGCCTCGCTCGTGCTCACCCATTCCGCGGCCGAGCCCCGCCAGCCGTATCCCCGCCCGCAGTACGACGACGTGGTCCAGGAGGTGCGGGAGTTCCTCGCCGCGCGCCTGACCCGCGCCCGGGAGGCGGGCATCGCTCCCGAGCAGCTCATCGTGGATCCGGGACCGGACCTGAACAAGAGCACCCTGCAGACCCTCGAGGTGCTGCGCGACTGGCGCACCGCCACCGGGTTCGACCTGCCCGTGCTCGCGGCGCTGTCGCGCAAGGACGTGATCGGCGAATCGCTGGGCCTGCCCAAAGAGGACCGGCTAGAGGGCTCCCTGGCCGCGGCGGCCTGGGCCGTGCACCGGGGCGCACGGATCCTCCGGGTCCACGACGTGCAGGCCACGGCGCGCTTCGTGCGGATGCTCGAGGTGCTCGAGGGATGGCGCGACCCCGCCGGCCCGCTGGTCCACAACGCCTGAGGCGCGGGGTGCCGGGTGCGCCGGGTGCCGGGTACGTCGGGTGCGGGGTGCCGGGTGCCTGGTGTGTCGGGTGTCGGGTGCGCCGGGTGCGGGAGCGTCGAGCGAGTTTTGTGCCGCCACGACCGATCGTGCGTCGATGTTATGTCGCAGGACATCGGTGACAGTTCTGTATCAGGACATCGGTGACACTTCCGTGGCTCTTGGTGGTGACACTTCGCCGGTAAAAATGGGCGGTGAGCAGAAACGAGCCCGTCGATCCCACTGTCCGCCTGGCCATCTCGCGGTGGCCTGATGACGCGCCGCGTGGGTCGGTGAGCACGTTCTGCGTCGAGCACGGCATCTCGCGCAAGACGTTCTACGTCCTCCGTGCTCGCGCCCGCGTCGATGGGCCCGCGGCCGTGCTCGAGCCCCGCACCAAACGACCACATACCTCCCCGGGCCAGCTCGATGAAGAGGTCAAGGACCAGGCTGTTCAGGTCCGCGCCGCACTCGAAGCGTCTGGGCTGGATCACGGTCCGATCAGCGTCCACGACCGGATGAAAGCGATGGGACTTGAAGCGCCATCGATCGCGGCCCTGGCACGGATCTTCCGCGAACGAGGCGTGGCTCGACTGGAGCCGAGGAAGCGGCCTCGCGCGTCCTGGCGGCGGTTCGTCTATCCGGCACCGAACGCGTGCTGGCAGCTGGATGCGACCCAGTACGTCCTCACCAACGGCCGGACCTGCGTGATCTTCCAGCTCCAGGACGATCATTCGCGCCTCGCGGTCGCCTCTCACGTGGCGGGCAGCGAGACCGCTGAAGCAGCGATCGCGGTGTTCAACAAGGGCACCGCGCGTTGCGGAACTCCACAGCGTCTGCTCACCGACAACGGAGCCGCGCTGAACCCCACGCGCCGTGGGATGAAGGGCCAGCTCGTCATCCACGTGACCGCGCTGGGAGTCGAGGCGATCACCGGGAAGCCCTACAAGCCGACCACGCAGGGCAAGAACGAACGATTCCACCAGACCTTGTTCCGCTGGCTGGACAAGCAGCCCATCGCGGGAAGCATCGAAGAGCTCCAAGCACAGGTCGACGAGTTCGACGTCATCTATAACGAGCAACGCCCTCACCAGGGACTTCCCGGACGGATCACACCACGCCAAGCCTGGGACGCGACTGAGCCGGCACCGTCTCCCCGGCCTGTCGTGGAGCCCAGCCTGATCATCGAGTCCGTCGGGGACAGCAAGAAGCGTTCCCGGAAGCTCCCCCGGGAGCGGGTCATCCAGACCGGTGAACGAACACGGGTGGTGAACAACAACGGCACGATCACCCTCCACGGCGTCGCGTTCCAGGTCTCCTACCCTCATGCCCAGCAGGAAGTGCACGTCCTCGTCGAACAGGCCAGCGTCACGTTCGTCGACCTTCACGGCGAGATCCTGGCCGAGCACGCTTGGCCCCCGCTCGGCATCCGATACGCCTCCAAGCACACGGGTCAACGGAGCGGCAAACGCCGAGGCCGGCCACCGAAGAACCCCGAACCGTCACCGATGTCCTGAGACATCAACTGTCACCGATGTCCTGATACAGAACTGTCACCGAAGTCCTGAGACATCACACCGATCGTGCGTCGAACATCGGTCGTGGCGGCACAAAACTGGACGCCCGGTCGTGCCCGGTCGTGCGCGTCGTGGTAGTTGCGCCGGCTGCGCCGGTCGCACTGGGCGCCCGGTCGCGCCGGTCGTAGTGGCCGCGCCGGTCACGCCGGTCGTGGCGGCCACGCCGGCCGTGCTGGACGACTAGCGCTGGACGCCCGGCCGCGCCGCGGGGGTCAGCTCTGTCGGCTCACCCGCAGGGTCTTGATCTCGAAGGGGTGGAAGACGAGCCGGACCGCGCCGTCCTCGTCGCGATCCAGCGCGGAGCGGAACGCCGGGGCGTCCTCGGCGAAGGAGCGCTCCAGCAGGTCCACCGCTGTCACCTCTCCCCCGGCGAGCGCCGCATCGAGCTGCACGCGCGCCGGCACCCGGGCACCGGAGGCCTCGTACAGGCGCACCACGAGGTCGCCGGAGCGATCCTCGGCGAGCTTCACCGTCTCCACCAGCACGCGCGGGGAGTCGACCGTGACCAGCGGCGCGGAGGCCGTTGCGGCGACCGCGGCGCTGACCTCGCGCTCGGGCAGGTTCAGGCGGTATCCCTCCTCCATCGCCTCGGCGATGCCCGCCCCGGGGCGCACGGCGACACGGAACGTGTACCGGCCGTGGTCGGCGGCGGGATCGGGGAACTCCGGGGAGCGCACCAGGGTCAGGCGGGCCGTCGTGGTGGTGCCGCCGTCGTCCTCGCGCAGGGTGCGCAGCACGTCGTGGCCGTAGGTGGAGTCGTTGGCGATCGCCACCCCATAGTCGCCCTCGGCGAGATGCACCCAGCGGTGGGCGCAGGTCTCGAAGCGTGCGGCGTCCCAGCTGGTGTTCACGGGGATCGGCCGGTCGAGGTGGCCGAACTGGATCTCGCTGCTCAGGGAGGCGGCGCGCACGTCGAGCCCGAAGCCGAGCTTCAGGACCTTCTTGCGCTCGTGCCAGTCGATGTCGAGGACGATCTCGAGCGACTCGTCCCCCGGGAGCAGCACGAAGGTCTTCACGATCGTCGAGCCCGCTCCGGTCACGCCGGAGCTCTCCGCCCCCTCGGGCACTGAGGTGGAGTAGGTGAAGCGGACCCGGACCCCGGCCCCCTCCTCGCTGACCTCGACGGACGTCGGCTCGTCGAGATCGCGCACCACGTGGCGGTAGAACTCATCGATGTCCCAGGCGTCCCAGGCGTTGGGCGTGTCGCGGTGCAGCTGCAGCAGGGCGCCGCAGGCACCGGGGGCGATGGACTCGCGCCCGCTGACGCGGTCCACGAGCGAGGTGATCGCCCCGGTGGCGTCGATCTCGGCGCGCAGCGCGGCATTCTCCACGCTGATGGTGTCTCCCGCACGGATCACCACGACACCCTCGGCGCTGCGGCGCACGGGCCCGGCGGTGTAGGCGGGCACTCCGCGACGCGGCACCGGTGCAGTGTTCAGCAGCACGCGGGCCCCCGCGGCCCCGCCGGCCCCGCGACGCAGTCCCCGCCGACGCGCCGTCGGCCCCGCCAGCAATCCCGCCGGCCCCGCCAGCCCCGCCAGTCCCGCCAGCCCGCCAGCCCCGCCAGTCCCGCCAGCAGTCCCACCGGTCCCGCCGGCAGTCCCGTCGGCCCCGTGCCCAGCCGCTGCGTCGGCCCCGGCGTCGCGAGGGCGGCGAGCGCCCCGGCGATGACCGCTCGGCGGCGCGCGGCGTCTCGGCGTGATCCTGCTCGGCCTCGCGATGCACCCAGGCGATCGAGGAGCCGGGCAGGATGTCGTGGAACTGACCCAGCAGCACGTTCTCCCACAGTGCCTCGAGCTCGTCGTGCGGATACTCGAAGCCGGCGCGCAGCGCGGCGAGCGCGGAGAGGAACTCGGCCTCGTGCAGCAGATGCTCGCTGCGACGGTTGCCCTGCTTGGTGCCCGGCTGCGCGGAGTAGGTGCCCCGGTGCAGCTCGAGATACAGCTCGCCGTTCCACATCGGGGCGTCCGGGTATTCGGCGCGGGCCCGGTCGAAGAACTCCTGCGGGGTGCCGAACTCGACGCGCGGGGACCCTTCGAGGTCCGCGGCGCGACGGCCGGCGGCCATCATCTCGCGGGTGGGTCCGCCGCCGCCGTCGCCCCAGCCGAACAGGTCCATGCCGATCGAGGAGCGTCCCTTCTCCTTGAAGTTGCGCTCGAAGTAGGCCAGTTCCTCGCCGGTGAGCATCCCGTTGTAGGTGTCCGCGGGCGGGAAGTGGGTGAACACGCTGGTGCCGTCCAGGCCCTCCCAGCGGAAGGTGTGGTGCGGGAAGGTGTTGACCTGGTTCCAGGAGACCTTCTGGGTGAGGAAGTTGTCCTGACCGGCGAGCGCGGCGATCTGAGGGAGCGCGGCGGAGTAGCCGAAGGAGTCCGGCAGCCAGGTCTCTCTCGTCTCGACTCCGAAGTTCTCCAGGAAGAACCGTTTGCCGGCGATGAACTGCCGGGCCATCGCCTCGGAACCGGGCATGTTCGTGTCCGACTCGACCCACATGCCGCCCACCGGGACGAAGCGTCCCGCGGCGACGTGCTCCTGGATCCGGGCGAAGAGCTCCGGATAGCGGTCCTTCAGCCAGCGGTACTGCTGCGCGGAGGACGCGGAGAAGGTGAGGTCAGGATCGGACTCGAGGAGCGCGCACACGTTGGCGAAGGTGCGCGCCACCTTGCGCACGGTCTCGCGCACCGGCCACAGCCAGGCGGAGTCGATGTGGGCGTGCCCGGTGGCCAGGACGGTCAGCGCCGAGCGGTGCGCCGGCCGGGCGAGGGCCGGGGCCAGCACCTCGCGGGCGGCCTCGACGGTGCCGGGCACGTCGTCGGGATCGACGGTGTCGCAGGCGTCCTCCAAGGCGCGCAGGATCTCGTGGCGGCGCTGCGAGGCCTCGGGGAGCTCTGCCATCAGACCGGCGAGCGCCCGGACGTCCTCGGCGAGCTCCCCGATCCGCACGTCACGGCGCGCCAGGTGCAGCTCGCGGAGCGAGTAGAGGTCCTCCTCGGGCACGGTGGCGAGGTCGCCGAGCAGGGTGGGCGCGAAGGTCCACTCCCCGGCCACGTTCGGGTTCGCCGCGCACTCGAGGTAGTAGTCCAGCTGTTCGCCCGGGCGCACCGGCAGGTACCGGTTGTACGGGTTGATCGCCTTGACGGGCACGGCGTCGGGCGTGAACACGAGCGCCTCGGCCTGGAATCCGGGCTGGCCGGTGAAGGCGAGGTCGACGATCAGCTCAGGGTCCGAGCGTTCGTCGTCGGCCCACTGTGCGGGGACGGTCCCGGTCACGTGGAGCCAGGTGGTCGACCAGGCACGGCCCAGCGGTGCGCCGACCTCGAGCGGGGCGTAGTCGCCCGCGTGGTCCACGATCGCTTCGCGCGGAGGGATCGGCTCGCCTTCGACCCGGTACGCGGCGATCGTGACCGGCGCGGTCTCCTGGTGGACCTGGGGCGTCAGGTGGTCCCTGGTGAAGCGGCGGATACGGGACTCGGTGAGCTCCCTGTCATCGAACATGCAGCTGCTCCTCGAGGCGCGCGAGCGCCCGGTAGGTCAGGATCGTCGGGATCGGCGGATCACCCGTCGACTGCTCCCGACTGTATCGAGCGGGAGAGTCGCGCGTCACATTCCGGGCGAACCGAGAGCGGCGACAGCGAGAAGCGGCGATGCGGCGATGCGGCGACAGTGGGAGCGGCGACGGCGGGAAGCGGGCCCCTGCGCTCAGCCCCGTCGCCCTCAAGCCGCGTCGCACTCAGGCCCCGCCGAACCGCGCGAGGATCTCGTCGCTGAGGCCGGGCCAGATCCGGATGTGCGTCTTCCCGAAGGGCTCGGCGCCCAGGAACGCCGCTGTGAGTCCGGCGTCGGGGTCCACCCAGAGGAAGGAGCCCGCCTGGCCGAAGTGGCCGAGAGTGCGTGGGCTCGAGGCAGAGCCCGTCCAGTGCGGCGACTTGCCGTCCCGGATCTCGTATCCCAGCCCCCAGTCGTTCGGCCGTTGCCTGCCGTAGCCGGGCAGGATGCCGTCGAGCCCGGGGAACTGCACGGTGACCGACTCCTGCCACAGCTCGCGGGAGATCAGCGTGGGCTCGAGCAGCTCACGGCCCAGGGCCAGCAGGTCGCGGATGCTGCCGCGGAAGCCGGCCGCCGGGGAGCCCGTCAGCTCGAGGTCGCTCAGACCGAGCCCCTGGACGACGGTCTGCTCGAGCCATTCATCCAGGTCATAGCCCGTGGCCTGCTCGACATGGGCGGCGAGCATCTCGAAACCGGTGTTGGAGTAGATCCGTCGGCCCCCGACCGCACCGACCACCTCGTCGCCGTCGAAGGCGTAGCCGGCGGTGTGGGCGAGGAGGTGGCGCACGGTGGCGCCCTCGGGCCCGGCGGGTTCGTCGAGGTCGACGAGCCCGCGGTCCACCGCGACCAGGGTGCCCAGCGCGGTGATCGGCTTGGACACGCTCGCGAGCTCCCACACGCGGTCCTCGTCCCCCTGCGTGTGCAGGGTGCGTCGGGCGTCGGAGACCCCGAGCGCGTGCTCGAAGTCGGCCTCCACCGGGATCATCCCGGGGCTGGTCTGGGGGCCGGCCTGGGGGTCAGGGGCGGTCTGGGGATCGGTCTCGGGCTCCACCCGATCCAATATGGCACACCCCTTCGCGCACCCCCTCCGCATCCCTTCGCACGCCCCTCCGCACGCCTCGCGGTCGTAGGCACCCCCGCCCGTCGCGGCGTCCGGCTCGACGTGCCCGAACAGTGCCCGCGCAGTACCGAACGGTCATCTCCCACCTGCTCGACGCCGCTGCCTGCACCGTCACACTCTACCCACAAGAAACCTCACGACCTGCACACTTTTGCTGTTGTTTACCTCCGCATGACCGCTACATGATCATGGTGTGCGCCGCGACGACGCCGTGCACGGGGACGGATCCGGACCACGCTCCGGATCCATAGCAAGGGGGAAGACATGAGGATGAGAACGATGACACGAGCCCTGCGACATCTCGAGGTCACCGACCGGCCCCGACCGGCGATCGCCGTGCCCTCGCGCCGCGCCGTCCTGCTCGGAGCGGGCACGATCGGCGCGGGCATGACCCTCGGCATGGGACCGGCCAGCGCGGCGCCGACCTTGCGCAAGGGCTCCAAGGGAGCTGCGGTCACGACGCTGCAGAAGGACCTGGCGGGCCTGAAGTACTGGCTCGGTGCGGCCGACGGCAGCTTCGGCCACCTCACCCAGCAGGCGGTCTACGCCCTGCAGAAGGTCGCGGGCCTCTCCGCCGACGGCGTCGTCGGCCCGAAGACGTACGACGCGATCGCGAGCGGCGCCCGCCCCTCGCGCAAGATCACCTCGGGCGTCGGCTTCGAGGTGGATCTCGCGAGGCAGATCATCGTCGCCACCACGGGAGGGAAGCTCTCCTACATCCTGAACACCTCGACCGGCAGCGGGAAGCGCTACTACTCGGGCGGCCGCTGGAAGACCGCGGCCACGCCGACGGGCGACTTCACGATGTACAGCCTGTACAGCAAGGGCTGGCAGAGCGGTCCCCTGGGCAGTCTGTACCGGCCCGGCTACTACGACCGGGGCTGGGCGATCCACGGGTCGAACTCGATCCCGTCCTCTCCCGCCTCCCACGGCTGCTGCCGCATCTCCGTCGCCGCGAGCGACATGCTGTGGTCACGGAAGTGGTTCGTCAAGGGCCGGCGCGTGCTCATCCACTGAGCCGTTCATGAGCCGTTCCTGAGCCGCTGCCGAGTCGTGCGCCCCTGAGGTGACCAGCATCCTCAGGCGCCGCGTCCCGGAGGGTCCACGGCCGACGTCGACCCTCCAAGGCCCACGCAGGACGAGCCCCACCTCGCGATCCAGGGGCGGCGGCGGGCCTCCGCGCCCGCCCCCGCCCCCTCGGCCTTTACGAACCCTGCACGAATCCCTTGCCGCACCACCGCCCTGCCGGACCACTGATGACCTGGCCACGCGCTACGATCGAGTAGGCGTACAGCCCCGTCTGCCGTCGGGGCACTGGGACAGCAACAGCGAAGGATCACCGTGGGGATCTTGGATCGGATCGAGCGCGGACTCGACCGCGGCGTGACGAGCATGTTCTCGCCCGGCCGCGGGCAGCTGAAACCTCTCGACCTCGCGCAGGGGCTCAAGCGCGAGTGCGACGACCAGATCCAGGTGCTCGACCGCACCCGGACCCTCGCCCCGAACGTGTACACGATCTACCTGCACCCCCAGGACTTCGAGCGCTTCAGCTCCTGGCAGGACACCCTGATCGACGAGCTGCAGCGCGTGCTCATGGAGCACGCCGAGAAGCAGCGCTACATGTTCGTCGGCGGCGTCACCGTGGATCTGGAGGCCGACGACGACGTGCGCGCCGGGCGCTTCGAGACCGAGTCCCGCACCGAGCGCGGCAGCGTGGCCCCGGCCACCACCGCCTCGCGCGCCGAGTCCGGCAGCAGCCCCATCGTCGAGATCGACGGCCAGCAGTACCTGCTCACCGGCCCCGTGACGGTGATCGGGCGCGGCGGCGACTCCGACATCATCCTCGAGGACACGGGCGTCTCCCGGCACCACCTCGAGCTGCGCGCCGAGCCGGGGCCCGACGGCAGCACCCTGGTGGCCACCGACCTCGGCTCGACCAACGGCACCTTCGTCGACGGCGAGCGCATCCGCACCCCTGTCACGCTCCGAGACCGCTCGTTGCTCAAGATCGGCCGCACCCGTCTGACCGTCATCCTGCCCGCGGCCGGGCCGGCGACCTGGTGAGCGCCCGATGAGTGAACTGACCCTGGTCGCCCTCCGTCTGGGCTTCGTCCTGGCGCTGTGGGTGTTCGTGATCGTCGTGGTGCTCGTGCTGCGCAACGACCTGTTCGGGACCACCGTGGTGACCCGTTCGAGCCGTGATCCGCGGCGCGAGCAGCGCCCCGCCTCCGGCCCGGTCGGCGGGGCCGGAGCCCCGGACGGTGGCGATCCGGCCGCGATGCGCACCGACCCGGAGGTCACCGCGACCGCCATGGTGGTCACCGCCGGGCCCCTGCGGGGCACCTCGCTGACGCTGGGATCCACCCCGATCCTCATCGGCCGCGCCCCGGAATGCACCCTGGTGCTCGACGACGACTACGCGTCGAACCGGCATGCCCGCGTGTTCGAGCGCGAGGGCGAGTGGATGGTCGAGGACCTGGGGTCGACCAACGGCACGCTGCTGTCCGGTCGCCGCATCGAGGGCGCCGTGCCGTTCCGTCCCGGTGCCCAGGTGCGGATCGGCCGCACCGAGATCGAGCTGAGACGAGGTCCGCGATGAGCGTCGCCCTGCGATACGCCGCCCGGTCCGACGTCGGCCTGGTCCGCTCCAACAATCAGGACTCCGGCTATGCCGGCAGCCATCTGCTGGTGGTCGCCGACGGCATGGGCGGGCACGCCGGCGGCGACGTGGCCTCCTCGGTCGCGATCGGCCGCCTGGCCCGGTTGGATTCGGAGACCCCGGCCTCGGACATCGTCGCCACCCTCGAGGAGGCGGTGCTCGAGGCCAACCAGGAGATCCTGCGCCGTGCCCGCGACGAACCGCAGCTGCGGGGCCTGGGCACCACGATCACCGCGATGCTGCGCGCCGAAGGCAAGTTCGCCCTCGCCCACATCGGCGATTCCCGCGCCTACCTGCTGCGCAACGACGAGACCTTCCAGGTCACCAAGGACCACACCTTCGTGCAGCGGCTGCTGGACGAAGGGCGCCTCACCGAGGAGGAGGCCGAGCGCCACCCCCAGCGCTCCGTGCTGATGCGCGTGCTCGGCGACGTCGACGCCGACCCCGAGCTGGACCTCTCCCTGCGCCCCGCGCATCCCGGCGACCGCTGGATGCTCTGCTCGGACGGCCTGTCGGGCCTGGTCTCGCTCGACACGATCGACGCGACCCTGAAGGCCTTCGAGGACCCGGGCGAATGCGCCGACGAGCTGATCCAGCTCGCGCTCAAGGGCGGCGGGCCGGACAACATCACCTGCCTCATCGCCGACGTCATCGAGCTCGACGACCTGCCCCGCACCGAGGAGGCCCCCTCCACCGCGCCGCAGATCGTGGGATCGGCCGCCCGCACGCGCCACCAGCCCACGAGCGCCTCCGGCCCGGCCGCGAAGGCCGCCGCCCTCACCCGCGAGGAGCCCGAGGTCCCCTACGAGGACGACGACTTCTCCGAGGACGAGCCCCCGCGCCGCAGCCCCTGGCCCGCACTGGTCGCCGTGTTCCTGCTGGTCGCCGTGCTGGGCGGCGTGCTGTGGGCCGGATACGCCTGGTCGCAGCGCCAGTACTATGTCGCCTCCGACGGCACGAACGTCGTGCTGTACCAGGGCCTGTCCCAGGATCTCGGGCCGATCTCCCTCTCGGAGCCGATCGAGGTCACCGACATCGCCCTGGACGACCTCCCGGAGATCACCCAGGAGCAGGTCGGCAACACCATCACCGCCGGTGACCGCGAGAGCGCGGACCAGATCATCGAGCGCCTCCAGCAGGCGGCGGACGCCAATCAGCCGCTGCTGCCCACCCCGGCACCGTCCGACGGCGGGGGCGAGGTCTCCGACGGCGGCGGCGAGGCGTCCGACGGCGGCGGAGGCCTGACCGAGATGCCCACCGGCAGCCGCTCCCTCCCGGACCGGTCCGACGACGACGCCGTCCAGCCCACCGAGGGCGAGGAGTCGTAGTGGCCACGATCGTCTCCTACACCGCACGACCCCGCCGGCTGATGCACGCCGTGCTGCTGGCCTTCGCGGTGCTGATCGGCGTGGGCTCCTACGCCCTGGTCGGGCTCGGCCGTTTCGACGAGCTCCCGCCGAACCTGCTCGAGTACGGGATCGGCGCGGCTCTGCTCGCCGTGGTCCTGCAGGTCGCGGTCATGTGGCGCGCCCCGTACACGGATCCGGTGATCCTGCCGCTGGTGGTGCTGCTGAACCTGCTGGGCATGGCCCTGATCAAGAGCGTGCACGCCGCGAACCAGATCTACGGGCTGCGCAGCTCGGCGACCGCGGAGCGGCAGATGCTGTGGGCGGTCCTGGGCGTCGGACTGTGCGTGGCCGTGATCGTCCTCCTGCGCGATCACCGGCACCTGCGCCGCTACACCTGGATCAGCGCCGTCGCCGGCGGCGTGCTGCTGCTCCTGCCCCTGCTGCCGGGCATCGGCGACTCCCGCAACGGCTCGCGCATCTGGATCTCCATCGCCGGCAACAGCTTCCAGCCCGCCGAACTCGCCAAGATCGCCTTCGCGCTCTTCTTCGCCGGCTACCTGGTCTCGCGCCGCGACACCCTGGCCCTGGCCGGCCCCAAGGTGCTCGGCATCCATCTGCCGCGGTGGTCCGACTTCGGTCCGATCCTCGTGGCCTGGGGCTTCGCGATGGCCGTACTCGTCTTCCAGACGGACCTGGGCACCTCGCTGATGTTCTTCGGCCTGTTCGTGGTGATGCTCTACGTCGCCACCGACCGGCTGAGCTGGCTCGTGATCGGCGCGGTCATGTTCCTGCCGCCCGCCGTGTTCGCGGCCACCCAGATGAGCCACGTGCGCACGCGCATCACCTGCTGGCTGGATCCGCTCTCGGGCGCGAACTACGGCGGCTGCGAGCAGATCAACCAGGGCCTGTTCGGTCTCGCCAACGGGGGCATCACCGGGGCGGGCCTCGGCGAGGGCCGCCCGGACGTGGTCCCGCACGCCGAATCCGACTTCATCTTCACCTCCTTCGCGGAGGAGCTCGGCATGGTCGGCGCCTTCGCCCTGCTGCTGCTGTACCTGCTGCTCGTCCAGCGCGCGATCCGCGCGGCGGTCGGCATCTCCGACGGCTTCGGCACACTGCTGGCCGGAGGGCTCGGCTTCGCGATGGCCCTGCAGGTGTTCGTCGTCGTCGGCGGCGTCACCCGGGTGATCCCCCTGACGGGCCTGACCCTGCCGTTCCTGGCGGCCGGGGGCAGCTCGCTGGTGTGCAACTGGATCATCGCCGGCATCCTGGTGCGTCTCTCGGACGCCGCCCGTCGGCCCGCCGCCCGCCAGGTCGACGGCCCGGGCGCCGCTCCCGCTGCGCGCACCTCCCCGGAGGTGATGGCATGAACAAGCCCCTGCGACACGTATGGCTCGTGGTCAGCGTGCTCTTCGTGCTGCTGTTCACCTCGACCACCTACTTCCAGGTCGTCGCCCAGGGTCGGCTCAACGCCCACGGCCAGAACCTGCGCACCACCTACAACGAGTACGGACGCCACCGCGGCCCGATCGTGGTGGACGGCGAGGCGATCGCGAGCTCCACCGCCTCGGAGGACACCTACGGGTTCCTGCGCGGCTACGACCCCGGCGCGATGTATGCCCCGGTCACCGGCTACTACTCGGTGGTCTACGGGTTCTCCGGCATCGAGCGCTCGCTGAACGACACCCTCTCGGGCGAGGCCGACGCGCTGTTCTACCACCGCATCTCCGACATCCTCTCGGGCAAGCAGGGCCGCGGCGCGACCGTCGAGCTCACGCTGGACTCCGGGGCGCAGAAGGCCGCCTGGGACGCCCTGGACGGCAAGCGCGGCGCAGCGGTGGCGCTGGATCCGGAGACCGGGGCCGTCCTCGCGATGGTGTCCGCGCCCAGCTACGACCCCAACGATCTGGCCACCCACGACACCGGCGCGGCCCAGCAGTCCTGGTCGGCGCTGAACGATGATCCCGAGCGCCCGCTGACCAACCGCGCCATCGGAGGCGACCTGTACCCACCCGGCTCGGCGTTCAAGCTGGTGGTGGCCTCGGCCGCCCTCGAATCGGGCGAGTACACCTCCGATTCCGTGATCCCCGGGCCCGGCAGCTTCGAGCTGCCGAACTCGTCGTCGGTGATGAACAACTTCTCCGGCGGCCGCACCGAGCCCTGCGGGCCGGACGACGAATCCACGCTCGCCGAGGCGCTGCGGCAGTCCTGCAACACCTCCTTCGCCGAGCTCGGGATTGCCGTGGGCGAGGACGATCTCACCGCCACCGCCGAGGAGTTCGGATTCGGCCAGCGCCTGGAGATCCCGCTCGCGGTCACCCCGTCCACCATCGGCTCTGATCTCGACGACGCGCAGCTCGCGACCACGTCGATCGGGCAGTACGAGGACCGCGTGAGCCCGCTGCAGATGGCGATGGTGGCCGGAGCGTTCGCGAACGACGGCGTGGTGATGGAGCCGCAGCTGGTGGGCGCGGTCCGCACGAGCGACCTCTCGACGGTCTCCGAGCTCTCGCCGAAGGAGCTCGGCCAGCCGCTGAGCGCCTCCAATGCGGCGCAGATGCGCCAGATGATGGTGGGCGTCGTGGAGAACGGCACCGGCACCGCCGCGGCGATCGACGGCGTCGAGGTGGGTGGCAAGACCGGCACCGCCGAGTGGGGCGAGGACCGTGCGGCGCACTCCTGGTACGTCGGGTACGGGCAGAAGGACGATCAGAAGATCGCGGTCGCGGTCGTGGTCGAAGAGGGCGGATACGGGTCGCGCACCGCGGCACCGATCGCCCGGGACGTGATGAAGGCGGTGATCGACCGATGAAGACCGAGGCGGGGCTCGTCCTCGAAGGACGCTATGAGCTGACGTCCCTGATCGCCACTGGCGGCATGGGACAGGTCTGGAAGGGTCGCGACCAGGAGCTGGACCGCGACGTCGCGGTCAAGGTGCTGCGCGAGGAGTACGCGGGGGACGAGGGCTTCCTCAAGCGCTTCCGCGCGGAGGCCCGCCATACCGCCGCGCTCTCGCACGATGCCATCGCCGCGCTGTACGACTACGGCGAGATCGACGGCCGGGCGTACATCGTCATGGAGCTCTGCCCCGGCAGGCCGCTCTCGGACATCATCGAGGAGAACCCCGGCGGTCTGCCCGAGAAGCGGATCGTCTCGGTGCTCATCGAGCTGGCCCGTGCGCTGGACGCCGCCCATTCCAAGGGGGTGGTGCACCGTGACGTGAAGCCGGAGAACGTGCTCGTCGACGAGGGCGACGACTGGTCGATGAAGATCACCGACTTCGGGATCGCCCGCAGCAAGGACCAGGCTCGGCTCACGAAGACGGGGCTGGTGATGGGCACCGCCCAGTACCTCTCCCCCGAGCAGGCGATGGGCAAGCAGGCCACGTCGCTCTCGGACATCTATGCGCTCGGGATCGTGGCCTACGAGATGCTCGTGGGACACCGTCCCTTCACCGGCTCCAGCCAGGTCGAGATCGCGATGGCGCAGGTCAAGCAGCAGCCGCCCGAGCTCCCCGAGGCCATCAACGCCGACCTGCGGACCCTGGTGATGATGACCCTCGCGAAGGCCCCGGCGAACCGTCCCCGCTCGGCGGCGGCGGTGTCGAGGATCCTCGAGGCCATCCAGCGCGGGGTCGAGCCCCGCTTCACCACCGGCGCGATCCCCGTCACCCGTGTCGAGGACCATGACTGGACGGGCGAGAACGCTGTGCGCCCGCCCGGCTCCACGGGTCCCGTCGCCGGGCCCGGCGCCTCGCCGACGGGCACCCGCACGGCCGCCATGCCGCTGCCGCTGTCGGGCCGTGGTCGGGGCGTCCGTCACCGCTCGGCAGCGTCGGCGCCGTC
>NZ_QPGN01000020.1:0-51171 GCF_003335205.1 Brachybacterium sp. JB7 | reverse complement strand
GCCGGGGGCGGTGCAGCCGGGGGCGGCCCGGCCGGGGGCGGTGCAGCCGGGGACGGAGCTGCCGGGGGCGGAGCGGCGGAGCTGTTCGCGGTGGCGTCGCGGGGGTCCAGGGGCGAGCTCACAGGGTCACCATCCCCGTCACGAGCAGATCCCGCACGAGCGGGAGCATGCGTTCTCGGGATTCGTCGACGTCGGCGTCGGTCAGAGCACAGACGGCACCGATGACCTGGTCCAGGGTGAGGGTGCCGTCCAGGGCGCCGACGGTCGCGGCGAGCAGCTGGTCCGCGCGCACCACTGTGCCCAACCCGGCTCCCTGCGCGAGCTCGATGAGCATCGGGTCCCATTCCCCGGGGGTGAGGTGTCGGCGCTCGACGACATCCGCCGCCCGGACCGGTCGGGTCGCGGCGAGTGCGTCGTCGTCGAGATGGGACAGGGTGTCCAGGGCGTGCAGGCCCTGGGCGAGGTGAGCGGCGAGGGACCCGGTGCCGGTGCCCGCGGCCTGCTCGGTGCGCAGCACGCCGGGGCGCGAGGGGCTGCCCGCCTCGGGGCGTCGCAGCAGCAGGTAGCCGAATCCGATGCTCTCCACGTCGCGGGTCGCGAAATCGTCGAGCCAGGCGTTCTGCAACTCCGGCCAGCGCGCATCGCGGCTGGTCACGCCGCCGTCGCGAGCCCAGGTCTCCGCGTACTGGGCAGGATCCTCGTGCTCGCGCTGGATCACCCAGGCGTCCACGCCGTCCTCGGTCGCGGCGCCGAGCCAGGCGCGGGGATGGACGTCCCAGGCGTGCTGTGCGCCGATCTCCCAGTTGCCGAGCATCACGGCGCTGCCGCCCGGCGCGAGATGCGCGGGCAGCGCCGTCAGCAGGTCGGCGAGCAGGCTGTCGCCTGCGCGGCCGCCGTCGCGGTAGGTCCAGATCTCGTCGATGCCTGCTCCCGCGTCCTCGCGCGCTGCCTCTCCCGCTGCCTCTCGCGCTTCCGCATCGGCCGTGACCGGGGCTGCTTGCCTGCCCTGGCGCGGGGTGATCACGAACGGCGGGTTGGAGACGATCAGATCGAAGGTCTCGGTCTCGACCGGGTCCAGGAGCGAGCCCTGGCGCAGCTCGAGCTCGGTCTCGTTCAGCGCCGCGTTGAAGGCGGCGAAGGCGAGCGCCCGGTCCGAGAGGTCGGTGGCCACCACGTGATCGGCGTGACGAGCGGCATGCAGTGCTTGGATGCCGCCGCCGCAGCCGAGATCCAGCACCCGCCCGACCTTCGCGCGCGGTGTGATCCGCGCCAGCGTGAGGGAGGCGCCGCCCACACCCAGCACGTGCTCGGAGTCGAGCGCTCGGCCGGTGACGAGCTCGGAGAGATCCGAGGCGATCCACCAGGTGATCTCGCCGATGTCGTCGCGCGCGGAATAGGGCGACAGCTCGACCCGGGCTGCATGCAGCGGGTCGGGGTCGTCGGCCGCGTGGTCGTCCGCCCCGATCAGCGGGCGCAGAGGCGCGGGCCCGAGCAGTCCCAGCATCGTCGCGCCCTGCGCACCGAGCGTGGGCAGCGCCGCGTCCACGAGGGACCGGGGGACGGGCGTGCCCAGCGCGAACAGGCGGAACAGCACGGCGGCCGGTTCCGTGAGCGGGTCGAGCGCGCGCCGGGCTGGGATCGGGTTCTCGCGGCGCAGCGCTTCGAGGGCGACCTGCCCCATCAGGGCCTCGGTGGTCTCGACCGTGTACCGGGCGGCCACGAGATCGGTGCGCAGAGCGGTGATCTGCTCCGGCAGGGCCGTCGGAGGTGAGTAGGGCGCAGAAGGGGCGGAGGGCGCCGTAGATGCGTCGGTGGGCATGGCTACGATTGTGCAACAGCCACCTGGCCTGCGACCGACGTCCAGGTGTGGGAAATGCACAGGGAATGAGGAGTCGATGCGAGCAGGCAGAGCAGCAGATCTGCTGGCCGACCTCTCGCAGCCGCTCACCCGTCGCAGCTGCCTCACTCACGTCGAGCAGCGTCCTGCCCGTGACGGACGCCGCGGCCGCTTCCCCGACTGGGTCGATCCGCGCCTGCTCGAGCACCTCGAGGAGCAGGGGATCGCCGCGCCCTGGATCCACCAGGAGGAGGCCGCGCAGCTCGCCCACGACGGCCGCGATGTCGTCCTCTCCACCGCCACGGCCTCCGGGAAATCCCTCGCCTACCTGCTGCCCGTCCTCACCGCGGTCGGCGCACGGGAGCTCGATCCCGACTCGCGCCGCGCCACGACCCTGTACCTCTCGCCCACGAAGGCGCTCGCCGCGGACCAGCTGACGAACATCACCGCGATGGCCGACGGGGCGGGGATCCGTGACGCCCGGGTGGCGGTCTACGACGGCGACACCCCCACGGAGCAGCGCCGATGGGTGCGCCGCCACGGCACCGTGGTGCTCACCAACCCCGACATGCTGCACTTCGGGATGCTGCCCGGTCACGAGCAGTGGGCGAGCTTCTTCCGAGCACTGCGCTACGTGGTGATCGACGAGTGCCACAGCTATCGCGGCGTGTTCGGCAGCCACGTGTCGATGGTTCTGCGGCGCCTGCGACGGATCGCCGCCCACTACCGGGCCGATCCCACCTTCATCCTCGCCTCGGCCACCACCGCGAACCCCGAGCTCTCCGCCAGCCGCCTGGTGGGCCGGGACGTCACCGCGGTCACCGAGGACGGCTCGCCGCGCGCCGGGCTCACGATCGGCCTGTGGGAACCCGGGACCATCGCCCGCGTGGACGGTCGGGGCCCGATGACGACTGATCGATACGGCGCCGGTGCCGGTGCCGGTGCCGGTGCCGGGGACGGTGTCGGGAGCGGCGTCGGTGCCAACTCCCACGCCGACCCCGACGGGGACTGGCCGGACGGAGACGATCCCGCGGCCGAGGACGGATCGACGAAGTCGGCCGACGAACCGCTGCGTCGCTCTGCCACCAGCGAAGCCGGCGCGCTCCTCGCCGACCTCGTCGAACGGGACGTCCAGACGCTCGTGTTCGCGCGGTCCCGGCGCGGCGCCGAGCTGGTCTCCAGCGGCGCCCGCCGCATGCTCGAACAGAAGTCCGAGCACACCGGCGACCCCCACCTCGCGGACAGCGCCCGGCGCGTGGCCGCCTACCGCGGCGGCTACCTCGCCCGCGAGCGCCGAGGCCTCGAGGACGCCCTGCGCTCCGGCGAGCTGAAGGCGCTCGCCTCCACGAACGCGCTGGAGCTGGGCATCGACATCGCCGGCCTGGACGCCGTGGTGATCGCCGGTTGGCCGGGGACCCGGGCCTCCCTGTGGCAGCAGTTCGGGCGGGCAGGCCGACGGCAGGATCGTGACGGGGGAGCGCTGGCCCTGTTCGTGGCCCGGGAGGATCCGTTGGACACCTACGTCGTCCACCACCCCGAGACGGTGTTCGGCGCAGAGGTCGAAGCGGCCGTCTTCGACCCCGCCAACCCCTATGTGATGACTCCGCATCTGTGCGCGGCGGCCTCCGAGCTGGCGATCCGCGACGGCGAGGAGGGCATCTTCGGGCCCACCGCCCGCGAGCTGCTCACCACGCTGGCCGCCCGCGGCGTGCTGCGGGCGCGGCCCACCGGCTGGTTCTGGACCATGACCGAGTCCGCCCACGAGCTGACCGACCTGCGAGGCAGCGGCGGGGAACCGGTGCGCATCGTCGAGGAGGCCAGCGGCACGCTGCTGGGCACGGTCGATGCCGCGAGCGCGCACACCCAGGTCCACGACGGGGCCGTGTACCTCCACCAGCGCACCAGCTACGTCGTGAACCACCTCGACGTCGAGCAGGCGGTGGCCTTCGTGCACCGGGAGGATCCGCTCCACTCCACGCATCCGCAGACCACCTCCACGATCCGGATCCGGCAGACCGACCGCGAGGTCGCCTGGGCCGGCGGCGTGCAGCTGTGCTTCGGCACCGTGGACGTCACCGACCAGGTCACCGGCTACCAGGTGCGTGACGTGTTCACCCAGGCGGTCCTCGCCCAGCATCCGCTCGATCTGCCGCCGCGCACACTGACGACGAAGGCGGTGTGGTGGGTGATCCCGCAGGCCACCACCGACGGCGCCGAGATTCCCGGTGAGGAGCTGCCCGGCGCCCTGCATGCGGCCGAGCACGCCGCGATCTCGATGCTGCCGCTGCTGGCCACCTGCGACCGCTGGGACATCGGCGGGGTCTCCGCCGCGCAGCACGAGGACACCGGCGAGCCGACGATCTTCGTCTATGACGGGGCACCGGGCGGCGCCGGGTTCGCCGAGCGCGGGGCGGACGACGCCGATGCCTGGCTGCGGGCGACGGCGGACATGATCGCCGAGTGCGGCTGCGAGGCGGGCTGCCCGGCCTGCGTGGTCTCGCCCAAGTGCGGCAACGGCAACGAGCCGCTGTCGAAGTCCGAGGCCGCACGCCTGCTCGCGCTGATGCATCCCTGACGTCACGGCAGGTCACCGGGGCCCTGGGAGGGGCCGGGACCGGCGCGGGCCCTGGCGGTCATCGCAGGCAGCGGGTCCGCCTCGACCTGGACCTGCACCAGGACGTCCCATTCGCGCTGCTCGCAGCTGGTCAGTCGGGCCCCGTTCCTCTCGGCGGCCTCGGCGGCGATCACGCAGGGCTGCCCGTTCGCCGCCGCGAGAGCATCGGCCCCGGCGAGCGAGGAGAGATCTGCGGCCGTGCCGGCGCGCGACTGTGCGAGCACTCCTGTCCCCAGCAGCGCGAGGCCCGCGACCACTGCGGTCGCTGCTCCGGTCCAGGCCAGCACGCTCGCCGCTCCCGTGCTCACGGGGCACCGCTGTCGACCAGGTGCGGTTCACGCCGGGCCTCGGCATCGGCGCTCAGCTCCCAGCGAGCGCCGGCGAGCCATCCGCTCGGGGCCTCCAGGGCGCGGCTGACCTCGACCCGCACCCAGATTCCGCTGCCGGAGACCTCGACCCGGGCGCCGTCCCCGGCGATCCGCTGCGCCGTCTCCGTCGCGGCTCCGGACTCCTCGCCCCGAGCCAGTTCGCGGGCCGCTCCGCGGGCAGCGGATTCCAGTCGCAGCTGGGCGCCGAGCCCGGCTCCGGTGAGGAGGATGACGACCACCATCAGCACCACCACGGGCAGCACGATCGCCGTCTCCGCCGTGGCGGACCCCCGGTCGTCCCGCAGGCGGGACGACCGGGCGGACCGCGGCATCACGACCCCATCGACAGGGCTGAGGTGATGATGCCCATCAGCAGCGAGCGCACCTCCCCGGACGCCAGCAGGGCGACCAGGACGGCGGCGAAACCGCAGGCGGCGAGCACGGTGATGGCGTACTCGGCGGTGGATGCCCCGGTCTCGTCGCGCAGCACGCGATCGAGGACACGGTGCATCCGGCTCTTCGTGGCGGACATGGTTCTCTCCTTCTCGTCGGGGCGGCTGAGGCCGCCCTGGGTGAGCGGTGGGAGCCGCTCGGGAGGGACGACGGCTGTCGCCCCGGGTGGCAGCCGCAGCCGCCTGGCGTCGGCCCGGGAAGGGGCCTGCGCCCCGGGCTCGAGCCCGGAGATCGGTGGGAAGTGAAGGGAAGTTCGTGCGAGTTCTGGCGATCGCTGAGGAGCTCTGGCGGGGCGCGAGGACGCTGCACACGGGAGGCGCTCACAGCGCTGCTCCTGACGCGGTCAGGGCGAAGGTGCCGCCGAGCAGGGAGATCACGGTGGGGATGATCCCGAGCACCACGAAAGCGGGCAGCAGCGCGACGCCGGTGGGCAGCACCAGCCGCACGGCCAGCTGCGCGGCGCGCACCTCCGCGTCCCGGGCCCGGCCCCGGCGAGCATCCCGCGCGGCGGACCTCAGCACCCGGGCGAGGTCCGCCCCCGCGGATTCCGCGAGCACCGCAGACTGCCCCAGCGCGGTGAACTCGCTGGGCAGTTCCGCGGTGGCGAGCACGGCGGGGAGCCCGGCGTCGAGCGCTCCCGCGAGCCGACCGAGGGTCTCCTCGTCCGGACCCGAGGGCAGCGCGAGCGCGACGGAGCCGACCGACCGGGCCAGCGGCAGCCCGGAGTCGAGAGCCCCTGCGATCAGCTCGAGCACCACCGATGGATCCACCCGTCCTGTCTCCGGCGGATCGGCCCGATGGATCAGGCGCTGCATCCACCACCAGCCCAGACCGGTCAGAGCGATCCCGAGGACGCCGAGCAGGTGGCCCGACGGCGAGCTGACCAGCAGCCGCAGCGGGTCTCCGCCCAGGAGGACCCCGAGCCCCAACCCGGCGAGCGGGAGCACCAGGAGGATCTTGGCGGTCGATCGAGGGCCGGTGAAGGCGCTGCGTCGTGCCTGTGCGGCGTCGTGGAGATCCCGCAGGGCATCGGCGAGGCTCTGCAGCATCCCGGCGGTCGGAGCACCGGTGCGCTCGCAGACGCTGAGCGCTGCGCCCAGCGAGCCGATCGTCTCGCTGCGGGCGAGCGAGCCGGAGGCGGCGCGACGCGGATCCGCGCCGGCCGCAGCGGCGCGGGCCATCTCGGCCAGCTCGCCCTCGGGCATCGAATGGGCCACAGCGGCCCAGGCCTGCCGCACCCCGGCGCCGGAGCTGATCACGGTGGCCAGCTGCTCGACCATCCGCGCGACCTCGAGCCGTCCGGCGGTGGCACGGCGTGTCGCCCTGGCGGCCGGGCCGGGCCTGCTCGTCAGGAGCGGCGGCGCACAGACCCAGAAGACCGCCATCAGCGCGGCCAGCAGGATCGCGACGGAGATCATGCCGCTCTCCGACCGGGGGCGACGGGGGCCTGTGAGCTCTCACCCAGGCGGGCGGCGAGCTGTGCGGCGGCGGGCCCCTCCTGGAGCCCCTCGGCCGTCGCGCGCAGCGCGGTCGAGGCCCGCAGCATGCCCTCGCGGTCCCGGTGCAGCAGGGCGATCTCCTCGACGGTGCGCCGTCCCTCCCGTCGTCCGAGGTGGACCACCACCTCCAGGGCGCTGCTCACCTGGGCCGCCAGTGCGCCGCGGTCGAGCCCGCCGAGCGCCCCGAGAGCCTCGAGCCGCGCCGGGACGTCGCCTGCGGTATTCGCATGGACGGTGCCGCAGCCACCTTCGTGTCCGGTGTTCAGGGCCTGGAGCAGCTCCCGGATCTCACCGCCGCGGCACTCGCCGAGCACGATCCGGTCCGGGCGCATGCGCAGGCTCTGGCGCACCAGAGCGGTGAGGTCCACGGCACCTGCGCCCTCGCTGTTGGCATGCCGGGACTGCAGATGCACCGTGTGCGGATGGTCCACGGCGAGCTCGAGGACGTCCTCGACCACGACGATCCGCTCCTGGTGGGGGACCTCCCGGAGCATCGCGGCCAGCAGGGTGGACTTCCCGGTCCCCGTGCCACCGGTGACCAGGAACGGCAGCCGGGAGCCGATGATCGCGTGCAGCACCGTCCGGGTGGCCGCCGTGAAGGCGCCGAGAGACTGGAGGGCGTCGAGATCCAGGCGCACCCCACCGGGCAGGCGCAGGGAGAGGATCGCGCCTCCGGGGGAGAGCGGCGGGAGGACGGCATGGAAGCGCAGACCCGAGGGAAGGTGGGCGTCGGCCCAGGGCACCGCGTCATCCAACCGCCGGCCACCGGAGGTCGCCAGCCGCACGGCCAGGTCGCGGGCCTGGCTGGGGGAGAGGTGCACGGGCGTCGGGTGCAACCCGTCGGCGTCGTCGACCCAGACGCTCCCGTCGTCGTTGACCAGCAGGTCCGTCACGCCGGGGGCCATCAGGTCCTGGAGGGGCCCGAGCCCCTCGACGTGGTCGCGAATGCGCGCGGTCAGTTCGAGGGTCGCTGCGGCGCCGAGCACCCTGCCCTGCCGGCGCAGCGCGCGAGTGATGCGGGGGACGTCGATGGCGCCCGGGGAGCGCACGAGGTCCTCGCGCACCAGCTCGACGAGGGAGGCCAGGTTCTCGTCGAGGGTCCCGGCAGCGATCCCCTGGGCCGGGGTGCGGGCGCAGTCGTCGCTCATGCCGCCTGCTCCTGGTGCAGGTGCGCCATCAGCCGCCGTGCCGAACGATCCGCGCCACGGCGCCTCACGTCCAACAGGGGGACCGCCGCGGCGGGGCCGTCCCGGAAGGAGGCCGCGAGGGGGAGGCCGAGGTCCTGGGACACCTCGGCGGGAGTGAGCGGACCGCGCCGTCGCACGACCACCTGAGCGATGGCGTCGGGCAGCTGCCAGCTGCGCAGGCGGCGTGCCGTCGCCCGGACCGCATGATCGGAGGCGGGAACCACCAGGAGCAGCTGGTCGAGATGCTCGGCGCAGTCGGGAACGAGCCCGTCGGCCAGATCCACCACGACGGTGCTGCCGAGCGGACGCAGCGCCGTCAGCACTCTGGCCAGGGGCTCCGGGGCCGGGCCCACGTGATTCGTCGCCGCCAGCAGGCGCACGTCGTCCACCGCCGGAAGGCCGTCGTGCAGGGCCTCTCCATCATCGGGACCGAGGCCCGAGACATCCGCCCAACCGATCCCGGCGGCTTCGGGCGCCTCGATCAGGAGGTCCAGGCCGCCGCCCAACGGATCGGCATCGATCAGCACCGTCGACCCGTGAGTGCGCGCCGCGGCGGCCAGGCGTGCCGCGAAGCTCGAGGTGCCCGCGCCGCCGCAGCCGCCGACCACCCCGAGGATCCGGGAGGCGGCGCGCGGACGGGAGAACTCGGCCAGGTGCGAGAGGAAGCCGTCCGATCCCGCGGGCAGCGGAACAACGGCCTGGGCGCCGACGGCGAGGGCCCTCTCCCAGACCTCCTGCGGAACCTCTGGCGAGGCGGTGACCACGAGCAGCGGGAGACGCCCGGTGCGCACTGCGCGCTCCTGATGCTCGAGCGCGGCAGCGTCCACCACGAGGCAGACGGTCGTCCCCTCGGAAGGGCTCTCGGACAGCTCCATCCCCAGCGCGCCGGCGTGGTCGCGGACCAGCTCGCGCAGCCCCTCATCCGCACCCGCCCAGCGCACCAGGAGAGGCCCGTCGGCCGTTGTCGGAGGCGCGGCGGAAGGGCCGGGGAACCGCGCGGGGCGGCGCCGCGGACCGGCCGACGACAGGAGGGCGGACGCGGCCGCGAGGGCGTCCCCCGGGGAGCTCGAGCCGTGCGGTGCGCTGCCGCGTGGACGCATGGTTGTGCTGGTCATGCGGCCATCGTTGCCGTGCCGGACGGTTGCTCACCGGGCGGGAGGCGCGGCGGTGGACAACCGCCCTCTGGGGAGGAGAGGTGCCGCGCGCAGAGGGCTTGCCAACCGCTCCGGTCCGGCGTAATGTGACGTGGACAACGACGAATACCGGCACCGGAACCCACGTGCGACTGGTCCCCGCAACGGACCGGCTGTGAGGCGTCGAAAGCGCCACCGCAGCCACTCACCGTGCACGCCTGATACCGATGCCAAGGCTCGTCCGGAGCGGCGCCGCAGTCACTGCGACGCCGCTCCATTCTGTGCGGGCCGATGTTCGCGCCATGCGTCGACCGGGCCGATTCGCTCACGGGCCGGTTTGTCGACCGAGCCGGTTTGTCGACCGGGCACATTCGCCCACCGGGCCGGCTTGTCGGCCGCGCCTCGTGCGCCGGGCCGCAGGACCGCAGGACCCAGGCTCTCCGGACCTGCCGCCCCGTCGGTCTCGGAGCCCCGGGTCGGCGTCGGCCTCAGAACTCCAGGTCGACCACCACCGGCGCGTGATCCGAGGCGCCCTTGCCCTTGCGCTCCTCGCGATCGATGAACGATCCGCTGACGGCGCTCTGCACGGCGGGGGAGCCGAGCACGAAGTCGATGCGCATGCCTTCCTTCTTCGGGAAGCGCAGCGCCTGGTAGTCCCAGTAGGTGTACACGCCCGGACCCTCGTGATCGGGGCGCACCACGTCGGCGTAGCCGGCATCGACCACGGCCCGGAACGCGGCGCGCTCGGGCTCGGTGACGTGGGTCTTGCCCTCGAAGAAGCTCATGTCCCAGACGTCCTCGTCCAGCGGGGCGACGTTGAAGTCGCCCACGAGCACGGCGCGCGCGGCCGGATCCTCGGAGAGCGTGCGGGAGGCCTCGGCCCGCAGGGCCTCCAGCCAGCGCAGCTTGTAGGCGTAGTGAGGGTGCTCGAGCTCGCGGCCGTTGGGCACGTACAGCGACCAGATCCGCAGACCGTCGCCGACGACACCGCTGAGGGCACGGGCCTCGACCACGCCCGTTTCGTCCTCGGGCCAGCTGGGCACGTCGGGCAGCTCGGTGCGCACGTCGCTCAGGCCGACGCGCGAGATCAGCGCGACGCCGTTCCACTGATTCAGCCCGTGTGCGCTGACCTCGTATCCGGCCTCCTGCAGAGCGGTGAGGTCCAGCTGCTCGGGTTTGGCCTTGGTCTCCTGCAGAGCCAGCACGTCGACGTCGTGACGCTCCAGGAAGGCGAGCACGCGATCCATTCGTGCTCGCAGAGAATTGATGTTCCAGGTGGCGATGCGCATGCCGACGATGCTACGGGGGAGCGCCGACCTTCGCAGATGGTCATGAGTGGCCACGAAGAGTCGTAAACTCAGCTCATGGCGCGCGCACTCGTCACCGGATCGACCTCAGGGTTGGGCCTGGAGTTCGCCTGGCAGTTGGCAGGCACCGGGCATGATCTCGTGCTGGTCTCACGGGATGAGGACAGGCTGCGCGCCGTCTCCGAGCAGATCCGGGACGTCCACGACGTCGACGTCGAGGTGCTCGCGGCGGACCTCTCGGACCGTGAGCTGCTGGAGAAGGTCGCCGTCCGGCTCACCGACCCGGTGGACCGCGTGGACCTGCTGGTCAACAACGCGGGCTACGGACTGCGCGGCGGCTTCCTCGAGGTGGGCATCGAGGACCACGAGATGCAGATGGACACCCTCATGAAGGCTGTCCTGGTGCTGTCCCATGCGGCGGCGCGCACCATGGTGCAGCGTCGGCGTGGGGCCATCCTCAACGTGAGCTCCCTGGCCGGCTACACCACGGCGGGACCCTATGCGGCCTCCAAGAGCTGGGTCACGGTGTTCACGGAGGCGCTGGCCATGGAGCTCAAGGGCACCGGCGTCACGGCCACTGCTCTGCTCCCGGGCTTTGTGCAGACCGAGTTCCATGAGCGGGCGGCCATGACGATGGACGGTCTGCCGCGGATCACCTGGCTGAAGGCGCCGTTCGTCGTGGAGCAGGCGCTCAAGGACACCGCCAAGGGGAACGTGCTGTCGATCCCCTCGGTGAAGTATCGGACCGCAGGCGAGTTCTCCCGGATCGCGCCGCGGTCGATGGTGCGGGCGCTGACCTCGCCGAACTGGTACCACCGCATGCAGCAGCGCGCCGTGCTGCGCTCCCGACGCCGGGCCTCGAGGCGCAACCTCCGCGCTCCCTGGCAGCGCGAGGGCGAGTAGTTCCGGCAGCTGCGTGGCGACCCGGAGCGTCAGCCCGGCTGCTTCCCGACTGCTCGGAGCGGCGACCTGTCTGCTACCGCTGCTCGGGGCGGCGACCCGCCTGCCACCGCTGCTCGGAGCGCCAGCCGGGCTTCTCCTCGTCAGCCCCCGGCGGCTCCACGGTCCGGCGCGGACGACGCCGGGGCGGCGAGGTCCATTACCCTGGCGGCATGCCCGAGACCAGCACCGGCCCCGCCCTGTCCGCCCCGATCGACGCCGCCCGTGAGCGCTTGCGTGAGCTGATCCGTGACCTCGCCGTCGTGCGCGGCCACGTCGTGCTCTCCTCGGGCGCCGAGGCCGATCATTACGTCGACCTGCGCCGCATCACCCTCCACCACGAGGCCGCACCGCTCGTCGGCCGCGTGATGCTCGACCTGCTGCAGCGCGAGGGCCTCGTGCCCGGCGTCGAAGCCGTCGGCGGGCTCACCCTCGGCGCCGACCCGGTCGCCACCTCGATCCTGCACGCCTCCGCGGCCGACGAGGCGATCGACCCGCTCGACGCCTTCGTGGTGCGCAAGGCCAACAAGGCGCATGGCCTGCAGCGGCGGATCGAGGGACCGGACGTCACCGGTCGTCGCGTGATCGCCGTCGAGGACACCTCGACCACGGGCGGCAGCGTGCTGACCGCCTGCGAAGCCCTCACCGAGGCCGGTGCCGAGATCGCAGCGGTCGCCGTGATCGTGCACCGTTCGGACGCCTCCCGCGAGGCCGTTGAGGCCGCCGGTTACCGCTACCTCTCCGCCTACGACCTCTCCGAGCTCGAGATCTGAGACGACGCGCGGCCGACGGGTGTGTCGGGGCCCGTTCGGCCCCCGCAGACTCGGCGCGGAATCGCTCGGCGCCCGCTGTCCCGACGAGAGCCGTTCGGCGCCCGCCCTCTCGACGAGAGCCGTTCGGCGCGCGCTGATTCGACGCGGGCCCGCGCGACCTCTGACGGGCCGGGTCAGACCCGTTCGACGGAGAAGGTGTCGCAGGACTCCACGGTCCCCCGCTCGTAGCCGGTCGTGAACCAGGCGCGACGCTGCTCGGAGGAGCCGTGCGTCCAGGTCTCCGGCCGCACCTCACCGCCGGCGACCGCGCCCTGGATGTGGTCATCACCCACCGCGCTCGCCGCGGACAGCGCCGAGTCGATGTCCTGCTCGGACAGCGGCGACAGCATCGCCTGCCCCTGATCGTCCGTGGTGGACGACGCATGGCTGGCCCACACCCCCGCGTAGCAGTCGGCCTGCAGCTCGATGCGCACCCCGTCGGACTGCGGGCCGGTCTGGGAGCGATCCGCGCTCTGCATCGTGCCGGACAGGTATTGGATGTGGTGGCCGTACTCATGAGCCACCACATACATCTTGGCGAGCTGGCCGCCGTCGGCCCCGTACTGCGTGGACAGCGAATCGAAGAACGACACGTCGACGTAGAGGGTCGCGTCGGCCGGGCAGTAGAACGGGCCGATGTCGGCCGTGGCCCCACCGCAGCCGGTCTGCACCGAGTCGTCGAACACCCGCCCCTGGGGCTCGACGAAGTCGATGCCCGACTCGGGGCCGAGCCGTGCCCACAGCGAGTCCGCGGATTCGACCGTCGCCTGGACCAGGCACTCATCGCGCTCGTCGGCGTCCGCCCCCGTCTGGCACTCCTCGAGCGCACCGCCCTCGGCGGCCGGGCCGTTCTCATCGGTCCCGCCCAGGAAGGTCGCCGGATCGATCACCCCGGTGAACGTGAGGATCAGCAGGACCACCAGCAGGAGGCATCCGCCGCCGCCCCCGAGCTTCAGCCCACCACCGGGCCGGAATCCGCCCGGACCTCGACCTCCGCCGGCACCGCCCGCGCGGGCGACGTTGCCGGAGCGGATCTCCGCACTCGGGGTGAAGGTCATAGCGACAGAGTAGACCGAGAGATCCACGTGAGCAGGCTGAATGGCGTTCGTGAAGGTCCTGCGCACTCGCTGGCGCAGGAGCGGCAGGATGCCGCCGCCCCTCTACGATATGAGCAGGGCAGGCCGCTGCCTCGGACCAGGACGGGACGGCACCGGCCATCGACGGATCGACCGGTGCGGAGCCCTCCCCGCAGGACCGGCCCACCATCACATCCCAGCCGCCGGCGGCCGGACCGAGCACTGAGGAGACCTGCATGAACATCGTCGACTGGGCGGTCAGCGCGATGGACGCCATGGGCGCCCTCGGCCTCGCCCTGCTGATCTTCCTCGAGAACGTGTTCCCGCCGATCCCCTCCGAGGTGGTCCTGCCGCTCGCGGGAGTGGCGGCGGCGGGCCCGCAGCACAGCTTCGCGGCGATGCTTCTGGCGTCGGTCGCGGGCTCCCTGCTCGGGGCCTGGCTGCTGTACGGACTGGGGCGCCTGCTGGGCCCGGTACGGCTGCGGACCATCTTCCTCACGCTGCCGCTGCTGCACGTGACGGACTACGACAAGACCGTCGCGTTCATGGACAAGCACGGGAACAAGGCGATCTTCTTCGGGCGCATGGTGCCCGGCGTGCGATCCCTGATCTCCATCCCGGCGGGTCTGTACGCGATGCCGCTGTGGAGCTTCAGCCTGCTCACCGCCGCCGGCAGCGCGATCTGGAACGCGATCTTCCTGACCATCGGCTACTCCCTGGGGAGCAACTGGATCGTCATCGAGCCGTACACCGGTCTCTTCTCGAACGTCGTCTACGCGATCATCGCGCTCGTGGCGCTGGTCTTCCTGGTCCAGCTGATCCGCCGCGAGGTCGCCCGGCGCCGACTCGGCCTGCCGGACCCCGATGAGGTACTGCTCGAGCAAGAGCAAGAGCAAGAGCAAGAGCAAGAGCAAGAGCAAGAGCAGGAACAAGTGCAGGAGTGGGCGCAGGAACAGGAGCAGGCGCAGGAGCAGGAGCGGACGCAGGAACAGGGCGATCTGGCGGACGGCACCGGCCACGGAACCGAGCTCTCCCGATGACCCCGTCGGCCGCCGATCCCTCGCGCACGAACGAGATTTCAGAGACGTCGGAGACCTCCGAGACCTCCGAGACACCCGTGACGTCTGAGGCCCCCGAGCGCGCTGTCGGCGTCGGCCCGCATCCCCTGCCCTGGCCGGAGGGAGAGCACTGGGATCCGGATCTGCTGCAGCACGGGGACCGCCGCAACGTCGAGGACCGTTTCCGTTACTGGCGGCGCGAAGCGATCGTCACCGAGCTCGATGCGCACCGCCATGATCTGCACGTCGCCATCGAGAACCTCGAGCACGACGCGAACATCGGCTCGGTGGTGCGCACGGCGAACGCCTTCGGGGTGGGCGCCTTCCACATCGTCGGCCGGCGCCGCTGGAACCGTCGCGGGGCGATGGTCACCGACCGCTACCAGCACGAGGTCCACCACCCCGACGCCGCAGACCTCATCGCCTGGGCCCGCGAGAAGTCCCGCCCGATCGTCGCGATCGACCTCGTCCCCGGTGCGATGCCGCTCGAGCACACGGCCCTGCCGCGCAATGCACTGCTGGTCGTGGGGCAGGAAGGGCCGGGTGTGAGCGCCGAGATCCTCGCGGCGGCGGACCTCGTCGTGGGCATAACGCAGTTCGGATCCACTCGCTCGATCAACGTGGCCGCAGCCGCCGCGATCGCCATGCACAGCTGGATCCTGCAGCACGCCGAGATCCCCGACGGCCCCGTGCGCTGAGCGCCGCCCAGGGCGGGTTGTCCGCGTGGGACCTTCGACCCGGGGCAGTCAGGCGCACTGTGGAACAATGAGAGGGATCGAACGACCCTGCGCCGTGTTTCCGCACTGCCGGTCGTCTCAGACTCTCTTCAGCGAAGGAGAATGCCTCATGGCAGTCGCAACCCCGGATCAGTACGCAGAGATGATCGACCGCGCGAAGGCGGGCAAGTTCGCCTACCCGGCGGTCAACGTCTCGAGCTCCCAGACCGCCATCGCCGCCCTGCAGGGCTTCAGCGATGCGAACACCGACGGCATCATCCAGGTGTCCTTCGGCGGTGCCGAGTACCTCTCCGGCTCCACGGTCAAGGACCGTGTCGCCGGTTCGCTCGCGCTCGCCGAGTTCGTGCACGCGGTGGCCAAGAACTACCCGATCAACGTCGCGCTCCACACCGACCACTGCGCCAAGGAGGTTCTGCCCACCTGGGTCGAGCCCCTCATCGAGTGGGACCTCGAGAACCGCGTGAAGAAGGGCCTGAACCCGCTCTTCCAGTCGCACATGTGGGACGGCTCCGCCGTGCCGGTCGACGAGAACCTCGAGATCGCCGAGCGTCTGCTGGAGAAGTCCGTCGAGGCCAAGAAGATCCTCGAGATCGAGGTCGGCGTCGTCGGTGGCGAAGAGGACGGCGTGCAGGCCGACGTCTCCAACGACAAGCTCTTCTCGACCCCCGAGGACGGCCTGAAGACGGCCGCCAAGCTCGGCCTGGGCGAGCGCGGCCGTTACCTGACCGCTCTGACCTTCGGCAACGTGCACGGCGTGTACAAGCCGGGCAACGTCAAGCTGACCCCGTCGATCCTGCTGGACATCCAGAAGGCCGTCGGCGCGGAATACGGCAAGGACATGCCGTTCGACCTCGTCATGCACGGCGGCTCCGGCTCCTCCATCGAGGAGATCCAGACCGCGGTCGACAACGGTGTCATCAAGATGAACATCGACACCGACACCCAGTACGCCTTCACCCGCCCGGTCGTCTCGCACATGTTCGAGAACTACGACGGCGTCATGAAGATCGACGGCGAGGTCGGCAACAAGAAGGCCTACGACCCCCGCGCCTGGGGCAAGAAGGCCGAGGCCGGACTGGCCGCACGCCTGGTCGAGGCAGCGGAGAACCTCCGCTCGGCCGGCACCCACGTGTGAGCAGTCGCGAGCTGATCTGCCGTTAGGCAGGCCCAGCACGACACGGAACCCCGGAGCTTCGGCTCCGGGGTTCCGTCGTTCCTGGTCCGCCGTTTTCGGGGGCGTCGGTCCTGGCCCGTGGTCCCTGGCCTGTCGTTCCCGGGCCCGTCGTTCCTGGCCCGTCGTCGCTGGGCCCGTCGTCCCTGGGTCGGGTCCGGCGTTGGCGTTGGTGTCGGCGTGGGCGTGGGCCGGGTGGGCATTCGGGGTGGTGGTCGCGTCGCCGATGGGCCGCTGGTGATGTGCACGGGTTATATCGCCAGTGCACCTCACCATTGGCCCGCCGGTGACACGGGAGCACGCTGGCGCCGTGGGGGCTCGCCGTTCTCGGCCCCGTGGTCCCTGGTCCGCCGTTCCCGTGGCAGCTGTCCCTGGTCGGGTCCGGCGTTGGCGTTGGCGTTGGCGTGGGCGTGGGCCGGGTGGGCATTCGGGGTGGTGGTCGCGTCGCCGATGGGCCGCTGGTGATGTGCACGGGTTATATCGCCAGTGCACCTCACCATTGGCCCGCCGGTGACACGGGAGCTTGCCGGAGACGCGAAAGCTTGCCGGAGACGCGGAAGCTTGCCGGTGACACGGGAGCTCGCTGGCGCCGTGGGAGCCCGCCGGAGACTTGGCGGTCCGCGGGAGACGCGGCGCCCTGCTGGGGCGTGGGAACGTGTCGGCGACACAGCCCCGATCGTCTCGACCCGCTCATCGGAGCCGTGGGGCACGGAACCTGTCAGTGCTGCGGGGACCCGTCAGTTCTGGGGGAACCCGTCAGTTCTGCGGCCGCTCATTGAACTGGAGCTTGTGCCCATCGGGGGCATCGACCGTCGCGTACGTCCCCCAGGGCTCGCGCGTCACCTCGGACGTCCTCGCACCTCGCGCGCGCAGTTGCTCGACAGTCGCTGCGACGTCATCGGCGGCGAAGGTGAGGTACGCGCCCTCACCGGGCTGCTTCCCGAACGCTGCGGCGGCAGCCAGGACGAGGGATGTCTGAGCGCCGGACGGCCTGACCTCCAGCCATCGCGAATCCTCCTCCATCTCGGCGTCCATCACGACGTCGAAGCCCAGGACGTCGCGGTAGAACTCCAGAGCTGAGTCCTGGTCGCTGACATAGAGGATCGCGGAGGCCACCGAGGTGATCATTTCTGGATGCTATGCCGGTCGATGCGGAGCCGCAATGGCGGAGCTGCAATGCAGGAGGTCGAACCGCCGCGCTTGACCGCCGACCGCCGCGCTTGACCGGCGACCACCGCGCGTGACCGCCGACCGCCACGAGTGGCTGTCGACCGCCACGAGTGGCCGCCGACTATCGCGAGTGGCCGTCGAACCGCCGCGAGTGACCGCCGACCATCACGAGCGACGACGAGTCACCAGCGGTTGCCCGCGGCGCGGCCCATGACGCGCTTGAGCGCGGGGAGCACGTCGGCGAGGAAGATGCCCGAGATGATCACGCCCGCGAGCATGAACAGCATCGAGGAGCCGCCCCGGCCGATGGGGTAGGGCAGCGAGAGGAAGCCGAGCAGCATCGCCACACCGGTCAGCACGCACCAGAACACCTTCGTGCGCTTGCTGGCCGCCACATAGGCGTCCGCGCGGAAGCGCAGTGCGTTCACGAAGGCCCAGATCTCGACGGCGAGCAGGGCCAGCGAGAGCACGAGGAAGATCCACATCTGGATGGCAGCGATCATCGGGACAGGATACGGGGAGCGCCTGGACGGCTCCCGGGCGCGGTCAGCGTCGGCGGGTCGGATCGGAGCGATCGGTGATCAGCAGCTCGATCGCCTCCGTGGTCGCAGGCGGTTCGAGGGCACGCATCTCCTGGGTCATGGGGCGCGGGCCGATCGCATCGCCGTCGGCGACGACCACCAGGCTGGGCAGGAACTGCTTGGCCTCCACGGAGGTGAGTCCTGTGGCCTGCAGCAGGTCGATCGCGAGGGAGCGCAGCTGGATGGCGAGCGTGACGCCCTCGAAATGTCCGGCTCGGCCGGGTCGGACGCCCTCGTCGTTGCGCAGCAGCATCTCCGGGGTCAGATAGGACGAGTACAGCCGAAGCTTCCGTCGCGCCTCGGTGAAGTCGACGGCATCGTGGGTGACGGCGGCGCTCAGCTCGGTGACGGCATCGCGGGCGGCGAGCAGGGCGTCGGCGAGGGTGGAGTGGGCGTCGCCGTGCACGGCGTCGAGGAACTCCGTCTCGCGCCGCGCGATCACGCGCATGTTGCGCATCGCCCGGTCCGAGCCGATCAGCAGGTGCTCGAGCCGGCCCACGTCGCCCGCGTGGCGCAGACCGGATGGAGCGAAGGTCGCCATCTCGTTGGCGACATCGTTGGCGAGCTTCCACTCGTCGGTGTACTTCTGGGACGTGTCCCGGACGGACACGAGCGCCGCCTGGGCCACGTCGCGATCGCCGCTGCGGGCGGCCAGGGCGAGCGAGACCAGGGTGTTCTCCAGCTCCCGGTAGAAGGAGATCGCGGCCTCGCTCTGCAGGCGCCGCGGATCCCCGGACAGCAGCAGGTGGACGATGATCGCGACCACCACACCGGTGACCGCATCGAGCACGCGCCCGCCGGGAGTCATCCCGGGAGTCATCGGCATGATCATGACCAGCAGGGACTGGATCGTGGTCTGGAATCCGAACAGGTTCGACTTGTCGATGAAGCGGGCGAGCATCCCGGCGCAGAACACGACCACGAGGATCTGCCAGGTGCCCGAGCCGAGCAGCTGTCGGGCGATCTCTCCCAGCAGCACGCCGAACATGACGCCCGACGCCATCTCGACGATCTTGCGCATCTTCTTCTCGATGCCGAATCCGATGATCACGAACGCGACGATCGAGGAGAAGAACGGGAACTCATGGCCCCACAGCAGGCTGCTGAGCATGTAGGCGCAGCCGGCGGCGACCGCGGCGCGGCTCACCGTGAGCACGTCGTGGCGCCCGCGGGACAGCCCGGTGGTGAACCAGTCCGCGACGGCCGCGCGGGCGTTCTCCAGCTTCCTGCGGCGAGGCGAGGGGGCGGCGGGACTCATGGGCGCACCGGATCCTCGAGCCGCATCTGCAGCAGCTCGGGCAGGTCGAAGGAGTCTCCGTCGCGGGCGCCGCGACCCACCACCAGCGGTGCGGGTCTCGGCTCCGGAGTGGCTCCCTGGAGGCGTGAGCGCAGGCCGCCGTCGACCCGCATCACGTAGTAGCGACCCTCGGTGTCCACCGCGAGGGTGCGGTCCTTCTTCAGGTACCAGCCCTCCAGCGCAGTGCGGATCGTGCCGGGGCCGGCGTACGGCTTCGCCCGGAGGGGGACCGGTGCGATCCCGGCCTCACGGAAGCGCGTGATCGCCTCCCGGATCATCGTGGTCGCCTTCTCGTGCTCCGCCTGGCGCGCGGCGCGCAGCGCCTGCTCCTTGGCCTCGAACACCTCCTGGCGGTGTCGGGTCCAGTCCTCCTGGTCGCCCTGTGCACTCATGATCGCCATTCTTCCAGGTCCGTGTCACCGATGCGGGTGGGAGCCGTGGGGACGGCGTGCACATGATGTGGCGGATCCTTGACCCCGGAGGCGTCGGCCACACCGGCGTGCCCGCCGACGACGCCGGCTGCGCCGGACAGCGGCACCGTCCGCCCCCGACGCCCGACGCCTGACGTGCGGGGGAGGAGGTGGCGGGGTCCGGTGCGCTCAGAGCCTCGCGGTGGCGGGGCGTGCGCCGTGCTCGCGCGAGAGCACGATCGGCTCCTGGCTCGCATCGATCCACGAGGCCGTGGTCTCGCCGTCGGACGAGCTCATGAGCACCTGGACCGACAGGCCGGCGTCCAGGGGGACCGCGCGCCGCACCACGGCGAGGGCGATCGGGCCCAGGTCGGCGTGCAGCGCCGCGGAGGTGACGGTGCCGACGACCTTGCCGTCGCTGTTCTCCAGTCGCACTTCCCCGCCGGGGGCGACGGGGATGTCCTGGGAGCCGTCCAGGTGGAGCATGACCAGGCGGCGCGGCGGCTGGCCGAGGTTCAGCACCTTCGCAACGGTCTCCTGGCCGCGATAGCAGCCCTTGGTGGTGTGCACGGTGGTGCGCAGCAGGTCGAGCTCGTGGGGGATCGAACGCTCGTCGACCTCGCGTCGCGCGCGGGCGCGGTGGTCGGCGATGCGCAGCGCTTCCCAGGACGTCATCCCGGCCAGGTGCTCTGGCTTCCACGGCAGGTCGGCGAGCGCGGCGGCGTCCAGCACGGTGAGCACCGCACCCACCGGATCCTCCGGGTCGGGACCGTAGGCGATGCCGCCCGGTGCGACCTGCGGCCAGGGCTCGGACCAGACGGCCGCCGGCTCCGGCAGCCCCAGCTCGGGGAGCACCTCGGAGGCAGGGGCGAGCGCGCCGACCACTCGCAGGTCGTCGCGGTCGGTCAGCTCGACGCGCGCCGCGAAGCGCATCATCTCGAGGTACTTCCGCAGGCCGGCGCGGCAGTCGGCGTCCAGCACCAGCAGCACGGCGTCCTCGGCGCTGATCACCGCGGAGGCCAGGTGCTCGACGCGGCCCGTCGGGGAGAGCACGGCGAGGCTGGAGGAGGAGCCGACCGGGGTGCCGGCCAGCACCTGGGAGGTGGTGGTGGTCAGCCAGGTGCGGGCGTCGGCGCCGCTCACCTCGAGCACCTCGAACTGGCCGAGGTCCACGACCGCGCGATGGTTCAGCAGTCGGCGCTGCTCGCGCAGCGGGGCGCCGTAGTGGGCGGGCACGGCGGCGTCGGGGCCGTCCCCGAGCACGGCGCCTGTGCGCAGCAGCGGATGGATGTCCCGCGAGGGGTCAAGCACGGTTGAGCTCCAGAGAAAGGTAGGGAGCCATGGTCGGAGCATCCGATGCGGTGCTCTCGGCTCCCTCGGTGGTGGGCAGACGCTGCTCCCACAGCCACATGAGGCGGCCGCTGATGTACCCGAACATGCGGGTTGCAGTCACCTCACGTCGGCCGGGAGCGGAGTGGGCGAGCTGGACGCGAGGCCCGCGGACCTCACCGGCCCAGGTCTCCTCGCTGCCGTCCTGGCGGGTGAACTGCGCCTGCAGGGAGTGCGACAGGAAGGCGGCGGGGTCGCCGGGCTTCGCGGCGCGGGCCGCGGCGATGTCCTGGCCCGGCAGCGGATCGCCGACGGTCCAGATGCCGTCCTCACGCATCAGCAGGGTGCGCTCGCCGGTTCCCGCAGGAGCGGGCGTCGAGTCGTCATCCCGCGCGAAGACGCTGGTGGGAGGCAGGGGAGCGGCTTCGTCGACCTCGTGGATCGTGGAGCGCCAGGCGAGGGTGCCATCGTCCTGTGCGGTGCAGACCAGCTGCTGTTCGATCCGTCGATCAGGGGCCTCGTCGTCCCCGGGCCGTTGGACGGCGCCTTCGCCGGACCAGGTGCCGATCAGCCAGGCCAGCGGGTACAGCGACTCGGGCAGTGAGGTGTCCAGCGAGATGGGCATGGGAGTCCCGGGGCCGATCAGCTGGAGAACAGGCGCGTGAGCACGAGGAGGGCGAAGGCCAGGGTGCCGAGGCCCACGAGGACCACGAGGGCGATGAAGACGAGGGAGAGCGCAGACATGTCCCCGAGTCTATCGCGCCGCCGCGCTGTGCGAGGAAGGCGCGGGACCGGCGGATCACAGGCACGGAGGAGTGCTGGAGCAGGCACACGGAGCTGGCGACCAGGGCGCCAGCGGATCAGGGGAACAGCGGTTCAGGGGAACAGCGGTTCAGGGGATCAGGGGATCAGGGGATCAGGAGCGCGGCGAGGTGGGCGACCACGCCCACGGTGGCCACGGGCACCGCGCCCACTGCGAGGGAGGGCAGCGGCTCCTTGGCGACCAGTGAGGAGCCCACCAGCAGCTGCGCGCAGGTGGAGCCGACCGCGACGAGCACGCCCACGGCGATCGCGAAGGGCAGGGCGACCCCGGCCAGCGCGATCGCGAGCGCCGCCGTCACCGCGGTCCCGGCGGCGAAGGACAGCGCCAGGCGCACCCAGAAGGGGAGGGGGGTGGCGTTGAGCAGCAGGGTCGTCGCCAGTCCCAGGGCGAGCGCGGCGATCACAGCGGATCGTCCTGTGGCGACGGCCTCCGTCTGGGCGAGGGCCCAGCAGGCGGCGGTGCCCGAGACGAACACTCCGGCGACGGTCCCGGTCAGGGACGCGGTGAGGTCGCGGCGCTCCGGCCGTAGCATCTGCTGCACGAAGGAGGCGAACACTCCGACGGCGCACACCATCACCACCCCGGACATCGGGGTGAACCGTTCGGGGGTGAGGACCGCGAGCGCGGCTCCCACGATCCCGACCGCGCTGATCACGATGGCGGTGCCCCGGGGGGAGGGCAGCTCGAGCAGGGACGGCCAGGCGACGCCGACCAGCAGGGCGAGCACGCCCACGCAGATCGCCATGAGGACGGGGGAGAGGCTTCCGGTGAGAGAGACCAGGGCCAGCAGGAGCGCCAGGGCAGCGCCCAGCGGGGCGCGCTCGGGAGCGGTCATCGTGCCTCCCTAGCACTCGGTTCCGGTCTCTTGATCGCCGCCGACGGACGTGGTCGGTCGGGCGCTACAGTGGCAGTCTACGAGCGCCCGCCGGTCGGGGGCACACTCAGCGACTCCCTTGAGCCCCGGAAGGACCCCATGATCACGACGGACGCTCTCTCGCCCGCCCACCATGACGCCGTCCGTGACCTGCTCGATGCGGTCACCGCCCACGACGGGATCAGCCCTCTGGACGAAGCGGCACGTCTCGCGCTGGTGGGAGGCACCGCACAGCATCTGCTGTCTCCCGTCGACTTCGGTAACGGCACCGATCACGCCGGTCGGGCGGCGGCCGAGGCGGCCGACGAGGGCGCGCTGGCCGGTTACGTCAGCGTGCTGGAGGACGGGACCGTGCAGGGCATGGTGCACCCGGAGCACCGTCGGCGCGGGCACGGCACGGCTCTGCTGCGCGCCGCCCTCGCGCTGCGGCCCGACGCCGGGGTCTGGGCGCACGGCGCGCTCGAGGCCTCCATGGCATTCCTCTCCGCGGCGGGCCTGCACGAGACCCGTCGGCTCCTGACCCTGCATCGCCCGCTGGATGCGGCCCATCCGGTGCCTACCGTGCCCGCGCCGACGCTCGAGGGGCTGCGGTTGGACACCTTCGACGTCGAGCGCGATGCGGACCGCTGGCTCGAGGTCAACGCTCACGCCTTCGCCGATCACCCGGAGCAGGGAGCTCTCACCCGCTCCGACCTCGATCAGCGCATGGCCGAGCCGTGGTTCGACCCCGAGGATCTGCTCGTCGCCCGGGTGGACGACGAGCTCGTCGGCTTCGTCTGGGTGAAGCAGGAGGCCCCGGTCGGGACCGCCGATGCCGACGACAGCAGCGACAACGGGGCCGGCCGCGACAGCCGCGACAACGGGGCTGGCCGCGAGAACCCGGCCGGCCGCGACAGCCAGAACGTGGTTCCGCAGGACGCCGAGATCTATGTGGTCGCCACGGCGCCCTCGGTGCAGGGTCGCGGCGTCGCCGGATACCTGCTGGCCACTGCGCTGGAGCGACTGCACGAGGCCGGAGTTCCCGGTGTGGAGCTGTACGTCGAGGCAGACAACACGCCCGCGCTGCGCCTGTACGAGACCTGGGGATTCACCGTCTCGGGTCGTGACGTCCAGCTGCGCGCCGCGGGAGAGGGCTGAATCGTGCAGGTCGCCCCGGGGAAGTCGCCGCCCGTGCTCGCGGCGGGAGCGCTCGCCTGGCGCGAGGGCAAGAAGGGCACCGAGGTGCTGCTGGTGCACCGTCCCCGCTACGACGACTGGTCGATCCCCAAGGGGAAGCTCGACAAGGGGGAGACGTTCCCCCAGGCCGCGGTGCGCGAGGTCGCCGAGGAGACCGGCTATCGGGTGCGGCTGCACCGTCCGCTGCCCGCCTCGGTCTATCGACTGCCCGATGGGCGCAGCAAGATCGTCCACTACTGGTGCGGCACCGTACGGGCGAAGCTGGCGCCGGGACCGGAGGACGCCTCGGAGATCGACGAGGTGCGCTGGGTGCGTCTGGACACCGCCGAGAAGCTCCTGACGAGGCAGGGCGACCTGGTCTGCCTGACCGCGCTGCGCCGTTTCCAGGACGATGACGAGCTGCGCACCGTGCCGATCATCGTGCAGCGGCACGGGGCGGCGAAGTCCCGGGCGAAATGGCGCAAGGGCGAGAAGAGCCGGCCGCTGAACTCGAAGGGCCGCAAGCAGGCCCTGGCTCTGCCCCCGCTGCTGGATGCCTTCGACCCGAGCAGGGTCGTCAGCAGTCCGTGGAAGCGGTGTGTGAGCACGATCGAACCGCTCGCCCGGGAGGGCGGTCTCGCGCTCCGCACGAAGGATGAGCTCACCGAGGCCGGGCACGAGGACCATCCCTCCCGCACCCGCGCAGTGATCGAGCGGGTGCTGCACGAGGGCCAGGCGGCCGTGGTGTGCACCCACCGACCGGTGCTGCCCACGGTGATCGAGGCGGTGCGTGAGGCGTCCCAGCAGGGCGCTGCGCTCGAGCTGCCGCGCGAGAACCCGTTCCTGGCCGCGGGGGAGGCGCTCATTCTGCACACGACCTCGAGAGGTCAGGTGGCAGCCGTCGAACGACATCTGCCGAACATCGACTGAGCATCCAGGCGGCTGAGCGCCCGTCGCGGTCGAGCCCTGCGGGAATCGACGACGGGAATGGCCTGACGGACTGGCTGGACGGGGAGACCGGAGCTGCGGGACCGCGGGTTCTGCGCCGCCACGGGACACATCACGGGACACCATCGGAATCTTCCACGAAGCGCGGCTGAGCGCTTCGACCAGTACACGCGAGAGAACGTAGGGGACGAGCATGAGCACGAATGATGGATACGGCCCGTTCGGAGCCCCTGACGACTCGGGCCCCGACAGCTCCGGTGCCTACGGGTCGGGCGGCGGCGACGCGGGGTCGTACGCATCGGACTCCTACGGGGCAGGGGCAGGGTCCTACGGATCCGGCACGTACGACGGAGGCGCCTACGGGTCCGGCACTTACGGCGGTGGCACCTATGGATCGGGCACGTACGACGGGGGCTCCTACGGGTCGGGCACGTATGGCGGTGGCACCTATGGGTCGGGCACCTACGACGGAGGCTCCTATGGGTCGGGCACGTACGACGGAGGCTCCTACGGGTCCGGCACCTACGACACGGGCCCCTACGGATCGGGGCCCTACGGATCAGGCCCGCACGGCTCCGCTCCCTCCGCCTCCGATCCGTATGCGGCCGCGAGCAGCAGCGAGGACCCGTACGCAGCCGACGCTGTGTCGGCCGACGACTTCGGGCCGGAGTTCTCGAGCTCCTTCAGCAGCGGGAGCACCGGTCCGACGGCGGCGGTCCCGATGCCGACCGGCGGACCGGTGCCCGTGTACAGCCAGGGGTCGTACTACGGGGGCCAGTACCTGCCGCCGGCACCGACGTCGGGACTGGCGCTCGCCGGATTCATCGTGAGCATCGCCTCGCTGATCGTGTGCACCGGGCTGCTGTCCCCGGTGGGCCTGGTGCTGTCCATCCTCGGGATGCGCGATACCTCGCCGACCTCCGGGACGGGCAAGGGCGGCCGCGGTTTCGCGATCGCCGGACTCGTCATCTCGATCCTCGGGACCCTCCTGGTGGTGGCGTACATCGGCTTCTTCGTGCTGATGGCCGTGCTCGGATCGGCCTCCTCGACGTACTGAGACGGTCGCGGCATCGCCGCTGATCCACCCGGCACGACCGTCGGGCCGTCAGGAACGGTCCGACGGTCCGTCATGCCGTCATGCCGTCGTGCCGTCGTGCCGTCGTGCCGTCGTGCCGTCGTGCCACCGCCCCGGCGCCGTGCCTCCGCCCCGCCGCCCGCCCGCCGGTCGCCGCGACCATAATGTGACCTGATCGTACTTACGTTCTGACCTGCAGGTTCATGGGCCCTGACCGGCTGTTCACCTGGAGTTCATGCAAGAACGGGTGCGGCGTCATCTGTGCTCCTTAGCGTCTGCGACGTCAGGATCCCGCACGATCTCGCACCTCATCTTCCTGGGCTCAGGCCCCGAAAGGACTTGCAGTGAACGTTCGCAAGAACCCGCTCGTCTCCCTCGCCGCGCTCGGCCTGGTCGGCGGGCTCGCCCTGACCGCCTGCAGCGGCAGCTCGGACGCCTCCGGGGAAACGTCCGACGGCGGTGCCTCCTCGGGCGGCTACGCCGAGCTGAGCGGCAACCTCGCCGGCTCCGGCGCCTCCTCCACGCAGAACGCGCAGACCGCATGGACCGAGTCCTTCATGGGCCTCGTCCAGTCCGAGGGCGGCGACCTGCAGGCCACCTACGACCCCACGGGCTCCGGCACCGGCCGCGAGCAGTTCCTCAGCGGCCAGGTCCAGTTCGCCGGCTCCGACGCCGCCCTGACCGAGGAGGAGCTCGCCTCCTCCGCCGAGCAGTGCAACGGCGAGCAGGCCATCGACGTCCCCGTGTACGTCTCCCCGATCGCGGTGGTCTTCAACCTCGAGGGAGTCGACGACCTGAACCTGTCGCCCGAGGTCATCGGCGGGATCTTCGCCGGCGACATCACGAACTGGAACGACCCCAAGATCGCTGCGGACAACCCCGATGCCGATCTGCCCGACCTCGCGATCGTCCCGGTGCACCGCTCCGACGACTCGGGCACCACCGAGAACTTCACCGAGTACCTCTCCGAGACGGCGCCCGACGCCTGGACCGAGGGACCGGTCGAGACCTGGCCGATCGAGGGCGGGCAGTCCGGTGACGGCACCTCCGGCATGATCTCCACCGTCGAGGGCGGCAACGGCACGATCGGCTACGCCGACGCCTCCCAGGCAGGCAACCTCGGCATCGCCGCGGTGAAGGTCGGCGACTCCTTCGTCGAGTACAGCGCCGACGCCGCCGCCAAGGCCGTGGACGTCTCCCCGCGCGCCGAGGGCCGCGAGGACGACGACATCGTCTTCGACCTGGATCGCACCACCACCGAAGAGGGCGTGTACCCGATCGTCCTCGTCTCCTACCTGGTCCTGTGCGGCTCCTATGCCGACGCCGCCCAGGGCGACGCGGTGAAGGCCTACGCCTCCTATATCACCTCCCAGGAGGGCCAGCAGGTCGCTGTGGACAACGCCGGCTCCGCCCCGCTGACCGAGGAGCTCTCGGACGAGGCGCAGAAGGCCATCGACGGCATCACCGTCGGCTGACCTGCGCTTCAGCACACGGGCGTGCTGTCGGGACGCATACGTCCCGGCGGCACGCCCGTCTCCGCCCCACCCCATCGATCCGTCCTGAGGAAGGTTGCCCGTGAGCACGACTGAGGTCACGCCGGACACCCACGAAGGGTCCTCCGTCTCGCTGCAGAGCTCCCGCCGCCGCCTCGGCGACTCGGTGTTCTCGGCCCTGAGCGTCGGGTCGGGACTGCTCATCTTCGTCACCCTCGCCCTGGTGGCGATCTTCCTGACCACCGAGTCGATGCCCGCGGTGATGGAGAGCAGGGAGGCGACCGGCTCCGCATCGGACTTCTCCCTGCTGGAGACCACGCTGCCGCTCGTGTTCGGCACCGTCCTGGCCGCGGCGATCGCCCTGGCCATCGCGATCCCGGTCTCGATCGGCATCGCCCTGTTCATCTCGCACTACGCACCCCGACGCCTGGCCTCCACGCTCGGCTACCTGATCGACCTGCTCGCGGCCGTGCCCTCCGTGGTCTACGGCCTGTGGGGCGGGCTGTGGCTGGTGCCCCGCCTGGAGCCGCTGTACCTGTTCCTGAACCAGACCCTGGGCGCCTGGCCCACCTGGCCCGGATTCGTGCCCTGGGTGGGCGGCGACCCGGTCATCGCCCTGTTCGCCGGCGAGCCCCATGCGCCGATGCGCAACCTCGCCTCCGCGGCGATCGTGCTGGCGGTGATGGTCCTGCCGATCATCACGGCCGTGGCCCGCGAGGTGTTCCTGCAGACCCCGCGCCTGCAGGAGGAAGCCGCGCTCGCCCTGGGCGCGACCCGCTGGGAGACCATCCGCACCGTCGTGCTGCCCTTCGGGCGCAGCGGCGTGGTCGCCGCCTCGATGCTCGGTCTGGGCCGTGCGCTCGGCGAGACCATGGCCGTGCTGATGATCCTCGCCCCCGGGGCGACCTTCTCCTTCAGGATCCTCGAGGTCGGCATGCACCAGTCCATCGCGGCGAACATCGCCTCGAAGCAGGCGGAGGCGTCCGGCACCGAGATGTCCCTGCTGATCTTCACCGGTCTGGTGCTGTTCGTGCTGACCTTCCTGATCAACGCCGTCGCCCGTTGGATCGTCGCGCGCAGCGGCGTCAAGAGCTGAGGCCACCATGAGTTCCCCCTCCACCTTCGAGAACGTCTCCCTGCTGCGACCGGGCGAGGAGCGCCGGCTGCCCTGGTACCACCTGGTGGTCACCGGCCTGGCGGGCCTGCTGGTCGCCATCGCCCTGCTGGCGATCTTCGACGTGCTCACGGTGCCCAGCGCGATCCTGCTGGGCTTCGTGCTCCACCTGCTGTTCGGCTACACCTACTCGCGGATCCGGGAGGGACGCCGCTGGGCGATGGACCGCCTGATGACCCTGGTGGTCATCGGCGCCTTTGCGATCGCGATGTTCCCGCTGTTCTCGCTGCTGTGGGCGGTGGTCGGCAAGGGCCTGGTGCGCGTGATCGCCGCAGCCCCCACCCCGTTCGCGTTCTGGACCGCGGACATGTCCGGCGTGATCGGCGGAGCCGACGCCGGCGGCGTGTTCCACGCGACCGTGGGCACGCTGCTGATCACCCTGTGGGCCTCGATCATCTCGATCCCCGTCGGCCTGTTCACCGCGATCTTCCTCGTCGAATACGCGCACCACGGCTGGCGGCGCCGGCTCGGCCAGGGCGTCACCTTCCTGGTCGACGTCATGACCGGCATCCCCTCGATCGTCGCTGGCCTGTTCGGCCTCGCCGTGTTCATCGCGTTCATGCCCGACCAGAGCGTGCGCATGGGCATCATGGGCGCCGTCGCGCTCTCGCTGCTGATGATCCCGACGGTGGTGCGCTCGAGCGAGGAGATGCTGCGTCTGGTCCCGATGGACCTGCGGGAGGCGGCCTACGCACTGGGCGTGCCCAAGTGGCTGACCATCGTCAAGGTCGTGCTGCGCACTGCGATCGCGGGCCTGAGCACCGGCATCACCCTGGCGATCGCCCGGGTGATCGGCGAGACCGCCCCGCTGCTGCTCACGGTCGGCATGGTGACCTCGGTGAACTGGAACATGTTCGACGGCCGCATGGCCACGCTGCCCACGTTCATCAATCAGCAGTACCGCGCCGGCAGCGCGAACTGCATGAGCGACACCGTGACCAACCCCGTGAACCAGGAGGTGTACGCCTGCTCGATCACGACGAACATCGATCGTGCCTGGGCGGCCGCCCTCACCCTGATCGTGATCGTGATGATCCTGAACATCATCGCGCGCCTGATCAGCCACTACTTCTCCCCGAAGCTCAGCCGCTGAGCGGCAGCCCCCTGCGAAAGGACATCTGATGGCAGCGCCCCAGCCCATCAACGTCGAGGACCTCAACATCTACTACGGCGACTTCCTCGCCGTGGAGGGCGTCGACGTCCAGATCCGGCCCCGCTCCGTGACGGCGCTGATCGGCCCCTCCGGCTGCGGGAAGTCGACCTTCCTGCGCACCCTGAACCGGATGCACGAGGTGATCCCCGGCGCGTACGCCGAGGGCACGGTCGAGATCAACGGCCAGAACATCTACGACTCCCGCGTCGACCCGGTCAACGTGCGCCGCCGCGTGGGAATGGTCTTCCAAAAGGCGAACCCCTTCCCGACCATGTCGATCCGCGACAACGTGCTGGCCGGCGTGAAGCTCAACAACCGCCGGATCTCCAAAGCCGCGGCCGACGAGCTGGTGGAGCGGTCGCTGACCGGCGCGAACCTCTGGAACGAGGTCAAGGACCGCCTGGACAAGCCCGGCATGGGGCTCTCCGGTGGTCAGCAGCAGCGCCTGTGCATCGCCCGGACCATCGCCGTGGAGCCCGAGGTGGTCCTCATGGACGAGCCCTGCTCGGCGCTTGACCCCATCTCCACCCTCGCGATCGAGGACCTCGTCCACGAGCTGAAGGAGGAGTACACGATCGTGATCGTCACGCACAACATGCAGCAGGCCTCCCGGGTCTCCGACCGCACCGGCTTCTTCAACATCGCGGGGACCGGCAAGCCCGGCCACCTCATCGAGATCGACGACACCGACACGATCTTCACCAACCCGACCAACAAGCAGACCGAGGACTACATCTCCGGCCGCTTCGGCTGATCGGCCCCCGGGGAGGACCACGGACGTCAGACCGTGGGATGACGTCGGGACCGGGATATCGATCCCGGGGCCGACGCGCGAGGCGGGGCCCGCGGACGAGTCTTGGACACATGAACAACGCGCCCCACACCCACCCCGCCCCTCCGGCCGCCACCCCCTCTCCCGAGCCGACCCGCTACGCGTCGGCCCAGACCGTGCCTGCCGCGGACCCGTCGAACCCTCGCGCACAGCCAGTACAGCCCACGCAGCCCGCACCCGCACAGCCGGCACAGCCCACGCAGCCTGCGCCGACGGGCCCGGCCGCCATGCATCCGGCCCCGGTCCTCTCGGCCCGGCGTCTGGTCATGACCTACGGCACGCAGGGCACCGCGACCCACGCGCTGGACGGCGTCGACCTCGACATCGCCCGTGCCGATTCGCTGGCCGTGATGGGACCCTCCGGCTGCGGCAAGACCACGCTGCTGCACATCCTCGCCGGGATCCTGCGTCCCACCTCCGGCACCGTCCGGCACGACGGCACGGACCTCTCCTCGCTCGGCGACCGCGCCCGCACCCGCATGCGCCGCCAGGACTTCGGCTTCGTCTTCCAGGACGGCCAGCTGCTGCCGGAGCTCACGGCGCTGGAGAACGTGATCCTGCCGCGCATGCTCGCCGGCATCTCCCGTCGGACCGCCGCTGCGGACGCACGCAGCTGGCTGGACCGCCTGGGGCTGCAGGGGATGCACGACCGTCGGCCCACCCAGCTCTCCGGCGGCCAGGCCCAGCGCGTGGCGATCGCCCGGGCGCTGGCCGGACGGCCCTCGGTGGTCTTCGCCGATGAACCCACCGGCGCCCTGGACCAGACCACCGGCCAGTCCGTGCTGCAGATCCTCGTGGACACCTGCCGCGAATCCGGCGCGAGCCTCGTGATGGTCACCCATGACGCGAAGGTGGCGGCCGTGTGCCGCCGCACCGTCGCCATGCGCGACGGCCGTATCGCGCAGGAGTTCGTGCGCCCGGCCGACGCCGCGACCGAGACTCAGGCGGTGGCCCGATGAGCGCCCTGCTGCAGTCCGCCCCGCTCCTGCTGCGTCGCCGCGGCGCGCTCGCCGACATCCTGCCCGTCATCGCCTTCACCGCGGCGACCGCGATCACCGCGACGGTCGTCGGCGGCGCCGCGGCCTTCGTCGGCCGCCTCCCGGAGGGGAGCACCCCGATGACGGGGGAGGCCTCGATCATGGGCTTCCTCGTGCTGTGCGCGATCACGGCTTCGGTGCTGCTGGTGCCCAGCGCCGTCGGCCTCGGCGGCTCCGCCGCGCGGCTGTCCCTCGCCCGCCGCGAGAAGGACCTGGCCACGATGCGTCTGGTCGGCGGGACCAGCGGCCAGGTCGGATCCCTCGCGGTCCTCGACGTGGTCGGCCAGTCGCTGCTCGGCGCCGTGCTCGGCCTCGGCGCGCACGTCGCCGTGACCCCCGCCCTCACCGGTCTCGATTTCGGGATCACCCCGTTCACCGTCGCCGATCTGCTGATGCCGTGGTGGGCCTACCTGGTCCTGGTGGTCGCCCTGGTGCTGATCGCCGCGGGCTCCGCGGCGGTCGCGCTGACCGGCGTGGTGCTCAGCCCGCTGGGCGTGGCCCGCGACTCCCGCGTGGTGCGGATGTCCGTGATCCGCGTGGTCCTCTGGGTGGTCCTGATCATCGGCTTCGTCGGCTTCATGCAGGTGGGCACCACCCTCATGGGGCAGAGCGGCGGCGGTGGCGCGGCCATCGCCGTGATGGTGCTGTTCATCGCCGCGATCGTCGCCGGACTCAACGTGGTGGGCCCCTTCATCGTGTGGGTCACCGCGCTGCTGCTGGCGAGGACCGCGCCGATCCCGTCGCTCATGGTGGGCGCCCGGCGGCTCGCCGGGGACCCGCGAGCGGGCTGGCGAGCCGTCTCGGGCATCACGTTCGCTCTGGTGATCGCCGGGTTCCTCACGATGATCGCGGCCTTGGGCACGGGCGAGAACCCGGACGAGATCATGATGAACACCGCGATGTCCACCGGCGGGCTGCTCACCCTCGGCATCGCCGCGGTGCTCGCGGCCGTGAGCACCGGGGTCACCCAGACCGCCCGCGTCATCGACCAGGCCCCGCGCCTGCGCGCCCAGCACATCGCCGGCGCCGAGGTGGGGCAGCTGCACCGGGCACGGCTGGCCGAGATCGCCGTGCCTGTGGGGCTCAGCTCGATCCTCGCCACCGGCACCGCCCTGCTGGTGATCTCCACGGTCATCGGCGGCGCCCCGAAGGACGCGACGATGCTGGTCCAGTACCTGGCCAGCGTGGTCGCCGCCTATGCGGTCGTGATCGCTGCCGTGCTCGTGGGAACGCCTCTGGTCAAGCGGTACGCGAGGCGCGCCGCCTGAGCCGCGACCGCGCGCATGCGCCGGAGCACTCCCTCGCACGATGACCACGTGCGTTCGCCGGAGCGTTCCCTCGGACGACGACCGCGTGCGGGCCACGAGGTCGGCGGCGGGCGGCCGGTCCCTTCCCGGGCCGGCCGCCCGCCGTCGTGCACGACGTGATCCGCCGTTCCCGCAGGGGACGGCACTCTCCAGAGGGGCCGACAGGGGCCGGCGGGGGCCGACGAGATCCGCCGGAGAGCGCGCGAGCTGTCCGTCCCATGCTCGGACCAGGGGGATTAGGCTGGAGAGCATGGAACTCGAGAACGTCACCCCGTCCGAAGTGCCCGAGGGCGCGCACCTCATCGACGTGCGTGAGCAGAACGAGTGGGACGCAGGGCATGCGCCCACCGCTCAGCACATCCCGGCCAGCTCCCTGATGGAGAACCTGGACAAGCTCCCCGAGGACGACGAGGCGCTCTACATCGTCTGTCGTGGGGGAGGCCGCAGCTTCCAGGTCGCCCAGTGGCTGAACGTCAACGGCTTCGAAGCGATCAATGTCGCCGGCGGCATGGACATCTGGTTCGAGTCCGGCCTGCCGATCGAGTCCGACGGCGAGGACGACGCCTACATCCTCTGAGGCGTGGTGCTCCGCGGCTCGCCCGACGGTCCCTGATACTCCTGCCGGAGCCGGTGCCGGCTCAGGTGGCGATGAGGCTCTTCAGCAGGGCATACCCCACGAAGGCGAAGACGTCGATCAGGGTGTGCGCGACGATGAGCGGCATCGTGCGGCGGGAGCGCCGGTAGAACTCCCCGAACACGAGTCCCATCGCGAGGTTCGCGAGACCCGGGCCCACCCCCTGGTACGTGTGATACGCCCCGCGCAGCAGGGCCGAGGCGATGATGATCCGCCGGCCCGACCAGCCCAGCCGTTCGAGCCGCTGGTAGAGGTAGCCGACCACGATGACCTCCTCGAGCACGGCGTTCTTCACCGCATGCAGCACGAGCACCGGCACCGTCCACCAGTGGGTGTCCAGCGCCGCCGGGATCACCTCGACCGTCGCGCCGAGCGCGCGGCCCGCGTAGTAGACGGCGAGTCCCGGCAGGCCGATGCCTGCGGTGAGCGCGAGGCCCCAGGCGAGGTCCTTCCCGGGGCGGCCGAGGTCCACGCCCAGATCCCGCAGCGCCTGGGCGAACGTGCCCGCGCTGAGGGCGAGCAGCAGCACCACGAGCGCCACAGGGGTCAGGGTGAAGACGATCGAGAGCAGCTGCTGGAGGAGGTCCAGCCAGGGGTTCTCCTGGAGCGAGGAGTTCAGCGAGGTGCTCTGCCCGGACAGCGGCCCGGCCGCGAGCGCCTGCACCAGCGCGATCAGCGAGTACACGGCGCTGCGCCCCAGCGAGAGCGCGAGGACGACGATCACCTCGACCCGCAGCCAGGTCCTGTTCTCCGTGAGGGTCTGCACGACGACATGGTCTCACTGCGGCGGATCCACGGGCCGACGAGCGCCCCGGGCGCAGCGGGCTGAGGAGTTCCTCGACGGGCATGACAGACTCGTCGTATGAACGACTCGTCGCAGAACCCTGCCCCCACCAGCACGTCCCGTCCCGCCGTCCTCATCACGGGAGCCAACCGCGGGATCGGCCGCGCGGTCGCCGAGGACCTCGCCCGTGATCACCACCTGATCCTGGGCGGCCGTGACGAACAGGCGCTCACGCAGCTCGCGGCGCAGTTCCCCTCCGCCGAGGTGTTCGTCGCCGAGCTCACCGACTACGCCGCCGTCGCCGCCGCGGTGGATGCCCTGCATCTCTCCGCCGGGCTGGCGGGCGTCGTGCACTCCGCCGGGATCCTCGCCAACGGCACCGTCGAGGAGTCCGCACCCGAGCAGTGGACGGAATCCTTCGAGATCAACGTGGTGGCCGTCGCCGAGCTGACGAGGGTGCTGCTGCCGGCCCTGCGTCGTGCCCGCGGCACCGTGGTGATGATCAACTCCGGTTCCGGGATCAACGCCGTGCGCACCCGTGGCGCCTACAGCGCCTCGAAGTTCGCGATGCGTGGCCTCGCCGACTCCCTGCGCGCCGAGGAGCGCGACAACGGGGTGCGCGTCAGCTCCATCCATCCCGGGCGCGTGGCGACGGACATGCAGCGCCAGCTGCGCTCCTTCGAGGGCGGGGAGTACCAGGAGGAGAACTATCTGCAGCCGACGTCGGTCGCCGCGGCGGTGGGGCTCGCGCTGCGTCTGCCCGAGGACGCCTCGCTCGAGTCGGTCTCGATCCGTCCTCGCTGACCCGACCCTGCCCCGGCAGCCCGGTCCCGGCCAGAGCACCAGGGCCCTGGCACGCCGTGCGCGGGACCGATCAGCGGTTCATCGGACCGGGCCCGGAGACGGTCGGGTCGCCGGCGATCCGGTAGCGCCAGGGGAACAGCTCGGGGTGCGAGGCCTCCTCGCGCAAGCCGATCCGCGGGCCGACGGCCAGCTGCGGATGGGGCAGGAGGGGCTCTTCGCCCGGCTTCTCCCCGTCGGGCCGATCCTGCGGATCCAGCCGGCCGGTGAGGTGCATCCCGGAGCCCGGGTCGCACAGGTCCAGGCCGTCGTCCGCGAAGGTGATCCCGCTGGCCACGGTGGCACGACCAGGGCCTCGCGCGAGGTCCCGCTCGGTGCGGCACACCCCGGCGGCCTGGCGTCGGGCGAGCGCGGTCTCGACGCCTCCGACGACCTCGCCGGCCCGGATCAGGCACCCGGTGCCGGTCCCGGCGGCGTCCGCCACGATGTTCATGCACGAATGCAGGCCCATGTGGCGGTACACGTACAGGTGGCCGGGCTCGCCGAACATGGTGGCGTTGCGTGCGGTGAGACCGCGATAGGCGTGGGAGCCGGGATCCTCGGCACCGACGTACGCCTCGATCTCGGTGATCCGCAGGGCGACGCCGCGCCCCACCAGGACGCAGCCCAGCAGCAGCGGTGCCAGCTCGAGCACGGGGCGATCGAAGAACTCCCGCGGCAGGGCAGGCAGGGGCACGTCGGACGGAGTCACTTCATGAGCCGTCGGACGGCACCCATGATCTCGTCCATCTTGCGGTCCAGCTCCTCGCTGTCCCCGGACGCCGCGGCGTCGTGCACGCAGTGATGGATGTGGTCGTCGACCAGACCCAGGGCCACCGATTCGAGCGCCTTGGTGACCGCGGAGATCTGGGTGAGCACGTCGATGCAGTAGGTGTCGTCCTCCACCATCCGGTGCAGGCCTCTCACCTGGCCCTCGATGAGCTTCAGCCGCCGCAGGTAGGGCGACTTCCTGCCCTGGTAGCCGGGGTCCCCGTGGGTGCCGTGGTCCCCGGGCTTCGTGGGGACGGGCGTCTCCGGCGCCGCGGCGCCCGCATCCGCGGATCCGTCCGCCTCGCGGCCGACGGGCACCGCAGGCTCCTCGGCGGTGCTCATCAGGACCGTCCGCCCTCGTCGCCCTGGTCGCCCTTCGTGTCGAGGTGCTCGACGAGCGAGGCGGCATAGCCGACGTAGGTCTGAGGGGTGAGGGCCAGCAGACGCTCCTGCTCCGCCGCGGGCAGGCCCAGGGTGCCGATGAACTCGCGCATGCCCTCGCCGGTGACCCGGTGCCCGCGGGTGAGGTCCTTCAGCCGCTCGTACGGGTTGTCCATCCCGGTGGTGCCCTGCACGCCGAGGGTGCGCATGACGGACTGCACGGCCTCGCCGAGCACCTCCCAGTTGCCCTCGAGGTCCGCGGCCATGGCCTCGGCGTCGACGTCCAGGCCCGAAAGTCCTCGGCGCAGGTTCGAGATCGCCAGCAGCGAGTGCCCGAGCGCCGGCCCGATGTTGCGCTGGGTGGTGGAGTCGGTGAGATCGCGCTGCAGACGCGAGGTGACCAGGGTCTGGGAGAGCGAGTCCAGCAGCGCCCCGGAGATCTCGAGGTTCGCCTCGGCGTTCTCGAAGCGGATCGGGTTCACCTTGTGGGGCATCGTCGAGGAGCCGGTGCCGCCCTGCGCGGAGAGCCGCTGACGGAAGTAGCCCATCGAGATGTAGGTCCAGATGTCGGTGGCCAGGTTGTGCAGGATGCGGCCGGCGCGCGCGATGTCCGCGTAGACCTCGGCCTGCCAATCATGGGACTCGATCTGCGTGGTCAGCGGGTTCCAGGTGAGCCCCAGGTGCTCGACGAAGCTGCGGGAGACCTGCTCCCAGTCGGCCGACGGCACGGCGACGGCGTGCGCGGCGTAGGTGCCGGTGGCGCCGTTGATCTTGCCGAGCATCTCGTCGGCGCGGAGGCGTCGCGCCTGACGGCCCAGACGGTGGGCGAACACCGCCATCTCCTTGCCCAGAGTGGTGGGGGTCGCCGGCTGGCCGTGGGTGCGCGACAGCATCGGCACGTCGGCGGTCTCCCGGGCCAGGACCTGGAGGTCGCCGATGAGCTGCTCGAACGCCGGCAGCCACACGTCGTGGACCGCCCCGCGGATCATCAGGGCGTAGGAGAGGTTGTTGACGTCCTCGCTGGTGCAGTAGATGTGCACCACCTCGGCCAGCGGCTCGAGGCTGGTGCCGGCCAGGCGGCGCTTGGTGTAGTACTCGATCGCCTTGACGTCGTGCACGGTCTCGCGCTCGATCTCGGCATGCTCGGCGATGCCCTCGGCACCGAAGTCCTCGGGGATTGCCCGCAGCAGGGCGCGCTCGTCATCGCTGAGGCGACGCAGACCGGGGATGACCTCCCCGTCGAGCAGATGGATCATCCACTCGGTCTCCACCACCAGGCGAGAACGGTTCAGCGCGGCCTCGGAGAGGTGATCCACCAGCGGCGCGGCCTGCGCGCGGTAGCGGCCATCGAGAGGGGTCAGGGCGATCGGCGGCGTGATGTCCGCGAAGGAATGAGCCATGGGGGCATTCTCCCAGAATCTCGGCCCGGGATGGGCGCCGGTCCGTGCCGGGCCGGAACCGCCTCGGACCGGGTCAGTCGCGCACCTCGCGCTCGTCACCGATCCCGGTCACGGCCTCGACGATCGCGGAGAGGATCCCGATGATCACGCCCGCCAGCAGTGCCCACCAGAAGGTGTCGAACTCCAGGGTCAGGCCGAGCAGACCCGAGACCCAGCTCGTCAGCAGCAGCATCAGGGTGTTGATGACCAGCTGGAACAGGCCGAGGGTGAGGCAGGTGATCGGGAAGGTGAGGAACGACAGGATCGGCTTCACGATCGTGTTGATCAGAGCGAGGATCACGGCGATCACGGCGATGGTGATGACCTGGGTGAGCATGGCCGCGCTGTTGTCGCCCAGGTGCATGCCGGGCAGGATCAGGGCGGTGACCCACAGCGCGAGGCCGGTGACGATGATGTGTCCGAGGAATCGCATGGCCCCATTGTTCCAGCCCGGTCCCGCAGAGGCACGGGGGAAAACCTCATCGTCGGGCGTCGGGCGTCGGGCGTTAGTCGCGCGCTGTCCGTCGTCCGTCGCGGACAGCGCGCGGGGCGCACCGGGATCCGCCTACGCTGGAGGCATGTCGACCACGCCCGATCCTGACGTCGTGCCCGCACCGTCCGAGACCATTCGTGTCCGCTCCGTGCTCGAGGAGCTGCCCGCCTATGTCGCCGGCAAGCCCGCCGCGGAGGACGGGAGCCGACGCTTCAAGGCCTCCTCGAACGAATCGCCGTTCCCCCCGGTGGCGGCCGTCCGGGACGCCGCCGCCGCAGGCCTCGAGGTGACGAACCGCTACCCGGATGCGGCAGCCCACGAGCTGCGCGAGGCGCTCGGGACGAAGCACGGCGTGGATCCCTCGCAGATCGCGCTGTCCACCGGATCGGTCGCGGTCACCGGTGATCTGGTGCGAGCCCTCGTCGACCAGGGCGACGAGGTCGTCTACCCCTGGCGCTCCTTCGAGGCCTACCCGATCCTCGTCGGCTCCCACGGCGGTGTCTCGGTGCAGGTGCCCCTCACCGCCGAGCTCGAGTACGACCTCGACGCGATGGCCGCAGCGGTCACCGACCGCACCCGTCTGATCATCCTGTGCACCCCGAACAATCCCACCGGGGCCTCGCTGTCCACCGCGCAGATCGAAGCGTTCCTCGGCGCGGTCCCCGAGGACGCCGTGGTCGCGATCGACGAGGCCTACCGCGAATTCCACGACCCGGCCACCGTGGCGGGCACCGCCGGGATCTTCCGCCGCCACGGCAACGTGGTGCTGCTGCGCACCTTCTCCAAACTGCAGGGCCTGGCCGGCCTGCGGATCGGCTATGCCGTCGCCCACCCCCGGCTGGCACGTGCGCTCAGCCAGGTCACCGTGCCGTTCGGGGCGAGCATCCCCGCCCAGACCGCAGCCCTGATGAGCCTGCGAGGAGACGTGCAGCAGGAACTGGACCGACGGGCCGTCTGGATCCGCGAGGAGCGGTCGCGGGTGCTGTCCGCGCTCGCCGAGCAGGGCTGGCAGATGCCGTCCGCACAGGGGAACTTCGTCTACTTCCCCCTGGGGGAGAAGACGACGGAGTTCGCGGAGTTCGCGGACCGGCGCGGGCTCGTGCTGCGCGCCTACGGGACCGACGGAGTGCGCGCCACCATCGCCGAGCAGGAGGCGAACGACCTGCTCATCGAGGTGGCGAGGGCGTGGCGGGAGCGCCGACCGGCCTGACCACGCTGCCGGCCAAGAGGTCATGGGGCCCACGGCCGCTGCCGCGCAGGCACATCACCGCGTAGGCCGTGATCAGGACGTAGACGACGATCGAGGACGTGTAGGCGACCGGATCGCCGTCCTCGAACCCGCCCCACATCGCCGCGATCGCCGTCACATGCCCCGCCTGCCAGGGCAGCAGGATCTTGAGCGTGTTCCGGGCCAGCGCCGCACCGACGGTGAGCGAGCCGCCGTCGGCCACGGCGACCACCTCCAGCCCCACCCGGCGCCGTGCCCAGCGGGCCGGCGGAGGGCGGTCGGCTCAGCCGACGATCTCGTCGGCCTCCCCGGTCATCCCGATCCTCTCGGCGACGTAGTCGATGTCCTTGTCACCGCGGCCGGAGAGATTGACCAGCAGGTTCGTCTCGGGCGGGAGCGTCGGGGCGAGACGGATCGCGTGGGCGAGAGCATGCGCGGACTCGAGCGCCGGGATGATTCCCTCGGTGCGGCTGAGCTGCTGGAAGGCCTCGAGCACGGCCTCGTCGCCCACCTTCTCGTACTCGACGCGGCCCAGATCGCGCAGATGGACGTGCTGCGGCCCCACCCCGGGGTAGTCGAGCCCCGAGGCGATCGAGTGCACCGCGGCCGGTTCGTCGTCCGCATCCTGCAGCACCAGGGTCTCCATGCCGTGCAGCATGCCGGGGCGCCCGAAGGTCATCGTCGCCGCGTGCTGCCCGGTCTCCTCGCCGTGCCCGCCGGGCTCCACGCCGATCAGGCGCACGTCGGCATCCTCGAGGTAGGCGGTGAACGCACCGATCGCGTTGGAGCCGCCGCCCACGCAGGCGATCACCGCGTCGGGCAGGCGTCCGTGCGCTGCGAGGAACTGGGCGCGGGACTCGCGGCCCACGACCGACTGGAAATCGCGGACCAGGTCCGGGAACGGCGCGGGGCCGACGACGGACCCGATCGCGAAGAGGTAGCGCTCGGGATCGGCGGCATAGACGCCGAACGCCGAGTCCACAGCCTCCTTGAGGGTCTTCTGGCCCACCTCGACCGAGACCACCTTCGCACCCAGCAGGCGCATGCGCACCACGTTCGGACGCTGCTTGGCCACGTCCACCGCGCCCATGTGGATCTCGCACTCCAGGCCTACCAGTGCAGCGGCCGTCGCGAGCGCGACCCCGTGCTGACCGGCGCCGGTCTCGGCGATCAGGGTGCGCTTGCCCATCCGCCGGGCCAGCAGCGCCTCGCCGATCGTGTGGTTGATCTTGTGCGCGCCGGTGTGGTTGAGATCCTCACGCTTGAGGTGGATGCGTGCGCCGCCGAGCGCGTCGGAGAGCCTGTCGGCCGGGGAGATCGCCGACGGACGGCCGACGTAGTCGCGCAGCAGGCGGACGTACTCGGCGTAGAAGCCCTCGTCGTGCCGGGCCTCCTCGTAGGCGTCGGCGACCTCCTGCATCGGGCCCACCAGCGGCGGAGGCAGGACGGCCCCGCCGTAGGAGCCGAAGCGCCCGCCGGTGTTCCCGGTGAGCTCAGGGGCGCGGGTGAGGTCGGCGGCCTGCGCGAGGGTGCGCGGTGCGGCATCCCGCGTCGCGCCGGGGGAGGCAGAGGTGTGTGCGCGGAGGGGGTCAGCGGTGGTGCTCATCGGGTCGTGGTCCTTCGTCTCGGGCCCGATGCGGGAGCGTCCGCCGATGACAGGAGCCGCCCCACAGCGGGCGGCTTCGGTGTCAGCGCATGCGACAGGGGACCGCCCTCAGGCGGTCCACCAGGTCATCGTCGTCGTGATGCGCATGCCCCGGACTATAGGCCCCGAGCGAGGAGCATGGGGGCGCCGTGTCCACAGGATGAGCGGGCCGACGCGCCTCGCTGAGGGCAAGGGGTGGTCAGGAACGCGGCGATGACCTCGACGGGTATAGCCTCGACGCGGTCGAGAAACACCTCACGAGCTGGAGAGCAGGATCATCATGGGCGCCCGCGCGGTCGACGCCAAGCACCTCGGAGGCACGCGCGCCTACGTCGTCTGGATCGCGGCGGTGCTCGCGTATTCCGTCGCCGTCCTGCAGCGCACCACGATGGGGGTCTCCGGCCTGGAGGCCACCGAGCGCTTCGGCACCTCGGCGACCATCGTCTCCACCTTCGTCGTCCTCCAGCTGCTGGTGTACGCCCTGGCCCAGGTGCCCGCGGGCCTGCTCCTGGATCGTTACGGCTCCCGCGTCACCCTCACCGGCGGCGCCGTGCTCATGACCGTCGGGCAGCTCCTCATCTCCCAGACCGACCTGGTCTGGGTCGCGATCGTGGCCCGCGTGGTCGTCGGCGCCGGAGACGCCCTGACCTTCTCGAGCGCCGTGCGCCTGGTCCCCGCCTGGTTCCCGGCCGCCCGGGTGCCGGTGCTCACCCAGCTGACCGGCATCCTCGGACAGGTGGGACAGATCGCCTCCGCCGTGCCGTTCGTCGCGATCCTCTCGGTCTCCGGATGGAGCACCGCCTTCGCGACCACGGCCGGGGTCAGCGCCTGCGCCGGGCTGCTCGCGCTGCTGGTGGTGCGCGCCAGCCCTCCGGGGATCCCCAGGCCCCGCTCCCAGCAGAACCTCGCGCGGATCCCCCTGGTCCTCGGCCGGATCATCCGGCACCCGGCCACCCAGCTGGGCTTCTTCACCCACTTCACCGCCGGCTTCACGGGCATCTCCTTCTCGATGATGTGGGGCTATCCGTATCTCACGGCGGGGGAGGGGCTCAGTCGTCCCGCCGCCTCCGCGATCATGACGTTCCTGGTCGTGGTCGGGATCGTCGGCGGTCCCGCGATCGGAGCCCTGACCACCCGTCATCCGCTGCGCCGCTCCACGCTGGTGCTGCTCATCCTCGCCACCATCGCCGCTCCGCTGATCGCGATCGTGCTGTGGCCCGGCCCGGCGCCGATCTGGCTGCTGCTGTTCCTGGTGGCGGGCTTCTCGATCGGCGGTCCGGCCTCCTCCGTCGGCTTCGACTTCCCCCGCACGGACCTCGCGAAGCACCGACTCGGCACCGCCACCGGCATGGTCATCATGGGCGGCTTCCTCGGCGGCCTCATCTCGATCCTGCTGATCGGCATGGTGCTGGACCTGCTGCGGCCCGACGGGAACTACGACCTGGTGGCCTTCCGTGCCGCCTTCGCCGTCCAGATCCCGCTGCTGGCGATCGGCACCGTCGGCATGCTCGTCACCCGGCGCAGGCTCCGTCGGCGGATGGCGGCCACGGGGCAGCACGTGCCGCCGTGGCGGGACGTGTGGCGCAACGGCCGCTGGCGCCGGATCTGACCGGCGGTTGCCGCAACGGTTCGCGGTGACGTAGCGTTCCTCCTGACACTTAATTTCAAGGAGGAAGTATGTCGTTCACCCTGGGTATCGTCGGGATCGGCCAGTTCGGGTCGCACTTCGCCGAGCTGTTCGCCGCCCATCCCGAGATCGATGCGCTGTATGCGGTCGACTCCGTCCCCGAGCGGATCGATGCGGTGGAGGCGCGCGGGGTGGCCTTCGACCGGCGCTACGACACCCTCGAGGACCTGCTCGCCTCCGACGTCGACGCCGTCGCGATCTTCACCCAGCGCTGGACCCATGGACAGCACGCCCTGGCCGCGCTGCGCGCCGGCAAGCACGTCTACTCCGCGGTGCCGATGGCGATCGAGGAGGACGAGATCCGGCAGATCACCGAGGAGGTGCAGCGCACGGGCCTGGTCTACATGATGGGCGAGACCAGCCAGTACAACGCCGCCGTGGTGCTGGCACGCCGCATCCACCGCACCGGGGCCTTCGGCGAGGTGTTCTACGCCGAGGGCGATTACGTCCACGACATGGATCTCGGCTTCTACGACGCGTACAAGTACTCCGGCGGCGAGAGCTGGAAGTCCACGGCGTCCTATCCGCCGCTGCTGTACCCGACGCACTCGATCGGCGGCATCCTCGGGGTGCTGGGGGAGCGGCACGCCGTCTCCGTCTCGGCGCTGGGCCGGCCCGACACTCGCGGGGACGGGGTGTTCGACAAGGACGTCTCGATGTTCGGCAACGACGTCTCCAACGCCTTCGCCCTGTTCGGGATGGACAACGGCGGAGCCTTCCGCACGAACGAGCTGCGCCGCGTGGGCTACCCCAGCCACAAGCGGGAATCCCGGTTCCGCTTCTTCGGCGAGGAGTCCTCCTTCGAGGAGACCATCGACGTCACCTACTGGCACGACAAGAAGCGTGTCCTCGAGGTGACGGATCTGATCCGCACCGATCGGACCATGAGCCTGGACGATCCTCGCCTCGCGGACGTCTCGCCGACGCTGCGTGACGCCTTCGTGGCGGGCGCCGCCCGCTCCCACCACCAGGCGCGCCTGCCCCAGGAGTTCCTGGGCATGCCCAACGGTCACGAGGGCGCCCACCACTTCCTGGTCGACGACTTCGCGCGTGCCGTGGTCGACGGCAAGCAGCCCATGGTCAACGCCTGGCAGGCCGCCCGCTACACCCTGCCCGGCGTCATCGCCCACCAGTCGATGAACCAGGGCGGCGAGCGCCTGGAGATCCGCGACCTCGGAGACTGCCCGCTGCCGGTCCAGGACCTCGACGCCGATCAGGAGCCGCTGGACCTCGACGCGCTCTACTCCGAGCAGGAGGCCCGCACGGAGGTCGCCGTCGAGTGACGCGCGGCGCCGCACCGGTCGGCGCGATGATCCGGCGGCGCGGCCCGATGCAGAGGGAGGCCCGGCGGCAGATGCTGCCGCCGGGCCGAGCCCTGCACCGGACGGAGAGCCTGCACCGGACGGAGAGCCTGTGCCGGTCGGAGACCGGGCGCTGAGCGGTTCAGCCGCCCGCCGTCGGAGCAGCCGGTGCGTGCTCGCCGTCGCCGTGCCCGGCAGCGGCGCCCGGAAGACCGGTGTCGGGGCGGGCGTGCCGCGGCATGATCGCGCCGGCGACGGCGGCGGTCAGCACGATCCCGATGAGGCCCAGCGGGGTGTCGACGAACCAGTTCAGCGAGGCGACGGTGTCGCTCGTGGCGACCACGCTGAGCGTGAGGCCCAGGGTCGAGTTCAGCACCGAATGGGCGAAGGCCGACGGGATCGGGTTGCCACCCGCACGCTCGGTGATCGCGACGAAGAGGTAGTTCAGGGCGATGCACGCCGGGATGAACATGGCGACCGCCGCCCAGCGGGGCTCGCCGGTGTAGTTGTGGCCGATGAGCGTGATCGGGAGATGCCACAGCGACCAGATCGCTCCGCCGAGCACGATCGCGGGCAGGGCGCCCAGGGGCTTCAGCTCGCGCCACAGCCAGCCGCGCCAGCCGATCTCCTCCCCGAGCGCGGGCACCACCGTCAGCAGCATGCCGAGGAAGGTGACGCCCAGGATGAGGGCCACCGCGGCCGCCGTGGGCATCTCGGCGCCGTTCTCGGCCATCGCGCGCGAGATCTCGGCGGCCCAGGTGCTGCCGGTGAGATCGCCGGGCACTCCGCGCAGCACCATGATCACGGCGGTGGCGAGATTGATCGCGAACATGATCAGCGCCGCGAGCGGAGCCCACAGCAGGATCCGCTTCCACTTCCCGCGGAAGCGCAGGCCCACGGCATCGCGCCACGAGGTGCGGTCCACGAGTTTCGCGACCACGACCGAGGCGATCGTCGGAGCGAACATTCCCGCGCCGATCACGAGCGTGTACAGCGGATGGGCGATGCCGCCCTCGAGCACCCAGAACGGTGCCGCGCAGAGCGCCAGCAAGCCGTAGGCCACCGCGCCGAAGATGACGACGCTGCGCCAGGAGACGCGACGGCGCGCCGCGCTCGCGGAAGCAGAGGAGGTCGGGGAAGCCGGGGAAATCAGGGACGCCGCGGAAGGGTGCGACGCCCCGCCCTGCGCATCCGCGGCGCCGTGCGGTGCGTCTGGGGCGGCGCTGCCGGCAGGTCGCGCGCCTGCCTCCTCCTGGTCCCGGAGAGGGGGCGGCGGGGCCGCTCCGGGAGCGGTCCACGGGTGCGGCGGAGTCTCGGGAGGAGAGCTGGACGGCTGTGATGAGGAGGGCATGACTCCACCGTCGTCCTCCGAGAACCCCTGGTCAACGACATGGGCCGGGCTGTAGACGATGGTCGCCCGTCGATGGGCGTTGGTCGTGGTGCGACGCCGACCTCGGGTGGGGAGTCCGGGGGACGGACGTACACTGGAGGGGTCGGGCTGCGCACCGTCGTCACGCTGAACATCGCGGACCGGGGACCGGTGAGGGCAGCCTCGGCGCTGATCACGCTCCCGATGGTGATCTTCTTCGTGCTGGTCCGGCGCACCCTCGCCTCGGGCCTGACAGCAGGGGCGGTGAAGGATTGATGACGAGCATTCCGGCGGATGCCGGCACGACCCCGTGGGACGCGGACGTCCTCGGGGTGCTCATGGCGCCGTTCACCGGCACCGACCTCCCCGACTGGATGGGCGACGTGCTCGAGGCGGGCCTGGCCTCCGTGATCCTCTTCGGCCACAACACGCCCGATCCCGAGACCACCCGGGCTCTCGCCCGAGCCGTCCATGCCCGCTCCGAGGACTGCGTGGTCGCCATCGACGAGGAGGGCGGGGACGTCACCCGTATCCAGGCGGCCACCGGCTCCCCGCTGCCCACCGCCTGGGCGCTGGGGGAGGCCGACGACATCGAGCTGACCCGGCACGCCGGCCACGCGCTCGGGGACGTGCTCGCGGCCTGCGACGTGGACCTCGATCTCGCCCCGGTGCTGGACGTCTCCACGGACCCGGCGAACCCCGTGATCGGCACCCGTGCCTACAGCGACGACCCCGATCGGGTCGCCGCCCATGCGCGCGCCTTCGCCACCGGTCTCATGGAGGCGGGGCTCGGCACCTGTGCCAAGCATTTCCCGGGCCATGGAGCCACCTCGACCGATTCGCACACCGCGCTGCCGCTGATCGCGCTGGACCGCGCCGAGTTCGAGCGTGAGCACCTCGCGCCCTGGCGGATCGTGCCCTGGCTCGACGCCGTGATGACCGCCCACGTGCTCGTCCCCGCCTTCGGCGACGGACCGGCCTCGATCTCGCCGTGGGCGCGCCCGCTGCTGGACCGCACCGCCGGCGGCACCTTCCGTGGCCTGCTCATCACCGATGCCCTCGACATGGCCGCCGTGGCCGCGGATCCCGGCTTCGGGGAGGCTGCGGTGCGTGCCCTCGAATCCGGCGCCGACCTGCTGTGTCTGGGCACCTCGATCCGTCGCGACGACGAGCAGATGGTCCGCGAGGCGCACGACGCGGTGGTGGCGGCGGTGGAGAGCGGTCGTCTTCGCCGCGAGACGCTGCGTGAACGTGCCGCCGGCACCCGCGCGCACTGCCGCAGCCTGCGCACCCGTCGCAGCTTCGTGCCTCCTCCCGATCTCCAGGATGCGCTGCGGCACGCCGAGGAGCTGGGAGCCGACGCCGCCTCGCGGGCCGTCCGCGGGCGCGGAGCCCGCCTCGACCTGAGCCCGGTGGCGGTGCTCGATCTGCGAGCCGGCGCGCACCACGCCTCCGGAGCGCGCTCCCAGCAGCTGGTGCAGGCCCTGCGCGATCAGGGGGTGCAGGCCGACGTCCCCGACTATCCCGACCAGCCCGACCAGCCTGGCTCTCCCGACCAGCCCAACCAGCCCAACGAGCCCGGCCCTCCCGACCGGCCCGGCCAACCCGGCTCTCCCGGCTCGGTGGCGGATCGGCCGCAGGTCCTCGCCCTCACCCGCCTGCCGCGCAGCGATCCCGACGAAGGGCGGCGGCTGGCCGCGCTGCTCGCCCGTCGGCCCGACACGATCGTGGTGCACGTCGGCGTGCCGGACGCCGCCCCCGACCATCGTCGCCTGGTCCTCGCCCACGGCGCGGGCCGCACGATGATGCGGGCCGCCGTGGACCTGCTGCTGCACGGGGACCGGCGATGAAGGTGCTCGGGATGATGTCCGGGACCAGCCTGGACGCGATCGACGTGGCTCTGGTCGAGTTCGCGCGGGACCCCGCCGATCCGTCCCTCCTCACCGCCCGTCCGCTGCACCTCGGGGAACAGCCCTGGCCGGCCGCCACCCGCGCGTCGCTGCGCGCCGTGCTGCCGCCTGCCCCCGCGGACGTCGCGACCTGGAGCCGCCTGCACGCCGCAGTGGGGGACGCCTTCGCCGCCGCTGCCACCGCGGTGCTCGCCGAGCACGGGGACGCCGACCTGGTCGCCACGCACGGGCAGACCGTCTACCACGACGTCCAGGACGGTCGCACGCTCAGCACCCTGCAGATCGGGGACCCCTCCCGCCTCGTCGAGGCCACCGGCCTCCCTGTGATCCACGACCTGCGCAGCGCGGACGTCGCCGCCGGAGGTCAGGGCGCGCCCCTGGCACCGCTGCTGGACCAGCTGCTGCTCGGCGGCGACCCCGAGGAGCGCACCGCCGTGCTGAACATCGGCGGGATCTCCAACGTGAGCCTGGTGGGCGGTGGGAGCGGGCCGGGAGAGGTGATCGCCGGGGACATCGGGCCGGGGAACGCTCTGCTGGACGCCGCCGTCCACGCCGCGACCGGCCGCGCTGCGGACCACGACGCCCTGATCGCGCGCACCGGCACCGTCGACCGCCCCGCCCTGCAGGCCCTGCTCGCTGATCCCTTCTCCGCGCAGCCGCTGCCGCGCTCCACCGGGCGTGAGCACTACGACGGCCAGTACGTGCGCCGACTGCTCGGGCGGGACGCGGCGGACGCGCTCGCCCTGCCCGACCTGCTCGCGACCCTCACCGAGCTCACCGCCGTGACCATCTCGCAGGCGATCCGCGAGCTCGGCGCGAGCCGGGTGGTGGCCTCCGGCGGCGGGATCCGCAATCCGCTCCTGCGCGAGCGTCTCGCCCACCACCTGGGCCCGGTGCTGCTGCTGGACGCCGATGAGCTGGGGATCCCGGCCGACGGCAAGGAGGCTCTGCTGATCGCCCTGCTCGGCTACCTCGGCGCCCACGGTCTGCCCGGCACCCTGGCCGGCCCCGACGGTCCCGCCCACACCGGTGCGCGCGGCCCGCGCGTGCTCGGATCCCTCACCCCGCCGCGCGGCCTGAGCGCGCTGCCGCACGGCCCTGCCGACGAGGTCCCCGTCGGCCGCTTCGAGATCGTCCCGGACCGATCGACGCGCACGACGCACCGCTGAGCAGGGCCTCTTTCCTCCTTACGGCACCGTAGGTTACGCTCCCGCCGTGAGTGTTTTCCGATCCACGATCCCCGATGTCGCGGCCCAGGAGCCGATGGTCCAGCTCCTCGCAGCCGATGGCACCCGCACCCCGCACGCAGACCTCGACGCCGCATTGGCCGGCTCCGGCGGCGAGGACGACCTCGCCTCCCCGGAGCGCCTGCGCGGCTACTACCGCGACATGGTGATGATCCGTGGGGCGGACCTCGAGGCGACGAACCTGCAGCGTCAGGGCCAGCTCGGCCTGTGGGCGAGCGCGCTGGGGCAGGAGGCCGCGCAGATCGGCGCCGGCCATGCCTCCCGCGAGCAGGACTACCTCGTGCCCACCTATCGCGAGCACGGGATCGCCTGGGCCCGTGGCATCGAGCCGTGGCGCCTGCTGGAGTCGTACCGCGGGGTAAGCCACGGCGGCTGGGACCCGAACGCGCTGCGCACCCACCCCTACATGATCGTGCTCGGCTCCCAGGCGCCCCACGCCGTCGGCTACGCCATGGGGCTGCAGCGCGACGGCGTCGTCGGCACCGGCGACCCCGAGACCGACACCGCCGTGCTCGCGCTGTTCGGCGACGGCGCCTCGAGCGAGGGAGAGGTCTCGGAGTCCTTCACCTTCGCCGCGTCCTTCCAGGCCCCGGTCGTCTTCTTCACCCAGAACAACCAGTGGGCGATCTCCGTGCCCACCTCGGTGCAGTCGCGAGTGCCTCTCGCGCAGCGCTCGCGCGGCTGGGGCATCCCCTCGGTGCGGGTCGACGGCAACGACGTGCTCGCCGTGCTCGGCGCCGTGCGCACGGCCCTGGACGCCGCCCGCGCGGGGGAGGGCCCGCGGTTCATCGAGGCCGTCACCTACCGCATGGCCGCCCACACCACGAGTGATGACGCCTCCCGCTACCGCCCGTCCTCCGAGGAGGAGGAGTGGGGCGAGAAGGATCCGATCCTGCGCCTGCGCCGCCACCTCGAGCAGCTCGGGGAGATCGACGAGGCGTTCATCGCCCGCTGCGACGAGGAGGCCCACGACCTCGCGATGCAGCTGCACCACCACATCCACGGCATGGAGGATCCGGACCCGGTGGGCATGTTCACCCATGCCTATGCCGAGCCCCACCCGATCGTCGAGGCCGAGCGCGACCAGTACCTGGAGTACATCGCGCAGTTCGAGGACGATGACGAGGACGCCGAGCAGACGGGGAAGGACGCATGAGCGCGACGTCGACCACCAACCTCCCGATCGCCAAGGCGATCACCGCTGGGCTCCGCGATGCGATGCACGCGGACGACAAGGTGCTGCTGATGGGTGAGGACATCGGCGTGCTCGGCGGCGTCTTCCGCGTCACCGACGGCCTGCACGCCGCGTTCGGCGGCCAGCGCGTGGTCGATACCCCGCTGGCCGAGGCCGGGATCGTCGGCACGTCCGTGGGCCTCGCCGTGCGCGGCTACCGACCCGTGGTCGAGATCCAGTTCGACGGGTTCGTGTTCCCCGCGTTCAACCAGATCACCACCCAGGTCGCCAAGATGCACAATCGCACCGCGGGGGCCGTGCACATGCCCATCGTGATCCGGATCCCGCACGGCGGCGGGATCGGCGCGATCGAGCATCATTCCGAGAGTCCGGAGGCGCTGTTCGCGCACACCGCGGGCCTGCGGATCCTGGCCCCCTCGAACGCGCAGGACGCCTACTGGATGACCCGTCAGGCGATCGAGTGCGAGGATCCCGTGATCCTCTTCGAGCCGAAGAAGCGGTACTGGGTCAAGGGAGACGTGGACCCCGACCACCGCCCCGAGATCTCCCCCTGGCAGGCTCAGGTGGTGCGTCCGGGGACCGATGCGACCCTGCTGGCCTGGGGTCCGAGCATGCCCCTCGCGCTCGAGAGCGCGGAGGCCGCCGCCGAGGAGGGCATCGACCTCGAGGTCATCGACGCCCGGTCGCTGGCCCCCATCGACTATCCGACGATCATCGCCTCGGTGCAGCGCACCGGGCGCCTGCTGATCACGCATGAGGCCCCGGTGCTCGGCGGGATCGGCGGCGAGATCGCCGCCCGGATCTCCGAGGAGTGCTTCTACCACCTCGAGGCGCCCGTGCTGCGGGTGGGCGGCTACCACCTGCCGTACCCGCCGGCGCGCATGGAGCACGCCTACCTCCCCGACCTCGACCGGGTGCTCGACGGTGTGGACCGTCTGCTCGAGCACTGACGGCCGCGCCCCTGCGTGAAAGGATCCCCTTATGCCAGACGAGACTGCGACTCCCTCTTCCGCGTCGGTCGTGACGATCGCCCTCACCGACCCCGGTGAGGGTCTCACCGAGGCCGAGATCATCGACATCAGGGTCGCCGTGGGCGACACCATCGCGATCAACGACCCGGTGATCGAGGTGGAGACCGCAAAGAGCGCGGTCGAGCTGCCCAGCCACGTCGGCGGGACGGTCCTGGAGATCCTGGTCGCCGTCGGGGACGAGGTGCCCGTCGGCACCCCGCTGCTGCGCGTGGACACCGCCGGAGGCCCCGCCCCGGCGGCGGGCCCGGCTCCGTCCGGTGCGCAGGACATCGAGTCCGGCGAGGGATCTTCCGACGCCGACGCCGACGCCGACGCCGACGCCAACGCCGACGCCAACGCCAACGCCGACGCCGACGCCGGGGCCGAC
>NZ_QPGN01000019.1:0-52607 GCF_003335205.1 Brachybacterium sp. JB7 | reverse complement strand
GAAGGTGGTCGCGAGGAAGGCGATGCCCACGACCACGGAGGCGAGACCGGTGCGCAGCGTCAGGCCTCCGCCGGCGGTGCCGGTGCGGGTGCCCCCGGCGCTCCCGGTGCCTGGGGCCTGCCGCAGCAGACCTTCTCGCCGTCCCGCCCGGGATCGGGCGAGCCCGAGACCGAGGTCCTGGACTCCGCGGACGTGGAGGACGAGCACACCGGGCCCCAGCAGTCGCAGGTCCCGCCGCAGCAGGCGCCCCGCGCCCCGGAGCCGGAGCCGGTGCGCCCCCCGCGCATCGAGGAGCCGCCGTCGGACGATGACGACCTCGATCTGCCGTCCTTCCTGAAGTGACGTCTGCCTCCCTGGCGCGGGCCCCGCGGCTTCGCGGGGCCCGCGCCCTGTTCACGGGTCGCGCGGGAGGAGCGGGGACGGGCGACTTCGCCTCGCTGAACCTCGCGCGGCACGTGGGTGACGACGACGCGGTCGTCGAGCGCAACCGGGAGCTCGTCGGGGAGCGGATCGGCGCCCCGCTGGTGTTCGTGGACCAGGTGCACTCCGCGACGGTGCATGTCCTGCCCGCGCAGGGCCCGGTGCCCGTGGTCACCGCCGATGCGACCGTGACCCGGCGCACGGATACCGCCCTCGCGATCATGGTCGCGGACTGCCTGCCGGTGCTGCTGTCCGACCCGTCCGCAGGCGTGATCGCCGCGGCCCATGCGGGCCGGGCCGGGCTCCTCGGCGGGGTGCTCGAGAGGACCCTGGAGGCGATGGGCGACCTCGGCGCGACGCCGGAGGGCACCACCGCGGCGATCGGGCCCTCGATCTGCGGGCAGTGCTACGAGGTGCCGGGCTCGATGCGAGAGGACGCCGCCGCCGTGCTGCCCGCCACGAGATCGAGCACCCGGTGGGGGACACTCTCCCTGGACCTGCGCGCCGGTGCCGTCGACCTGCTCGCACGGGCCGGCGTCCCTGCGGAGGCGATCGACGCCGAGCATCCCTGCACTCTCGAGGACGAGGCCTACTTCTCCTACCGTCGCCAGGCCCGCACGGGCCGCTTCGCGGGAGTGATCCGGCGCCTCTGAGCGGGCACGACACGGTGGCGACACGCCGACGACATCCCGTACCCGTGGAAATCCCTGCGGTACTTTCGAACCCAAGGACTCTCGCGCACTCCCCGTGCTTCCCCGGAGTCCAGGTCAGCGTGAACAACAATCTGGGAGATCCGCGATGGGTAACTGGCGCAACGCCATGGTCGCGCTCGGCCTCGCCAACGAGGTCGACGACGAATTCTACGAGGACGAGCGGTACCGTCAGGACGAGGTCGCCGCTCCGACTCGCCGCACGGAGCGAGGCCCTGAGCCCGCACCCGAACGGGAGGCACAGGTGACTCCGATCCGCCAGCGCTCGAACGTCGTGGCCATGGCCCCAGCAGTGGAGGAGTCGATGCACCGCATCACCACGATCCATCCGCGTTCCTACAACGACGCGAAGGCCATCGGCGAGTCGTTCCGCGACGGGATCCCCGTCATCGTGAACCTCTCCGACATGCAGGACGGCGATGCCAAGCGCATGGTCGACTTCTGTGCCGGCCTCGTCTTCGGTCTGCGCGGCAGCATCGAGCGCGTCACGTCCAAGGTCTTCCTCCTCTCGCCGGAGTTCGTCCAGGTCGACGGAGACACCTCTGCCGACGAGGGCAGCTTCTACAACCAGAGCTGACCCTCCATGCAGCTCGTCGCCGGAGTGCTGTACCTCGCACTTCTGCTGTACATGATCGTGCTCATCGGGCGTCTGGTCCTGGAGTGGATCCAGTCCTACGCGCGTGAGTACCGCCCCAGCGGGATCGTGCTGGTGCTGTTCGAGGTCGTCTACACGCTGACCGACCCGCCCGTGAAAGGGCTGCGGCGCCTGATCCCACCGCTGCGCCTGGGCGCGATCGTCCTCGATCTGAGCCTCATGATCCTGCTCGTCGCGGGCTGGATCCTGCTCTCCGTGCTGTCCTCCCTCGCGAGCTGACCGCGCATCTGACTTCGCGATGGCCGGTGCGGCCGGCCGTCATGAGCGGTCCCAACATCCGCTAGGCTGTCGGCACCGCGCCCCACGCGCACCACGACCCCAGACTGACGAGAAGGTGACCCATGGCTCTGATGCCCGATGACCTGCTGTCCAAGCGGTTCACCCCGGTTCGGTTCTCCGAGGGCTATGACATGGACGAGGTGGACAACTACCTCGATAACGACATCCTGCCGCGCCTCCAAGAGCTGATCGACGAGAACAATCGACTGACCAAGGAGCTCGAGGAGGCGCACCACCGCATCGCCGAGCTCGACTCCGCCCCGGCCGCCGAGGCGCCCGTCGCCGCGGAGGGCTCCGCGACCGACGACCTCGTCGAGGAGACCCCGGCCACCGCCGCCGCCGTGCCCGCGGCGCAGGACCCCGAGGCGACGAGCCCGCAGGCCGCTGTCGAGGACGTTCCCGCCGAGGAGACCGCTGCGGAGACCGCAGCCCCCGTCCAGCAGGCCCCGGATCAGTCCGCGGCCGGCATCATCGCCCTGGCGAACCGTCTGCACGACGAGTACGTCAAGAACGGCGAGGACGAGCGCGATCGCCTCATCTCCGAGGCGAACGAGGAGCACACGCGCATCATCGGCGAGGCCGAGGAGAAGTCCCGGACCACGCTGGCCGATCTCGAGACCAAGAAGGCCGAGCTCGAGAAGACGCTCGAGGGCCTGCGGACCTTCGAGCGCGATTACCGCAACCGGCTGCGCAACTACCTGGAGAACCAGCTCCGCGATCTCGACACCAGCGAGACGCAGGACAAGCAGGCGAACTTCGGTCTGTGAGCCACGCTGACACCACGCCGACGAGCGCCGGGCCCTCGGGGTCCGGCGCTCGTCGCCGTCTGCCCCGAGGCGGTGTGCTCGGCGGCATGCTCCTGGTGGGAGGCGCCCTCGCGGTCGCCGACCAGCTCACGAAGAACTGGGCCGAGGCGAACCTCCACGAGCTCGTGCCGCAGCCGTTCCTCGGAGAGTTCCTGCAGCTGACCCTGCTGTACAACTCCGGGGCGGCCTGGGGGATGGGCTCGGGGATCACCCCGGTCGTCACCTGCCTGCAGGTGGCGATCGTCATCGGTGTGATCGTCTTCGCCGTGCGTGCCGTGCGCTCACCCTGGTACACGCTCGCCCTCGGACTGGTCCTCGGCGGCGCCCTGGGCAACATCCACGATCGCCTGCTGCGGCCGCCCGGCCCGTTCCACGGGGAGGTCGTGGACTTCCTCGAGCTGCCGCACTGGCCCGTGTTCAACGTGGCGGACATGGCCGTCGTGGGCGGGGCGCTCCTCATCGTGCTGCTCGGCGTGATCGGCCACGCCGCTGATCCGGCCGAGGTGGATGCAGAAGCAGAAGCGCGGGCGCAGGGCGAGAGCCCCACGGACTCCGTGGCGTCGCCCGACGACCCCGAGTCGCCGAAGGGGACCCGGTGAGCTCTTCCCGCACCCTGATGGTCCCCGACGGCCTGGCCGGTGAGCGGGTGGACGTCGGCATCTCCCGGATGCTCGGCCTCTCGCGCACCCGTGCCGCCGATCTCGTGAGCGCCGGTCATGTCCTCATCGAGGGCCAGGCCCCTGCCCGCTCCACGCGGCTCGAACCCGGCGCGATGATCTTCGTGGAGCTGCCCGACGAGAAGCCCACCGCCTCGGTGCGCCCCCAGATCGCCGAGGGGATGAGCCTCGTCCACCAGGACGACGACATCGTGGTGATCGACAAGCCCGTGGGCGTGGCCGCTCATCCCAGCACCGGATGGTCCGGCCCCACCGTGCTCGGTCACCTGGCCGCAGCCGGAGTGAGCATCCGCACCTCCGGCGATCCCGACCGGCAGGGGATCGTCAGCCGGCTCGATGTCGGCACCAGCGGACTGATGGTGGTGGCGCGCACGGAGCGTGCCTACACGACCCTCAAGGACGCTTTCCGAGCGCGGGAGGTCGGCAAGGTCTACCACGCCGTCTGCCAGGGCGCCCCGGACCAGCCCGAGGGCACCATCGAAGCCCCCATCGGGCGGTCCCCGCACCACGACTACAAGTTCGCGGTGCGCCGGGACGGCAAGCATTCGGTGACCCACTACTCGACGCTGGAGGCGCTGCACGGCGCGACGCTCCTGCGGATCCAGCTCGAGACCGGACGCACCCACCAGATCCGCGTGCACATGTCGGCCCTCCACCACCCGCTGGTGGGCGATCCGCTCTACGGCGCCGATCCCACTCTCGCCGAGAAGGTGGGGCTGATCCGGCAGTGGCTGCACGCGATGGAGCTCACCTTCCTCCATCCCGCCACCGGGGATCCCGTCACCTACACGTCGCAGTACCCGCGTGATCTGCAGGACTCTCTCGACTCCCTGCGCACGGTCTGATCCCGGCCCGCCGGAGGCGCGGGCGGGACTGGGTCGCGAACGACTACGGTCGTGTCATGAGCGACGAGCAGATCCCCAGCGCGCAGATCCCCAGCCCGCAGGACCCCGGTGCGCAGAATCCCAGTGCGCTGAGCCCTGCTCGCGATGCCGCCCTGGACCGTCAGGATTTTCCCTACCTCCGTGTCGCCCGACGCCTGGGCATCGACCCGGCCGACGCCGAGCTGGTGTTGCGCGATGACGGCGCGGCCCGTGCCGCCATCGCCCGCAGCGTGCAGGAGTATCTCGCAGCCGACGACGAGCTGCGCGCCGGTCGAGCCCCCACGACCGCGATGGGGAGGGACCCCGACTTCCCGACCGGCGTGGGCATGGCGCTGGTCGGCGCCGCAGTGCTGTGGGAGGCGCGCGATCTGGTGCCCCGGGTCGCCCTGCGGGTCGCCAAGGATCACTACGAGGACGGCGCCGACGAGCTGGCCGGCAGCTACATCGCCCTGGTGCAGGAGTCCGTGGACCCCGGCGAGGACTCCCGCGACGATGCCGTGGCCTGGGCGGCGCAGTCGCTGCTGGTCGCGGTGCTCCAGCGGTCCGGGCCTCCCGCTCAGGCGGACGAGATCGCGCGCGACCTCGCCGCCCATGCGATCCCGATCGACCTGTGGCGTGATGACGACCCGTCCCTGCCGGACGACTCGATGGCCTGGCACGGAGGCGCCTTCGTGGGCGGGATCCCGCCCCGGCGCGACGAGCGCTCGCTGAGCTACGAGGACGTCCACGACTACCTGGACATGCTGCTGGCGGAGACCCGCCGCCAGCACGAGGCGGAGGCCGAGGGGGACGACCGCTGACCGGTCGGCCGGTGCGAGGCGGGCCTGTCGTACGCTGAGCGCATGACTCAGCCCCAGGGTGCCCTGCTCACCGGCAGCGTGAACTACGACGACGCCGAGACGACGATGCGCACGGTCGCCGAGATCCTCGGCGCGCACGTGTCGCGGATCCCCGACGGAGAGGTCGGGAAGCGATTCCACTGGATCATGTTCCAGCCCGACGTGCTCGCACAGGCCGACGGCATCGAACGGGTGGGGGACGAGCCGATCCCGTTCCCCGCCGGCATCGACGCCCGCCCCCTGCGCCTCGCCGAGGGCATCGACGCCCGCAGCATCACGCTCCCGGCGCTCGGGTACGGAGCCGCTGCGGCGGAGTCCTACGCGATCTTCACCCGGCTCCGCGAGGAGGGCGTGGTCCCCGCCGGGGTGCGCTTCCAGATCTCCCTGCCCACACCGGTCGCCGTGATCTCCTCATTCTTCAGCGGCGAGGACAGAGCGGCCATCGAACCCGTCTACACCGAGGCGATGCTCGAGGAGCTCGACGACGTCCTCGAGGCGATCCCGCACGAGGACCTCGCGATCCAATGGGACGTGGCCAGCGAGATGGGGATTCTCGAGGGCGCCTCCGGCTACGGGGCCCTCATGGACCACTGGTGGGCCGGGGACGTGCTCGAGGGCGTCATCTCGCGCCTGGCCGCCCTGGTCGATGCCGTCCCGACCGGCGTCGAGGTCGGGATGCACCTCTGCTACGGCGACGCGGGGGAGAAGCACTTCGTCGAGCCGACCGACACCGCGACCCTCGTGCGGGTCGCGGATGCCGTGCTCGATGCGAGCGGCCGCGAGCTGTCCTGGCTGCACCTGCCGGTGCCGATCGACCGTGATGACCACGCGTACTTCGCACCGCTCGCCGAGCTCACCGAGGTCCCCGAGCTCTACCTCGGCCTGATCCATCGTGAGGACGGCGCCGAGGGCGCGCAGCGTCGCATCGCCGCGGCCTCCGAGGTGGTCCGTCAGGGCTACGGCGTCGCCACCGAGTGCGGCATCGGTCGTGCGCCCCATGGCAGCACGGAGGCGATCCTGCGCACGCACGCCGAGGTCGCCGCACCCCGCCGCTGACTCCGCAGCACCTGCCTGCACCGGCTGGCACCGGCTGGCACCGGTCGGCACCCACCTGCACCGGCTGGCGCTGGCCTGCCCCCGCCTGCACCGGCCTGCACCGGCCTGCACCGGCCGGCACCCGTCAGCACCGGGCCGGTGCTCCGGGGCATGCCGGTCCCGCGGTCCCCGCCCGTCGAGCCGACGCGCCGGGACGCGCCGGGTGACCTCCCCGACGCTGGCGGATGGCATGTCTGCCGCCGGGACTGGCTAGTCTGGACGGCATGGCTCCCGCGGACTCCGAAGACTTTGTGCACCTCCACGTCCACACGGACTACTCGCTCCTGGACGGGGCCGCGAAGATCGACAAACTGGTCGACGAGACCGTGCGACAAGGGCAGAAGGCCGTGGCGATCACCGACCACGGCTACCTCTTCGGCGCCTACGAGTTCTACCGGACCGCCAAGGCCGCGGGCATCAAGCCGATCATCGGCATCGAGGCCTATGTGACGCCGGGGACCAGCCGCCACGACCGCACCCGCGTGCAGTGGGGCACCCGCGAGCAGCAGCTGGCCGGCGACGACGTCTCCGCCCGTGGCGCGTACACCCACATGACCCTGCTGTCGCGCTCCACCGAGGGCATGCACAACCTGTTCCGGCTCGGCTCGGCCGCCTCGCTCGAGGGGCAGATGGGCAAGTGGCCCCGCATGGACCGCGAGATCCTCTCGCAGTACTCCGAGGGTCTGATCGCGACCTCCGGGTGCCCGTCGGGCGAGGTGCAGACCCGCCTGCGACTGGGCCAGTTCGACGAGGCCGTGAAGGCCGCCGGCGAGTTCCAGGACATGTTCGGCAAGGAGAACTACTTCATCGAGCTCATGGACCATGGGCTCGACATCGAGAAGCGCGTGACCAAGGACCTCATCGAGGTCTCCCGGGCCGTCGGCGCGCCGCTGGTCGCCACCAACGACCTCCACTACGTCACCGAGCAGGATGCGACCATCCAGGACGTCCTGCTGTGCATCAACTCCGGCTCGCGCCTGAACGACCCCGACCGCTTCAAGTTCGGCGGCTCCGGCTACTTCCTGAAGTCCGCGCAGCAGATGCGCGAGCTCTTCCGCGAGTTCCCCGAGGCCTGCGACAACACCCTGCGCATCGCCGAGATGAGCGAGGTCGAGTTCCGCACCACCGACGAGGGCGCGAACTACATGCCCAACTTCCCGACGCCTCCGGGGGAGGACGAGGAGTCCTGGTTCGTCAAGGAGGTTCAGCGCGGCCTGCAGTACCGCTATCCCGCCGGGATCCCCGACGATGTCCAGAAGCGGGCCGACTACGAGGTCGGCGTCATCCTGCAGATGGGCTTCCCGGGCTACTTCCTGGTCGTGTCGGACTACATCAAGTGGGCCAAGGAGCAGGACATCCGCGTGGGGCCGGGCCGTGGCTCCGGTGCCGGTTCGATGGTCGCCTATGCCATGCGCATCACCGATCTCGATCCTCTCGAGCACGGTCTGCTGTTCGAGCGGTTCCTGAACCCGGACCGCGTGTCCATGCCCGACTTCGACGTCGACTTCGACGACCGCCGCCGCGGCGAGGTCATCGAGTACGTCGAGCGCAAGTACGGCGACGACCGCATCGCGCAGGTCATCACCTACGGCGTCATGAAGACCAAGAACTCCCTCAAGGACGCCTCCCGCGTCCTGGACTACCCCTATGCCATGGGCGACCGCCTCTCCAAGGCGCTCCCGCCGACGGTGATGGGCAAGGACATCTCCATCAAGGGGATCTTCGACCCCGAGGACAAGCGCTACGCGGAGGCGGGGGAGTTCCGTCGGATCCACGACGAGGACCCCGACGTCCAGAAGGTCGTCGAGATCGCCAAGGGCGTCGAGGGCCTCACCCGCGGCTGGGGCGTGCACGCCTGCGCCGTGATCATGTCCAGCCACCCGCTGGTCGACATCGTGCCGATGATGCGCCGCCCCTCGGACGGTCAGATCATCACCCAGTTCGAGTACCCGACGCTGGAGACCCTCGGCCTGCTGAAGATGGACTTCCTGGGGCTGAGGAACCTCACCGTGCTCTCGGACGCGGTGGCGAACATGGAGCGCAACGGCAAGACCCCTCCGGATCTGGAGATGCTGCCCTTCGACGACGAGAAGACCTACGAGCTCCTCCAGCGCGGCGACACCCTCGGCGTGTTCCAGCTGGACGGCTCGGGCATGCGCACTCTGCTGCGGCAGATGAAGCCCGACCAGTTCGGGGACATCACCGCCGTCTCGGCGCTGTACCGACCCGGCCCGATGGGCATGAACTCCCACACCAACTACGCGCTGCGCAAGAACGGGCTGCAGGAGATCACGCCGATCCATCCCGAGCTCGAGGAGCCGCTCTCGGAGATCCTCGGCGAGACCTACGGCGTGCTGGTCTACCAGGAGCAGGTCATGCAGACGGCGCAGAAGGTCGCCGGCTACAGCCTGGGCCAGGCGGACATCCTGCGGCGCGCCATGGGCAAGAAGAAGAAGGCGGAGCTGGACAAGCAGTTCGCGTCCTTCGAGGCCGGCATGAAGGACAACGGCTACTCCGCGGGCGCCGTGACGGCGCTGTGGGAGACGCTGATGCCCTTCGCGGACTACGCCTTCAACAAATCGCACTCCGCCGCCTACGGCGTGGTCTCCTACTGGACCGGCTACCTCAAGGCGAACCATCCCACCGAGTACATGGCCGCGCTGCTGACCTCCACCCAGGAGAACCGCGACCGTCTGGGCCTCTATCTCGGCGACTGCCGCCACCGCGGCATCACCGTGCTCCCGCCCGACGTCAACGAGTCGGACCTGTACTTCTCGGCCGTCGGCGACGACATCCGCTTCGGGCTCTCGGCGATCCGCAACGTCGGCGCGCACGTGGTCGAGGAGATCATCAAGACCCGCGAGGAGAAGGGGGCCTTCACCTCCTTCACGGACTTCCTGGACAAGGTCCCGCTGTCGGTGTGCAACAAGCGCACCATCGAGTCGCTCATCAAGGGCGGCGCCTTCGACTCCATCGGCGCCAACCGTCGCTCCCTGGTGCTGATCCACGAGGACGCCGTCGACTCCGTCGTGGACGTCAAGCGCAAGGAGGCCCAGGGACAGTACGACCTGTTCGGAGACGTGTTCGGCGCTGCCGGGGGAGACGACGTCGCCTCCGGCTCCGCGGCGACCATCGTGATCCCCGATCTGCCCGAATGGGATCGCAAGGAGAAGCTCGCCTTCGAGCGCAACATGCTGGGGCTATACGTCTCGGACCACCCGCTGTACGGCCTCGAGCACGTCATCGCACAGAACTCCTCGACCTCGATCAGCGCCCTGGCCGACGACGGTGCGATCCAGGACGGCACCATGGTCACCATCGCCGGTCTCATCACGAGCCTGCAGCGCAAGACCACCAAGAAGGGCGACATGTGGGCGATCGCCACCGTGGAGGACCTCGAGGGCTCGATCGACTGCCTCATGTTCCCCTCGACGTACCAGACCGTCGCCACGGAGCTGGCCGAGGATCTCATCGTCTCGATGAAGGGGCGGGTGGACATCTCCAAGGGCATGCCCGAGCTGCGCGTCATGGAGATGACGATCCCGGAGACCGGAGGCGGTCCCGACGGTCCGGTCGTGATCGCGCTGCCGGCGATGCGCGCGACCACCAAGGTCGCCGAGAAGCTGCGGGAGGTGCTCGAGGACAACCCCGGGCCCAGCGAGGTGCGCCTGCGACTCCAGGAGCCCGGCCGCAGCACGCTCATGCAGCTGGACAAGCGCCTCTCCGTGAACCCGTCGGCCGCCCTGTACGCCTCGCTCAAGACGCTGCTCGGACCCAGCTGCCTGCAGTGACGTGAGCGCTCAGCTGCGGGTCGCGACCTACAACATCCACCACGGGGCCGACGGCCGCGACCGGCTCGATCTGGCACGCATCGCCGAGACGCTCGCCGGGCTGAGGGCCGACGTCATCGGCCTGCAGGAGGTGGACGTGGCCTTCGGGGAGCGCTCCGCGTTCGAGGACCAGGCCGCGGGCCTGGCGGAGATGCTCGGGCTGCGCGGATGCTTCGGCGCCGCGATCGACCACGCGGCGGACGACGGGCCGGCTCATGGTGAGCAGCACCGACGGCAGTATGGGCTCGCGCTGCTGACCCCGCACGAGATCACCGCCCACCGGATGCGGCAGCTGCCCGGCCACCCTGCCCTGGGGCCGCTGCACGAGCCGCGCGGGCTGCTGTCCGCGACCGTGCAACCGGCGGGCCAGGAACCCCTGCAGGTGCACGTCACCCACCTCGATCACGAGCATCGCGGCCACCGCACCGCCCAGGTGCTGCGGATCCTCGAGCACACCTCGGCGCTGGACGGGCCGGCCCTGCTGCTCGGGGATCTGAACGCCGATCCCTCCGCCGCAGAGCTCGGCCCCCTGTCCGCAGGCGGATGGCGGGAGGCCGCCGTGGACCTGCGCGGGGCGATGCCGCGCTCGCCGGTCACCGCGAAGCTCGCCGCAGCGCTCCCGTTCGGGCGCTCCCCGGGGCGCGCGACCTTCCCTTCGCGCCTGCCCCTGCTGCGGATCGATTCGATCTGGTCGCGCGGCGCGCTCGAGGCGACCGGTCTCGAGGTGGGGGCCAGTCACGCCTCGGATCATCGGCCCCTGCTCGCGACCTTCCAGCGGCTCCGGGCCGGTTCCTGAGCAGTCCCACTATCGTGGGGACATGACTGCTGCTGATGCCGTCGCGGACCCCGCGATCTTCCTCTCCGATGCCCTGCTGAGCACCTTCCGGGACCGTGCGGCGAGACATGACCGCGAGAACACCTTCCCCACGGACGATCTCGCGGATCTCCGCGCCGCCGGATACCTGCGCCTGCTGGTGCCGACCGAGCTGGGAGGCCTCGGGGCGAGCCTGCTGCAGGCGAGCCGGATCCAACGCCGCCTCGCCCGGGCCGCGCCGGCGACTGCGCTGTCGATGAACATGCACCTCGTGGTCACCGGCGCCGCACTGCACGCCCACCGCCTCGGCGTGGAGAGCGTGTGCTCGATCCTCGAGGACGCCGCCGAGGGCAGGCTGTTCGCCTTCGGGATCTCCGAGGCGGGCAACGACGCCATGCTCTTCGACTCCGGCACCAGCGCCGACACGGAAGCCGACGGCGGGTACCGCCTCACCGGCACCAAGATCTTCACCTCCCTGGCGCCGGTCTGGGACCGCCTGGTCGTGCACGGACTCGTCCAGGAGCCCGCCGAGGGCTCTGGCAACGGTGCTGCGGACGGCTCTGCCGCCGGCCCCGTCCCGGAGGACCCCCGCCTGGTGTTCGGCGTGCTGGAGCGCACCGACGAGGTCGAGACCCTGGACGACTGGGACACCCACGGCATGCGTCCCTCGCAGTCCTGCACCACCCGTCTGCACGGCGCACGGATCGCGCCGGAACGGGTGCTGACGCACACGCCCGTCGGCCCGAATCCCGACCCCTTCGTGATGGGGATCTTCGGCACCTTCGAGCTGCTGATCGCCTCCGTCTACACCGGCATCGCCGAACGGGCGGTCGCCGTCGGCGCAGGGATCGCCACCACCCGCCGCAGTGTCACCAAGGGCATCGCCCACGCCGACGACCCCGACATCCGGTGGCGCCTGGCCGATGCCGCGATCGGGCTCGACGGCGCCGTGCTGCAGATCGAGAAGGTGCTCGCGGACCTCGACGCCCTCGGGACGGGGGAGAGCGGCGCAGGGATCACCGATCACGGGCCGCGATGGTTCCTGCATTTCTCCGGGGTGAAGTCCCGGGCGACCGAGGCCGCGATCGCCGCCGTGGACCAGGTGCTGCGCGCCAGCGGCGGGTCCCAGTACTTCCGCCGCAGCGAGCTGGAACGACTCTCCCGGGATGTGCGCGCCGGGATGTACCACCCCTCGGACGAGGAGTCCGTGCACGCCTCGTACGCGAAGGCGCTGCTCGGTGAGATCGGACAGAGCGGCGAGACCGCAGAGACGGCGTAGAGCGGGGTCCGGGGACGGCCATGCCTGCGCCCTGCGCACTCATCCCCTCCGGCATGCAGAACGCCCCGGCCCTCCCTGCGGGGAGGACCGGGGCGTTCTTGTGGTGACGGGCCGGACTCAGGCGTCGTCACTGCTGTCGTCGGCCGAGGAGCTGTCCGCGGACGAGCTCTCGGCGGCGGACGGCGTCTGCTCGGCCTGCTCGCGCACCTCGCGGCCGCCATCGGCGGCACGCTTGAGGGTGTCCTGGAAATCGACACCGGTGGTGGACTTGACCATGTCGAGCACCTGGGCGAGGCCGACCGAGATGTTCTGGCCGATCTTCGCCTCGCCGTCGGTGGAGAACACCGACAGGTTGGAGATGTTCGAGTAGGGCGCCGCCAGCTCGTTGGCGACCGTCGGCAGCACCTCGAGCACCTGGTTGAGCACCGCGGCGTCGTTGAACTGCTTGTAGGCCTCGGCACGGGCGCGGGTGGTCTCCGCCTCGGCGTCGCCCTTGGCACGGATCGCCGACCCCTCGGCCTCACCCTTGGCACGCAGGGCATCGGCCTCGGCCTGACCCTCGAGGCGGACTGCCTCGGCGTCCTTCGAGCGGCGCTGCAGCTCGATCTCGGCCTCGGCCCGACCACGGGCCTCGATGGCATGCGCCTCGGCGTCCGCGGTGACCTTGCGGGACTCGGCGCGGTTGCGCTCGTCCTGCAGCTGGGCCTCCGACTCGGCGATGTGCGCGTACTTCTTGGAGTCCGCATCCTGCTGCTCGGCGTAGCGCTTGGCCTCGGCCGGCTTGTGGACCTCGGCGATCAGCTGCTTCTCGCGCAGGTCGTTGTTGCGGACCGCGATGAGCTCTTCCTGCTCGATGATCCGCTGCTGCTGAGCGGCACGGGCGAGCGGGCCGGAGGCGTCCGCGACGGCCTGACGGGCGTCGGTCTCCTCCTTGATCTCCGCATTGCGGATGTCGAAGGCCTGCTTCGACTCCGCCTCCTGCTGGAGGTTCATGTTCGTCGCCTGCGTGGACTCACGGTTGGCGTCCGACTCGGCGATCGCGGCGCGCTTGGCCACCAGCGCGGCCTCGGGGCGGCCCCAGTCGCGCAGGTAGGAGCCGTCGTCCTCGATCGCGGAGATCTGGAAGGTGTCGATGACCAGACCCTGGTTGTTCATCGAGTGCTCGGCCTCGGCCTGGACCTGGCTCGCGAACGACGCACGGTCGCGGATGATCTGCTCGACGCTCAGCGTGCCGACCACCGCGCGGAGCGTGCCCGAGAGGATCTCCTGCGTGTAATGGTCGATCTGCTGCTGCTGATCGAGGAAGCGCTGCGAGGCCTTGCGGACGTCGTCGATGTTGCCGCCCACCTTGACCTGCGCCACACCGCGCAGCCGCAGGAAGATGCCGTTCATCGAGTAGCCCTCGACCTCGACCGGGATCTGGCGCGAGCTCAGGCTCAGCACGAAGGCCCGGTCCACGATCGGTCGCACGATGGCGCGGCCGCCGATGATCACGCGGGCGCTGCCGGATTCGAGGTCGATGTCCCCGGTCGGGCTGGTCTTCGCATTGCGACCGGTGATGATGAGCGCCTCGTTGGGCGCGGCGATCCGGTAGCTGCGCATCAGGATGAGCAGCAGGATCAGCAGGACGACGACGACGGCGGCGACGCCGATCGCCAGCGGTATCAGTGCTTCCATGGGTTCCCCTCGAACTTCTGTGGCATGTCGCACCAGTCTCCCATCGCTCAGCCTGACGTGACACCGGAGTCCAGAACCGAGGCCCCGCTGTGACCCGGAGCGCACGGGATGGCCCGGAACGCCGGGGGAGACGGTCGGCATCTCACGATGTGTCCGTCCTGTCCGCATGCCGGAATGACGGGACTAGGGTCGGCCGACGTGAGTACAGCACCAGCCCCCACCACGTCGGCCCCGGCCGCAGCCCCCGCGAACACCCGCGGTCGCGTCATCACCGCCTCGATGGTCGGCACGACGATCGAGTTCTTCGATTTCTACGCCTATGCGACAGCGGCCTCCCTGGTCTTCCCGGCACTGTTCTTCCCGACGCAGACGCCGGCGAACCAGCTGCTGAGCTCGTTCGCGATCTTCGGCGTCGCGTTCGTCGCCCGCCCGCTGGGCTCGCTCATCTTCGGCCACTTCGGTGACCGGGTGGGCCGTAAGACCACCCTGGTCGCGAGCCTGCTGGTGATGGGCATCGCGACCTTCCTCATCGGCGTGCTGCCCACCGCCTCGACCCCCGGCTTCACGGTGCTGGCGCCCGCGATCCTGGTGCTGCTGCGCTTCTGCCAGGGCATCGGTCTGGGCGGCGAATGGTCCGGTGCGGCCCTGCTCGCCACCGAGAACGCCCCTCCCGGCAAGCGCGCCCTCTACGGCACGTTCCCGCAGCTCGGTGCGCCCATCGGTTTCATCCTGTCGAACCTGCTGTTCGTGGTCCTCAGCGTGCAGCTGACCGACGCGCAGTTCATGTCGTGGGGGTGGCGTCTGCCGTTCCTGCTCTCCTCGATCCTGGTGATCGTGGGCCTGTGGGTGCGCCTGAAGCTGATGGAGAGCCCCGCCTTCCAGAAGGTGATCGACGAGCAGCGCGTGGCCGCAGTCCCGATCGCCCGCGTGTTCCGCACGGCGTGGAAGCCGCTGATCCTCGCCACGATCGCCATGGTCGCCACCTATGTGCTCTTCTATCTCATGACGGCCTTCCTCATGGTGGTCGGCACCACCGCGGCCGACGAGGAGACCGCGCGCGCCGCCGCGGAGGCGGCCGGGAAGCCGTTCGACGCCGCCGGGTTCGCTCCCGGTCTCGGCTTCGAGCGCCCGCAGTTCCTCACCATGCTGATCATCGGCGTCGTCTTCTTCGGCATCTTCACCCTGGTCTCCGGCCCGCTCGCGGACCGCATGGGCCGCCGCAAGCTGCTGCTCGGCGTCACCGTCGGCATCGGCATCTTCGGGCTCCTCATCGAGCCGATGGTGCAGGCCGGCACGGCCGGTGCGATGGCGACGCTGATCATCGGCTTCACGCTCATGGGCCTCACCTTCGGCCCGATGGCGGCCTACCTGCCCGAGATGTTCGCGTCCGACGTGCGCTACACCGGCAGCGCGGTCAGCTACAACATGGCCTCCGTGATCGGTGCGGCGCCCGCGCCGTACGCGATGATCGCTCTGTGGCAGCTGCTGGACGGCCCGCTGTGGCTCGTGGGCGGTTACCTGACCCTCGCCGCGGTCATCACGATCGTCGCGCTGCTGATCGGCAAGGAGACCCGCGAGGTCGACTTCCTGGCCTGAGACGTCCTCTGAGATGGAGAAGGGCGGCCCCCAAGGGGCCGCCCTTCTCGTCTGTCCCGGTGGTGCGTCCGGGCCGCCCGGGAGATCCTCCCGGGCGCGCTCCGCTCAGCCCTCGCGGTGCTCGCGGTAGTAGCGGATCAGTGCGGCGGTCGAGGAGTCCTCCGCGGAGATCTTCTCGTCGTCGCCCGCGACGGCTCCGGCGAGGTCCTTCGCGAGCTGCTTGCCGAGCTCGACGCCCCACTGGTCGAAGGAGTTGATTCCCCAGACCGTGCCCTGCACGAAGGTGATGTGCTCGTACAGGGCGATCAGCTGGCCCAGCACCGAGGCGGTGAGCTTCGGGGCCATGATCGACGTGGTGGGGCGGTCGCCGGAGAACTCGCGGGCCGCCACGAGCGAGCCCTCGGTGCCCTCGGCGCGCACCTCCGCAGCGGTCTTGCCGAAGGCGAGCGCCTTGGTCTGCGCGAAGAAGTTCGCGAGGAACAGCTCGTGCACGTCCTGGTCACCGTCCGCGAGGGCGTGGTTCGGGGTCGCGAAGGCGATGAAGTCCGCCGGGACCACCCGAGTGCCCTGGTGGATCAGCTGGTAGAAGGCGTGCTGGCCGTTGGTGCCGGGCTCGCCCCAGAAGACCTCGCCGGTCTCGGTGGTCGCGAGCGTCCCGTCCCAGCGCACCGACTTGCCGTTGGACTCCATGGTGAGCTGCTGGAGGTAGGCGGGGAAGCGGTGGAGGTACTGGGAGTAGGGGAGCACCGCATGGGTCTCCGCCTCCAGGAAGTTCACATTCCAGACGTTCAGCAGCCCCATCAGCAGGGGCACGTTGTCCTCCGCGGGGGCGGTGCGGAAGTGCTCGTCCATCGCGTGGAAGCCGGCCAGCAGCTCCTCGAAGACGTCCGGGCCCAGCACGGTGGCCAGCACGGTGCCGATCGCGGAATCCACGCTGTAGCGGCCGCCGACCCAGTCCCAGAAGCCGAAGGCGTTCTTCGGGTCGATGCCGAAGGCCTCCACCTTGTCCAGCGCGGTGGAGACGGCGACGAAGTGCTTCGCCACGGCCTCCGTCTCCTGCTCGACCGTGAGACCGGCGTTCTCGCGCAGCCCGGCCAGCAGCCACTCGCGCACCAGGCGCGCGTTGGTGAGGGTCTCGAGCGTGGTGAAGGTCTTCGACGCGACGATCACCAGCGTGGTCTCGGGATCGAGGTCGCGGGTGGTCTCGTGCGCATCGGTGGGGTCGATGTTGGAGAGGAACCGGGCGGACAGCCCGTCCTGCGCGAGGGGCTTCAGCGCCTCGTAGACCATGACCGGTCCGAGGTCGCTGCCGCCGATGCCGATGTTCACGACCGTCTCGATCTTCTTCCCGGTCACGCCGGTCCACTCACCGGAGCGCACCGAGTCCGCGAAGTCGTAGACGCGCTGCAGCGTCTCGTGGACGTCCGCGTCGATCTGCTGGCCGTCGACCTCGAGCGCCGGCGCGGCGCCCTCGGGGCGACGGAGCGCGGTGTGGAGCACCGCGCGGTCCTCGGTGGTGTTGAGGTGGGCACCGGAGAACATGGCGTCTCGGCGCTCCTCGACGCCGACCTCGCGGGAGAGCTGCTGGAGCAGCTCCATGGTCTCGGCGGTGATCAGGTTCTTCGAGAGGTCGACGCGGAGATCCGCAGCGGTACGGCTGAAGCGCTCGGCACGCTGCGGATCGGCATCGAACCACTCGCGCAGGGAGCCGGCGATCTCGAGGTTGTGCGCCTCGAGGGAGGCCCAGGCGTCCGTGGACGTGGGATCGAGGGGAGCGGAGGACGTGTTCGAAGCAGTCATACAGCCATTGAACACCCTTCCGGCGAGGAACGTCGTGCCCGGTCAGCGTGTTGCACGTGCTCCCGCCGAAGTGGTTGAAAAAGGCCCGAGACCGATTTGTGACCGCAGGATGGATTGTTCTTGACAGGCGAGGGTGCAGACTGAGGGATGCGTCGTGCGCAACGGAGCGCGACGGACCCAGCCCTAGTCGTCCAGGAGAATCCATGGCCATTACGCGACGTTCCATGATGCTCGGCAGTGCTGCCGGCGGAGCCGCTGCCCTCACCCTCGCCGCCTGCTCCAGCGATGGGGACAGCGGATCCGGAAGCAGCGACGGCGGCGGCTCCGGCGAGCCCATCCTCGCCAACGGCACCGAGCCGGAGAACCCGCTGATCCCGACCAACACCAGTGAGGTCGGCGGCGGTCGCGTCATCACCTCGGTCTTCTCCGGGCTCGTGTACTACACCGCGGACGGCAAGGTCGAGAACGAGGTCGCGGAGTCCATCGAGTCCGAGGACAACCAGACCTGGACGATCACGATCCGCGAGGGCCTGAAGTTCTCCGACGGCACCGAGCTGACCGCACAGAACTTCGTGGACGCGTGGAACTTCGGTGCGAACACCGCGAACGCCCAGAAGAGCCAGTCCTTCTTCGAGCCCATCGAGGGCTTCGCCGAGGTCGCCGCCGATGACGCCACCGAGGACCTCACGCTGTCGGGCCTGAAGGTCGTCGATGACACGACCTTCACCGTCAAGCTGGTCTCCACGCAGGCCGATTTCTCCTCCCGCCTGGGCTACTCGGCATACTCGCCGATGCCGCCCTCCGCCTTCGACGACATCGACGCCTTCGGCGAGGCCCCCATCGGCAACGGCCCCTACATGGTCGATTCCTGGACCCACGACTCCGAGATCGTGCTGGTCCCGAACCCGGAGTACGACGGTCCCCGCGCCGCCCAGAACGCCGGCGTCACCTTCGTCGTCTACGCGAAGGACGAGACGCTCTACAACGACATGCTCTCGGGCAACGTCGACGTCTCGGACATCATCCCCACGGGAGCGCTGTCGACCTTCGAGGACGAGCTCGGAGACCGTGCCGTCAACGCCCCGGGCGCGGTGTTCCAGTCCTTCACCATCCACCAGGAGGACCCCGACTTCACCGGCGAGGCGGGCAAGCTGCGCCGTCAGGCGATCTCCTACGCGATCGATCGCAAGGCGATCTGCGACTCGCTCTTCTACGGCACCCGCAGCCCCGCGACGGACTTCGTCGCTCCGGTGATCGACGGCGGCGGGGCCACCGACATCCCCGGCGCCGAGGTGCTCACGTTCGACGAGGCGAAGGCCAAGGAGCTGTGGGACAAGGCGGAGGAGATGGAGCCCTTCAAGGGCCCCTTCACGCTGGCGTACAACGCGGACTCTCCGCACAAGGACTGGGTCGAGGCCGTGTGCAACTCGATCAAGAACACCCTCGGCATCGAGGCGTCGCCGAACCCGTTCCCGGCCTTCGGCGAGTTCCGCGAGCAGATCACGGCGCGCACGATGGAGGGTGCCTTCCGCTCCGGCTGGCAGGCGGACTACCCCTCCGTGTTCAACTTCCTCGGCCCGATCTACTCCTCCGCCGCGGCGGACGGCAAGGGCAGCAACGACGGCGACTACAAGAACCCGGAGTTCGACGACCTGCTCAAGGAAGGCCTCGCCGCGCCGGACATCGACGCCGCGAACGAGAAGTTCCACGCCGCGGAGGCCATCCTCATGGAGGACCTGCCGGCGATCCCGCTGTGGTACCAGAACACCTTCGGCGGATACTCGGATCTGGTCTCGAACGTGGAGTACGGCTGGGACACCGTGCCGCTGTACTACGCGATCACCAAGTGATCGTCTGACCTTGTCCCCCGGCGGGAGGCGGCCCTGGTGCCGTCTCCCGCCGTCGCACGTCCATCTGCCGGGGCCATGGACGAGCGGCCATCCTCCGACGCCCCATGCTCCCTCAAACCGAAGGTGACCGACGTGATCTGGTACATCGGGCGGCGACTGCTGCAGATGATCCCCGTGTTCCTCGGCGCCACCCTCATCGTCTATATGATGGCCTTCGTCTCCTCCGGGGACCCCATCGCGGCGATCGCGGGTGACAAGCCGATCTCCCCGGCCGTGGCCGACAAGCTGCGCGCGCAGTACAACCTCGACAAGCCTGTCGTCATCCAGTGGCTGATCTACCTGGGCAATCTCTTCCAGGGCGACTTCGGCATCGGGTTCAACGGCCGTCCGATCATCGACCAGATCAAGGCCGCGTTCCCTGTCACCTTCCGGCTCGCGATCATCGCGATCGTGATCGAGACCGTCTTCGGAGTGGTCGCCGGCGTGATCTCGGGCCTGAGGAAGGGCACCCTGATCGACACCACGCTGCTGATGGTGTCGCTGCTGGTCATCGCCGTGCCGACCTTCGTCATCGGTTTCGTCGCGCAGTTCGGGCTCGGCGTGAAGCTCGGGATCGCCCCGGTCAACGTGGGGCGTGATCCGTCGTGGCAGAACCTCCTGGTGCCCGGAGTGGTGCTCGGCGCCGTCTCCTTCGCCTACGTGCTGCGCCTGACCCGCACCTCGATCGCCGAGGTCGCGACCGCTGACCATGTGCGCACGGCGACCGCCAAGGGGCTCTCCCGCGGCGGCGTCGTCTCCAAGCACATCCTGCGCAACTCCCTGATCCCTGTGGTCACCTTCATCGGCGCGGACCTGGGTGCCCTCATGGGCGGCGCGATCGTCACCGAGGGCATCTTCAACATCAACGGCATCGGCTCGCTGCTCTTCCGGGCCATCAACGACGGCGAAAGCCCGATGATCGTGTCGGTGGTGACGCTGCTGGTGATCATCTTCCTGATCGCCAACTTGATCGTGGACCTGCTCTACGCCGTGCTCGACCCGAGGATCCGCTATGCGAAGTGAACCCCGCCCCTCCCGAACCCTGCGTCCCAGCGCCGAGCACGTCGTCGCCCCGCTGGACGAGACGCCTCTGGGCGCCGTCGACGCGGTCGACACCACCTCCGCGCCGCGCTCGATGTGGGCCGAGGCGGGCCGCAGCCTGATCCGGAACCCCGTGTTCGTCATCTCGGCGGTCCTGATCCTCATCATCCTGGTCATCGCGGCGTTCCCGAGCCTGTTCACCAGCCAGGATCCGAACTATGGCGACATCACGGCGTCCAACCAGCCACCGAGCGGAGAGCACCCCTTCGGCACCACCCGGCAGGGCTACGACGTCCTGGCCCGCGTGCTGTACGGGACCCGCACCTCGGTGATGGTCGGCTTCTTCACGATGATCCTGGCGACGCTCATCGGCGGTGTCCTGGGCGCTCTGGCCGGCTACGTGGGCGGGATCTTCGATGCGGTCCTGTCCCGCATCACGGACATCTTCTTCGCGATCCCGCTGATCCTCGGCGCGATCGTGATCGCCAACCGTGCCGACTCGATGAACGTGCCGATGGTGATCCTGGTCCTCGGCGTCTTCGGATGGACCAACGTCGCGCGCATCATGCGCGGCTCGGTGATCTCGGTGAAGAACCAGGACTTCGTGACCGCCTCGACCGCACTGGGCGCGAACCCGGTGACCAACCTCGTCAAGCACGTGGTCCCCAATGCGATCGCCCCGGTGATCGTCACCGCGACCGTGAACCTCGGCGTGTACATCGTCGCCGAGGCCACGCTGTCCTTCCTGGGCGTGGGCCTCCCCTCTGCCTCCGTCTCCTGGGGCGGGGACATCTCCGACGCCCAGCCCGCGCTGCGCACCCAGCCGATGATGCTGTTCTACCCGTCGATGGCGCTCGCGATCACCGTGCTGAGCTTCATCATGCTCGGGGACGCCGTGCGCGACGCCCTCGACCCGAAGGCGAGGAAGCGATGACCACCTCCACCCACACCTCGAGCGACGAACCGCTGCTGGAGATCTCCGATCTCGAGATCACCTTCGGCACGACCAACGGTCCGGTGCGCGCCGTCCGCGGAGCGAACCTGTCCGTCTATCCGGGCGAGACGGTCGCGATCGTCGGCGAATCAGGCTCCGGGAAGTCCACCACGGCGATGAGCATCTCCCGTCTGCTGCCGAAGAACGGCGCGGTCACCGGAGGCAGCATCCGCTTCGCCGGGAAGGACATCACGTCCGTCCCCACCCGCGAGATCCTCGCGCTGCGCGGAAGCGAGATCGGCCTGGTCCCGCAGGATCCGATGAGCAACCTCAACCCCATGTGGAAGGTGGGGACGCAGATCAAGGAGGCGCTCTCGGCCAACGGGATGGCGCGCGGTGCCGCGGCGAACAGACGCGCGGTGGAGCTGCTGGAGGAGGCCGGACTGCCCGATGCGGCGCGCCGCGCCGGCCAGTACCCGCACGAGTTCTCCGGCGGCATGAAGCAGCGAGCCCTGATCGCGATGGGACTCGCCGCCCGGCCGAAGCTGCTGATCGCCGACGAGCCCACCAGCGCGCTCGATGTCACCGTGCAGCAGCAGATCCTCGACCACCTCGACACCCTCACCGAGGAGCTCGGGGTGGCGGTCCTGCTGATCACCCACGACCTCGGACTGGCCGCCGAACGCGCCCAGCATCTGGTCGTCATGTACAAGGGCCGGATCGTCGAGTCCGGGCCGGCGATCGAGCTGCTGCAGAATCCGCAGCACCCGTACACCAAGCGGCTCATCGGCGCGGCGCCCTCCCTCGCCTCCCGGCGACTGGGCTCCGGCGCGGGACGGGCCGAGGTGAGCGAGAGGCCCCGGCAGGAGCGGACGACCGCCGCGCCGGAGAGGGCAGCGGCGAAGGGAGCACCGGCGGCGCCCGCCCGGCAGGCGGACGGCGCGGCCCCGGAGTTCGGGTACGGCGAGACCGATCCGCACGCAGTGATCCAGGTCCAGGACCTCACCAAGGAGTTCCCGATCCGGGGCAGCGTCCCGTGGCGGTCGACCCCCTTCACCGCTGTGGACCGCGTCTCCTTCGCGATCGAGCGCGGCACCACCACGGCGATCGTGGGGGAGTCCGGGTCCGGCAAGTCCACGGTCGCGCAGATGGTGCTGAAGCTCCTGGACCCGACGTCGGGCCGCGTGCTCTTCGAGGGCAAGGACGTCACCACGTACAAGGGCAAGGAGCTGAAGTCGCTGCGCCGCCGCGTGCAGCCGATCTTCCAGAACCCCTACGGCACCCTCGACCCGATGTACTCGATCTACAGCACGATCGAGGAGCCGCTGCGCCTGCACGGCATCGGCGATGCGAAGAGCCGGGAGGCCAAGGTGCGTGACCTGCTGGACAAGGTCGCGCTGCCCGCGGAGATGATGCGGCGCTATCCCAACGAGCTCTCGGGCGGGCAGCGTCAGCGCATCGCGATCGCTCGCGCCCTGGCGCTCGACCCGGAGGTCGTGATCTGCGACGAGGCGGTCTCCGCGCTCGACGTGCTGGTCCAGGCCCAGGTCCTGGAGCTGCTCAACGATCTGCAGTCCGAGCTCGGGCTCTCCTACCTCTTCATCACGCACGACCTCGCGGTGGTGCGGCAGATCGCCGATCGTACGCTGGTCATGGAGAAGGGGAGGGTCGTCGAGCAGGGGACCACCGACGAGGTCTTCCATTCCCCGCAGGAGGACTACACCAAGCGTCTGCTGGCGGCGATCCCCGGCGGCTCCATCCCGCTCGCGGGGGCCGAGACCATCGATGTCGAGGCACCCGCCCCGGGGGTGGAGGACGCGGAGGCGGACGGCCCGCAGGACGACGGCGGGGTCATCGATCCCTTCTCCGAGGCCGGACACGTCTGATGGCATGAGCGACGCGCCCACCGTCCCGTGGGCCACCTCCGAGCATCGCGCTCGGGCCGAGGAATCGGTCCGAGCGCGGTCTGCGTCCGGGCCCGCCGCGCTCCGTCTCGACGGTCGGTGCCGACCATCGGCCGACACCGCGTCGAACATCTCATCGACAGACCGCTGACCTTTGCGCTGCTTGCCGATAGACTCGCCAAGGCCCTGGAGCGGGTCGCACCTCTCCGTGCGACCGGGCGCTGCTCGGTCCCCGCCCCGCCGAGCAACTTGAAACGAGCCTTCGCGTATGACTCTCCGCCTCCGCAACGACCTGCGAAACGTCGCCATCGTCGCCCACGTCGACCATGGCAAGACCACCCTGGTCGACGCCATGCTGACCCAGGGTGGCGCCTTCAGCGACCACGACAAGCACGACGAGCGGGCGATGGACTCGGGCGAGCTGGAGCGCGAGAAGGGCATCACCATCCTCGCGAAGAACACGGCGATCCGCTATGTCGGACCGTCGGCCGCGGAGATCGGTGAGCCCGACGGCATCACCATCAACGTCATCGACACCCCCGGGCACGCCGACTTCGGCGGCGAGGTCGAGCGCGGACTGTCCATGGTCGACGGTGTCGTGCTGCTGGTGGACTCCTCCGAGGGCCCGCTGCCGCAGACCCGCTTCGTGCTGCGCAAGGCGCTCGCCGCGAAGCTCCCGGTGATCCTCGTGGTCAACAAGGTCGATCGCCCCGACGCCCGCATCGAGGAGGTCGTCGGCGAGGCCACCGACCTGCTGCTGGGCCTCGCGTCGGACCTGTCCGAGGAGATGCCCGACATCGATCTCGACGCCGTCCTGGACGTGCCGGTGGTCTACGCCTCCGGCAAGGCCGGCCGCGCCTCGACCACTCAGCCGGCCGACGGCACCCTCCCCGAGGAGGAGACCGTCGAGCCGCTGTTCAAGACGATCCTCGAGTCCATTCCCGCGCCGACCTACGATGACGAGGTGCCCCTGCAGGCGCACGTCACCAACCTCGACGCCTCGCCGTTCCTCGGCCGTCTCGCGCTGCTGCGCATCAAGAACGGCGAGCTGAGCAAGGGCCAGCAGGTCGCCTGGTGCACCCAGAACGGCACCACCAAGCAGGTCAAGATCACCGAGCTGCTCGAGACCAAGGGCCTCACCCGCGTGCCCATGACCGGCACCGCCCGCCCGGGCGACATCGTCGCCGTGGCCGGCATCCCCGAGATCATGATCGGCGAGACCCTCGCCGATCTCGCGGACCCGCGCCCGCTGCCGCTGATCACCATCGACGATCCCGCGATCTCGATGACCATCGGCATCAACACCTCTCCGCTGGCCGGGAAGAACGGGAAGGGCCACAAGCTCACCGCCCGCCAGGTCAAGGACCGGCTGGACCAGGAGCTGGTCGGCAACGTGTCGCTCAAGGTGCTGCCCACGGAGCGCCCCGACGCCTGGGAGGTGCAGGGCCGCGGTGAGCTGGCGCTGTCGATCCTGGTCGAGCAGATGCGCCGTGAGGGCTTCGAGCTCACCGTCGGCAAGCCGAAGGTCCTCACCCGCGAGATCGACGGCCACAAGCACGAGCCCGTCGAGCGCATGACCATCGACGTGCCCGAGGAGTACCTCGGCACCGTCACCCAGCTGATGGCCTCGCGCAAGGGCCGCATGGAGACGATGAGCAACCACGGCTCCGGCTGGGTGCGCATGGAGTTCACCGTGCCCTCCCGCGGCCTGATCGGCTTCCGCACCCGGTTCATGACCGAGACCCGCGGCAACGGCATCGCCTCGTCCTACGCCGACGGCTTCGAGCCCTGGATGGGACACATCGAGTTCCGCGCCACCGGCTCGCTGGTCGCCGACCGTGCCGGCACCGTGACCCCCTTCGCGATGATCAACCTCCAGGAGCGCGGCTCGTTCTTCGTCGAGCCCACCTCCGAGGTCTACGCGGGCCAGATCGTCGGCGAGAACTCCCGCAACGAGGACATGGACGTGAACATCACGAAGGAGAAGAAGCTGACGAACATGCGTGCGGCCTCCTCGGACTCCTTCGAGAACCTGGTGCCGCCGCGCCGGCTGACCCTCGAGGAGTCCCTCGAGTTCACCAACGACGACGAGTGCGTCGAGGTCACCCCGGAGGTCATCCGCATCCGCAAGGTGCTCCTGGACGCCACCGAGCGCAACCGCGCACGGTCGAAGGCCAAGTCCGGGAAGTGATCCCGTGACGGACGCGCACCGTCGCGCCACGACGGTCGACACGACCTCCCTCCCCTCCCGGGTCGCCCAGGTGGTGATGGGGGTCGTGCTGACCATCGTCTCGGTGCTGCTGATGATCACCACGCATCGGATGCAGCTGGAGCTGCTCGGGATCGATCTTCCCGCCGGGCTGCTCTTCGGAGCCCTGTTCCAGGTGGTCGTCACGGTGTTCCTGTATGCCTCGACGGGCTCGCGCCTGCCGCTCGTGGTGGTCGGCTCCCTGTGGGCGCTGGTCGCGATCCCCTTCCTCGGCAACGGGGCGGGAGGCGGTGTGCTGATGCCCGCCGTGATCGCAGGGAAGGCACAGTACTCCGGGTGGATCGTGCAGGCCCTGGGGATCGGCATCCCGTTCCTCGGGGTTCTCGCCGTCACTCTCGGCCGACGACGCCGTGACGGCCGACGCAGCCGTGGCAGCAGCCGGCCTCCCGCTCGGCGCGACGCAGCATGACGCAGCGTCGCCGTCCCGACTGGGCGACGATCCCGAACCTGGTCACGCTCGCGCGCTTCGCGCTGCTCGCTCCGGTGTGCGCGCTGCTGCTGGACGGCCCGGACACCCTCGCCGTGGTGCTGTTGCTGGCGTGGGCCAGCACGGACTGGATCGACGGGGTGCTGGCCCGTGCGCTGGACCAGACCAGCCGCACGGGCGAGATCATCGACCCGATCGCGGATCGGATCGGCCTGGCGGTGATCGTGGCATCGCTCGCCGTCGCCGACCTCCTGCCCTGGGCGGCGCTGGTGATCATCGTGGTGGTGGACGTCGCGATGGTGCTGCTGGCCACACGGGCCGCGCTCGGCGGGCGCATCGCCGTGTCCCGACTCGGGAAGGTACGCACCTTCTTGCTCATGACGTCCGTGTTCGGACTGGTCGTGGTGGCCGCGTGGGCACCGGACCTGGTGCCGGCCGTGCGAGTGCTGCTGTGGATCGCCGTGGCGCTGCACGTGATCTCCGGCGCCGACTACATCCTCAGGGCGACTCGGGCCGGGGCCGGCGCACCGGCGGGGGAGGCACCTCCTTCGCCGCGATGACCAGCGGTCGCGGCACCCGTACCTGGCCGCGCCGGGTCATCACCCGCACCTCGGAATCGTCGGCCGCGAGAATAGTGCCCAGCGCATCGCTCATCGACTCCCCATGCGGGGAGCTCTCGCGGTTGATCGCGTAGCGCAGGACCACGCGCACCCCAGGTTGCAGGAACGGCGCCCAGCCGGCGCGCACCCGATGCTCGTCACGCAGTGTCATGGCGCGAGGCTAGTCGTCTTCGCAGCCGTTGGTCGCACCCGCCAGGATGTTCGTCGTGTCACGTACGCTGCGGCGGCCCCGGAGAGGGAGGTCCGCCAGGGGCGGGGATGAGAGGATGGAACCGTCTCCCTGCCGGAAGGATGTTGTTCATGACGTACGTCATCGCCCTCCCCTGCGTCGACGTGAAGGACCGCGCCTGCGTCGATGAATGCCCCGTGGACTGCATCTACGAGGGCAGCCGGATGCTGTACATCCAGCCCGACGAGTGCGTGGACTGCGGTGCCTGCGAACCCGTCTGCCCGGTGGAGGCGATCTTCTACGAGGACGACACCCCGGATCAGTGGGCCGACTACTACAAGGCAAACGTCGAGTTCTTCGACGATCTGGGAGCTCCCGGCGGCGCCGCGAAGATGGGCGTCATCGAGAAGGACCATCCTCTCGTCGAGGCGCTGCCCCCGCAGCCGAACCCGTTGGTCTGAGCCATGGCCACAGCAGCTGACACCTCGGGCCCCTCCGGCACCTCCGGCATCGCTGACACCCCTGACATCTCAGCCAGCGCTGACCGCTCGAGCCGTCGCGGGCTCGCCGCCCGCCTGCCCGCTTTTCCGTGGGACGCCCTGACCGGCGCGGCGCAGCGCGCGAGCGCGCACCAGGGAGGCCTCGTCGATCTCTCCGTCGGGACCCCGGTGGATCCGACCCCTGCCTCCGTGCAGCGGGCGCTGGCGGCCGCGGCCGATCGCCCCGGCTACCCCACCACCGTCGGCACGCCCGCTCTGCGCGAGGCCCTGGTGGACTTCGTGCGCCGTCATCGGGGCGCACCCGCGGCGCTCGACGTGGACGGCGTGCTGCCCACCGTCGGCTCCAAGGAGCTCGTCGCGCACCTGCCCTTCCAGCTCGGGATCGGCGCGGGCGACGTCGTCGCCTTCCCGGACGTCGCGTACCCGACCTACGACATGGGCGCGCGCTTCGTCGGCGCCGAGGCGCTGCCGCTGGACATGGCGGCGCTCGCCGCCGACGGGGAGGCGGCACTGCCGGACCCGTCGGCCGCCTCCCGCATCCGTCTGCTGTGGCTGAACTCCCCGTCGAACCCCACCGGTGAGGTGCTCACCGCGGAGCAGATGGCGGCGATCGTGCGCTGGGCCCGGGAACGGGGCATCGTGGTCGCCTCCGATGAGTGCTACGCCCTGCTGCCCTGGACCGTCGACGAGGTCCCCTCGGTGCTGGACCCGCGCGTGAACGGCGGCTCGCTGGACGGCGTGCTGTGCGTCTACTCGCTGTCCAAGCAGTCCAACCTGGCGGGCTACCGGGCGGCGTTCGTCGCGGGGGACCCGTCCCTGGTGGGCGAGCTGCTGGCGGTGCGCAAGCAGGCCGGCATGATGCTCCCGGCGTCGATCCAGGCGGCGATGACCGTCGCCCTCGGCGACGACGATGCCGTGGCGGCGCAGCGCGAGACCTATCGTGCACGCCGCGCGATCCTGGAGCCGGCGCTGCGGGGAGCCGGAGGCGCGATCCACGGCTCGCAAGCCGGTCTGTACCTGTGGACCACCTTCGACGAGGACGCGATGAGCAGTGTGGATCGCCTCGCTGCCCTCGGGATCCTGGTCGCTCCCGGGATGTTCTATGGTGAGGGTGGCGGGCGTTTCGTCCGCGTCGCGCTCACCTCGACCGATGAGCGGATCACCGCCGCCGCCCAGCGCCTCGAGCGCTCCTGATACCTGCGCCTCGCGCGCACCCACCGATCCGACACTGCACAACGGAGAGCCCATGGATCACGCTACGTCTGCTCAGCTCACGCTCGGGGAGAAATCCCTCGATCTCCCGATCGTCCCCTCGGTCGAGGGGAACTCGGGCATCTCGATCGGCCCGCTGCGCAAGGAGACCGGTGAGGTCACCTATGACCCCGGCTTCATGAACACCGCCAACGCGAAGTCGTCGATCACCTACATCGACGGTGACGAGGGCATCCTGCGCTATCGCGGATACCCGATCGAGCAGCTCGCCGAGAACTCCTCCTTCCTGGAGGTCTCGTACCTGCTGATCAACGGCGAGCTGCCCACCACGGGCCAGCTCGACAACTTCGTCGCCCAGGTGGAGCGGCGCACCCTGCTCGACGAGCGCTTCAAGCGCATGTTCGACGGGTACCCCCGCGACGCCCACCCGATGGCCGTCCTGCAGGCCGGGGTCTCCGGACTCTCGACCTTCTACCAGGATTCGTTGGACCCCTTCGACGAGGAGCAGACCCGTCTGTCGACGGTGCGGCTGCTCGCGAAGATGCCGACGATGGCCGCCTACGCCCACCGCATAGCCCAGGGCCATGCGCTGCTGTACCCGGACAACCGACTCTCCCTGATCGAGAACTTCCTGCGCCTGACCTTCGGGTTCCCGGTCGAGGACTACATCGCCGATCCGGTCGTGGTGCGGGCGATGGAACAGCTGCTGATCCTGCACGCCGACCACGAGCAGAACTGCTCGACCTCGGCCGTGCGCCTGGTGGGCTCCGCTCAGGCAAACCTGTTCACGTCGATCTCCGCCGGCATCGGCGCCCTCTCCGGCCCGGCCCACGGCGGCGCGAACGCCGCGGTGATGGACATGCTCGACCAGATCCAGACCGAGAACATGGACCCCCGCGACTTCATGGAGAAGGTGAAGAACAAGGAGGACGGGATCCGCCTCATGGGCTTCGGCCACCGGGTCTACAAGAACTACGATCCGCGCGCCCGCATCGTGAAGAAGATCGCGGACAACGTCCTCGAGCGCCTCGGCGTCCATGACGAGCGTCTCGAGCTCGCGATGAAGCTCGAGGAGATCGCCCTGCAGGACGACTACTTCGTCGAGCGCAAGCTCTACCCGAACGTCGACTTCTACACCGGCCTCATCTACAAGGCGATCGGCTTCCCGACCGAGATGTTCACTGTCCTGTTCGCGATCGGTCGCCTGCCGGGCTGGATCGCCCAGTGGCAGGAGATGGTCCACGACCCGGAGACCAAGATCGGGCGGCCGCGCCAGATCTACACCGGTCACGCCGAGCGCCCGTACGTTCCCATGGAGGACCGCACGGGCACCAGCGAGCTGCGCCTGGCCGAGCTGAAGGCAGAGCTCGACAACCGCGACTGACCGCGTCACCACGCATCGAGAAGGCCCTGGCCCGAGAGACCTCCCACGGAGGTTCACCCGGCCAGGGCCTTCTGCCGTCCGTCACCGCGTGTGGATCGCCAGCTCCCGCCTGAGAGCACCGGCCCGGTTGGAGGTGATCGCGTCGACGCCGAGCACCGCGAGCTCCTCCGCCCGCCGGGCGTCATCCACGGTCCAGCAGGTGACCTCGAGCCCGTGGGCACGGGCCCAGGCGATCGATGCCGCGTCCACCAGCTCGTGCGGCGGATTCCAGGAGCGGGGTCGCAGCTCGACCAGGATCTCGTCCGGGATAGGCTCGGGCACCTTCCACGTCAGCCGGATCTCGGCCGACGGCTCCGACGCACGCACGGCGCGCATCGCGGTGAGCCCTCCGCAGTAGGACGGGGCAGGAACGGACGGATCGGCTGCGCGCACGGCACGGACGGTGTCGACCACGGCGTGTGCGAGGAGGGGGTCGGGACCGTCATCGGGCAGGTCCAGGAGGAGGGCGCTCGGCGCGGCCTCGACGAGGGCGTCGCGCAGCAGTGGAATTCCCGGTGCGAGCTCCGCGGTGCGCTGCTCGCGCACCGGTCGGTCCACGCCCCACAGGCGCAGCGACGTCGGGTCGTGCAGCAGCACGCACTCCCCGTCGGCCGTGCGCCGCAGATCCACTTCGATGAGCGCGGCGCCGTCGGCCCGGGCGCGGCGCACCGCCGCCAGGGTGTTCTCGATCTCGTGCACGGGATCACCGCGGTGGGCGACCAGCTGCAGGGGCTCGGTGCGCATGAGCGCGACGCTACCCTGCTCGCCTGCTCGCCTGCTCGCCTGCTCGCCAGACCACCAGACCACCAGCCCGCCTGCCCGGGCGTCTGGCCCGTCCTGCGCTCGCGGTCTCAGCCGCCGCTGACCAGCACGACCACCGAGTCCGCTTCGCCGCCGTCGACGCTGCCCCAGGTCTCGGCCTCCTCACGGCGCAGGGAGCGGTCCCATACTCGGCCCTGGTAGGACACCTGGACCACGCCGTCCTGCGCGGCGCGGGCGACGGCCCAGTTCGCGAGCGCCCATCCGCGGGTGGTGTCCCCACCGGTGTCGATGACCAGCGCGGTCGCCCCGGAGCCGTCGGGCCGCTGCGGGGCCACGGAGCCCGCTGGACGCAGCGACGAGGCGATCCCGCCGGATTCGGTCAGGCGCGGGAACTGCCCCGCGAGCTCCCCGCGCAGCTGCTCGGGCGAGGTGGTCGAGCCGACCTCGTCGAGCGTGCACACCAGGTTCGCGCCGGACTGCCCGGTCAGGGCGGAGGCGTACAGGCGTCCTTCGGTCTCGTGGTCCCGATACGCCTCGGGGTGGCCGGAGCGCTGGACCTCCTGGGCCACGTCGTTGATGTCCCCGCTCTCGTAGGCGCTGACCGTCTCGAGCGCGTCGTAGAAGGCGTTCGTGGAGTAGATCGGGTCCTGGACCTCTTCCTCGGTGCCCCAGCCCTGCGAGGGCCGCTGCTGGAACAGGCCCAGGGAGTCACGATCCCCGTGCTCGATGTTCTGCAGCTGGGACTCCTGGTAGGCGGTCGCGAGCGCGATCGACGCCGCCCGTGGAGGCAGGCCCCGATCCACCGCGATAGCGCTGATCAGTGCCGCGTTCTCTGCTCGATCGGTGCTGTAGCGGTGGCTGGTGCCCAGCCCGTGGGCGGTGCAGGTGCCCACGTGCGCGGGGGAGCCGTAGCGCTGCAGGGCGACGTAGGAGCCCCCGGCGATCCCCGCGCACGCCAGCACCATGACCAGGGGGATCACGAGGTGTCGGCCGACGGAGCCCCTCGCCCGTGCGCGACGCGCCATCTCCAGCTCTCCGTCCTGTCAGTTCGCGTGCAGGGCGGCGTTGAGCTCGACGGTCTGGCCCTCGCGGGCCACCGCCTCGATCGCGCCGCTCAGCGAGTTGCGGCGGAACAGCAGGTTCGGCACCCCCGAGAGGTCGCGGGCCTTGACCACGTGCTCGTCCTCGCTGCCTCCGCTGCGCCGACCCTTCTCGCCCACGACGACGACCTTGGCGGAGGCGGTCAGGTAGAGACCCGCCTCGACCACGCTGTCGTCGCCGAGCGCGATGCCGATGCCGGCCTCGGCGCCCACGAGAGCGCGCTTGCCGATGCGCACTCGCTCGGTGCCGCCCCCGGAGAGCGTGCCCATCGTGGATGCGCCCCCTCCCACGTCGGAGCCGTCCTCGACGATGACGCCCTGGGAGATGCGGCCCTCGACCATGGACGTGCCCAGGGTGCCTGCGTTGTAGTTGACGAAGCCCTCGTGCATGACGGTGGTGCCCTCGGCGAGATGAGCGCCCAGGCGCACGCGGTCGGCGTCGCCGATGCGCACGCCGGAGGGCAGCACGTAGTCCACCATGCGGGGGAACTTGTCGACCCCGAAGACGCTCGGCGTGCGACCGGCGGAGATCAGGGCCAGGCGGGTCTCCTCGAAGCCGGCCACGGCGCAGGGGCCCTCGGAGGTCCACACGACGTTGGTGAGCGTGCCGAACAGCCCGTCGAGGTTCTGGGCATGGGGCAGGACCAGGCGGTGGGAGAGCAGGTGCAGGCGCAGGTAGGCGTCCGGGGCGTCGGCCGGGGCGGCGCTGAGGTCGACCGCGCGCACCACGACCTGCTGGGTTGTTCCACGCACCTCGTCGGCGCGGGCGGCGGCGGCGAGCCGGGCATGGAGCGGCGCGGATTCCGGGGAGCCCGGGGCCCGGCCGAGCTGGGGCGCGGGATACCAGGTGTCGAGGGTGGAGCCGTCGGCCGCGACGGTCGCGAGGCCGATGCCCCATGCATGGGTCGCGGGCGCGTCCGTGGTCGTCGTGGTCATGGGAGGAGTCTACGAAGCCGAGCCGGGAGAACGCCGGTCCTGCTCACCGCCCAGGATGAACAGCACATCCCCAGGGTCCGTCGCAGAGGAGGCCAGCAGAGAGCAGCAGAGGAGGGCGGAACCGGGCCCGGGCGGATCGCGGATCAGGGGCCCGTGCCCGATCAGCCGTCGCGCGGGGACGAGGACCCCTCAGCGGACGCCCGGTGGGCGGTGGCGGCCCACAGGACCTGATAGGTGAAGGCGGCGTCCTCGGAATCCGGGTCGCCTGGGATCTCGACGCCCTGGTCATCACGGTTGAGCGCGTTGTACTCGGCGAGCGTGGTCTGGATGAGCGAGTTCAGCTCCCGCACCTGTGCCGCGGAGATGCGGAGGTCCGACGCGTACAGGGAGCTGAGCTCGTCGTCGTCGACGTCCGGGCCGGTGGACTGCCGGGAGAGTCGCGCGGCCCATGCGGAACGCATCCGGTCGAAGGCCGCGAGCGATGCGGCCCCGGACGCGGCGAGGTAGTCACCGTCGGCGCCGTCGGCCGAACGCGTGCCGTTGCCGAAGTAGAAGGAGGTCTGGGTCAACCTCCACACGCGGTCCCGCCGGTCTCGTGCCGCGTCGGGAGCCTCCTCGATCACTCCTCCGCGAGCCAGGATGCGCAGGTGGTAGCTCACGGAGTTCGCGGGGATCGACAGGTCGGCGGCGAGGTCCGCCGCCCGGGCCGTGCCTCGATGCCCCACGCGATGGACGATGTCGAGCCGCAGGGGATGGGCCAGTGCGCGCAGCTGCTCCTGGGTGGCGTGCGTCGGGGGAGAGGTCGAGTCGTCATCCGGTGCAGTGCTGCTCATGCGGTGAGTCTACGGAGCGCCCCGCGCCTGACCCATCTGCTGCGCACCACCCCTTGCGCAAGATCTGTTGCGCAACAAGTCGTGCGCGACTAGTGTTCCGGCCATGACGACCACTGCCTCGGCTCCGCAGCCCTTGCGTCGCAACGCCGAGTACCGCCGCTGGCTGCTCGGCGACGTCTGCCTGGAGCTGGGCACCGGCATCGGGACGTTCGCCTTCCCGCTCGTGACCTATGCCGTCACCGGATCCCTCGGTGCGACGGGCCTGGTCGGGATGATCCAGGGGATCGGGGGCCTCGTGGGGATGGTGCCCGGAGGCCTCCTCGCCGACCGGTTCGGCAGGCGCCGACTGCGGCTGCTCGCCGGCTCGACCGGAACGCTCCTGCAGGCCGTGCTGATCGTGGTGCTCATGGCCGGCTGGGGGAGCGTGCTGGTGCTCGCGACGATCGCCATCCTCGATCGTTTCCGGGCCGGCCTGCTGGGGGCCGCCTCGGACGCGATGCTCAAGCAGCTGGTGCCGCCGGCCCAGCTGCCGCGCGCCGTCTCCGTCAACCAGGGTCGAGACGCTGCGGTCGAGATGATCGCCGGGCCGCTCGGCGGAGTGCTCTTCGGCCTCGCTGTGGCCTTCCCGCCGCTCGCGCAGCTGCTGGGGAACCTGGGCTCCGTGCTGGCCACCTGGCGGATGCGCGGGCGCTACCTGCCCCGTGCCGTCGAGGCGGCGTCCACCCGGGTCCGTGACGACCTGCGGGAGGCCGTGGTCTGGGCCCTCTCGCAGCGGGTGCGGGTCCAGCTCCTGGCTGTCGCCACACTGGTCAACCTCGGCTCGAACGGCCTCCTCCTCACCGTGCTGCTGCACCTCACGGCGAGCGGGGTCCCGGCCGGACGCATAGGCCTGCTGAACACGGTGCTGGCGGGGTCGATCCTGCTGGGCGCCGTCCTCGCCCCGCGCCTGGTCGAGAAGGTCCCGACGGGAGTTCTGGTCACCGGGCCGATCCTCATCATGGCGGCGGCCGCCGCGTTCCTCCCGTTCGCTCCCGGGATGCTCGCGATCGCTGCGGCCTATGCGGTGATGGGGATCGGCATCGCGCCCTTGAACGCCGGCACCCAGGGTTTCCTGCTCCACATCACCCCGGTCGCGATGCAGGGGCGGATCGGCGCGCTGATGGGAACGATCGCGATGGGGTTCATGCCGTTGGCGCCCGCAGCGGCCGGCTGGGGCCTCGATCTCGTGGGCCCCCTGCCGACCATGCTGCTGTTCTCGGGCATCCTCGTCGCCGGTGCGCTGGTGGTGCTGCTGGGCAGGGACCTGCGCCGGGTCCCTGCCGCAGCGCGATGGGAGAGCTACGCCCGTGCCGAGGGGCTGAGCAGTGAGGGATGAGGGGCGGCGGACGCGACGCGCCGTGGCGCCGGGCCCAGCGCGTCACTCCCCGAGGACGGTGTCGTCCAGCAGTCCCGGTCCTTGCTGGGGGCCCTGCTGCCCCTGGTCTCCGAACCATTCCGCGGCCCGGGCTCGGCGCACGATCTGCACGATGCGGCGGGATCGCAGCTGCACCGCGATGACCGCCAGCAGCAGGGAGACCACGCCCCCTCCCAGCAGCCACAGCGCGAGCCGGGTGGCGGCGGGGTCCTCCCCGCTGAGCAGGGTGATCAGCAGGATGGCCGCCCCGACGCAGATCGCGAGGATCCCGGCGCCCACCAGGGCCGCGGGGCCCAGTCCGCGCAGGACGGCCGGGCCCGCCGAACCGCCCTGCAGCGCCCTGCGCACCGGGAGTCCGCGCCCCAGCTGGCCCGGGCGCGAGACGGCCCAGTCCAGCAGCAGACGGTCTCGTCGGCGGGTCGCGATCGTGCCCACGATGGCCGCCGTGACCAGGCAGACGGCGAGGACGATCAACAGCGCCAGGGCGCCCTCGGGCAGAGCCCGGGAGGACAGGCCCGCCGCGAACGTGGAGAACTCGGTGCGCAGGACGGCCGCGGTGAAGCAGGCCAGCGCCCCGAGCAGCAGCGCGGCCTCGAGGATCCGCAGCGGGATCTGGCGGGCATCGTGTTCCGCCTGGGCAGCGGATTCCAGCTCGTCGGACACCGGATCGGCGCCCTCGACGAGCACGACGCGGCGCTCCTCGGCCAGGCGTTCCACGAAGTCCTCCGCGTCGGGCCGAGCGCGCAGCTGCTCCGCATAGGTCTCGCGCTGCGCGGCGCTGAGCCACGCGGTCATCACCATCGAGTCCGCGAGCGCGCGCTCCTCGGGAAGCTGGCTGGAGTTCGCGATCGCCCGGATACGGGCGGCGTGCCTCCCGGCGAACGGGCCCGCGGAGAAGGCGGGTGCTCCGTGCTGCAGCGGTCTCGGCGGCGGCGTCGGGGTGTTCGGCATGACACATATGCTCCCAGACGGCGGTGGGCCGGGCAGGGGAGCGGCTCACGCCATACTGGGGCGATGATCGCCAGCACCGAGCCCGCACGCACCGTCGCCGTCATCGGAGCGGGCCCGCGGGGCACAGCGATCATCGAGCGTCTGGTCGCCGCTTCGCAGCTGGAGGAGTGGCAGAGCCCGCTCACTGTGCACCTGATCGATCCGCAGGTGGGCCGCGGCGGAGCGGTCTGGCGCCATGACCAGCCCGACGTGCTGCTGATGAACACCACCACCTGCCAGACCACGATGTATCCCGATGCCAGCTGCCATCCGCTGCTGCCCGCAGCCCGCGCCGAGAGCCTCGCCGACCATCTCGCCTCCGAAGGGTTCCGGGCGAGCGATTACGCCCCGCGCGCCGCCCACGGCCGCTACCTCGCCCACGTGCTCGCGCGCGCCGAGGCCGACGCCGATCCCGATCGCCTGCGGATCGTGCAGCACGCCGCCGAGGCCATCGACGTCACGGGCCCGGCCGACGGGGCCCAGCGGGTGCGGCTGTCCGACAGCCGGGTGCTGACCGCCGACGCGGTCGCCCTGGCACTGGGACATCTGCCCACCGCGCTGGGACCGCGCTCCCAGCAGCTGGCCGACGCGGCCGACCGCTACGGACTGGTGCACCTGGGACCGGCCAATCCCCTCGATGTCGACTATGCGTCCCTGCTGGGCCGAGAAGCCGTCGCCGTGCAGGGCATGGGCCTGAACTTCTACGACGCGATCGGTATGCTCACCTCCGTCGCCGGGGGACGCTTCGAGCCGGACGCCGATGCACCCTCGGGGCTGCGCTACCTGCCCGGCGGGGCAGAGCCCGTCCTGCACGTCGGCTCCCGCTCTGGGATGGTGTACCGGCCCAAGCCCGACCTCGGCGCAGAGCTGCCCGCCCCGTACGTCCCACAGGTCCTCACCGGGGAGCGCGTGCTCGAGCTCGCCGTGCGCTCGGCCGGTGTCGACCACGAGCGGGACGTCCTGCCGCTGATGTTCGCGGAGCTGCGCCGAGCGCTCGCCGAGGCGGGCCATGAGCAGCTCGCGCACGACGACGCCCTCGTGCCCCTGCTGTTCCCCTTCGGCCGCAGCGGAGGCGAGAGCCACGACGCCCATCGACGCACCCGGGATGTGCTGCGCCGGTCGGTGCGGGCCGCGGCTGATCCGGATCCCGCCTGGCTGCTGGTCTACCGAGTGCTCATCACCCTGCGCACCCAGGTCAACCGTCTGGTCGATCTCGGTGCGTATACGACCGAGTCGGTGCGGGGCGACATCGACGGGCACGTGCGCAATGCCTTCGCCTCCTGGGCCTCCGGCCCGCCCCTGCAGCGCGCGCGCCAGGCGCTCGCCCTCGAGGAGGCCGGTCTGCTGCGCTTCGCAGGCCCCCGCATGCACCTGGACATCGACGAGGAGGCCAGCCGCTATGCGGTGCGCGGCGCCGACGGCTCCACCGCTCTGTGCGACGGCGTGCTCGAGGCCCATCTGCCCCCGGTGGATCTTCCCGCGTATCGCAGCCCCCTGCTGGGCGCCTGGCGGGAGCGCGGCGAGGTGCAGAAGGACTCCTGGGCCTCCCGCGGCAGTCGTCGACGGATGCTGACCGGCTCCATCGCGGTGGACGGCCTCTATGCGCCCGTCGGCCTGGACGAGACCGTCTACGAGCGGCGCCTGCTGGTGGGCGTGCCCGTCAGCACCGCCCAGCCGGGCTCCGCGATCAGCGCGGAGCCCGGCACCTCCGCCCAGCTGCTGCGCCACGCCGAGGCCGTCGCCGTGCGGCTGGCCCGCGCCGGGGGAGCGCTGCGCGAAGGCTGATCCTTCTCGGCCCCGAGCGGGAGGGCACAATGACGGCATGCACACCAGTCCCGCGCCTGTTCTGGATCCCCACGCCGACATCGTCGACCTCACCGCGGCGCTCGTCGACATCGAATCCGTCTCCGGGAACGAGAAGGCCCTGGCCGACGCCGTCGACGCCGCGCTGCGCGAGCATGCCGGGCACCTCGAGGTGATCCGCGACGGCGACACCGTCATCGCGCGCACCGATCGCGGCCTGGGCCGCCGCGTGCTCCTGGCCGGCCATCTCGACACCGTGCCTGTCGCCGACAACCTCCCCTCCTCCCGCCGCACCCGTGAAGGACGTGAGGAGCTCGTGGGCCGCGGCAGCTGCGATATGAAGGGCGGCGTCGCGGTGTTCCTCAAGCTCGCGGTCGAGGCCGACGCGGCCCCTGTGGACCTCACGTGGATCTTCTACGACCACGAGGAGGTCGCCGCGGCGGACAACTCCCTGACCCGCCTCGCCGCCGAGCACCCCGACCAGCTCGCAGCGGACTTCGCGATCCTGGGGGAGCCCACCTCGGCCGGCATCGAAGGCGGCTGCAAGGGCACCATGAAGCTCGAGGTCACCGCTCGGGGCATCGCTGCGCACTCCGCCCGCGACTGGGTGGGAGACAACGCCATCCATCAGCTCGCTCCCGTGCTCGACCGTCTCGCGGGCTACGAGGCCCGACGGGCCGTGATCGACGGCCTCGAGTACCGCGAATGCCTCAACGTGGTCTCGATCTCCGGCGGCATCGCCGGAAACGTGATCCCCGACCGGGCCACGGCCCTGCTGAACTACCGTTTCGCGCCGGACACCTCGCCCGAGCAGGCCGAGACGCACGTGCGCGAGGTGCTCGACGGACTCGACCTCGACATCGTGGTGACCGACTCCGCCGCGGGCGCCCTGCCGGGCCTGTCGGCGCCCGCCGCCCGCGACTTCCTCGCCGCCCTCGGCGACGTGCCCGTGGCCGCCAAGCAGGGCTGGACCGACGTGGCCCGCTTCTCGGCGCTCGGCACCCCGGCGGTGAACTTCGGGCCCGGTGACCCCCTGCTCGCCCACACCGATGACGAGCACGTCCCGCTCGAGGACCTCCGCGTCGCACTCGCGGGGCTCAGGCGCTGGCTGGAGGTCCCGGCGCGATGACCGCTGGTCTCTGCCGTGAGCACGGGCACCTCACCCGGATCGCCGCGGGCTGATCTGCACGACTACCCTCGCACCATGACACCCGAGGAACGAGATCGCCACCGCAAGGGACCCGTCACGCTGCGCGGCACGCAGCGACCCGAGCGCACGACGGACCAGCGCCTGCTCGAGGAGGACGGCCCCGGGGACTGGGTCCATTCGGATCCCTGGCGGGTGATGCGCATCCAGTCCGAGTTCGTCGAGGGCTTCGGGGCGCTCGCCGAGCTCGGCCCGGCGATCTCCGTGTTCGGCTCCGCGCGGCTCGGGGAGGACGATCCGACGTACCAGTGCGCGATCGAGATCGCCGCAGGCATCGTGGAGCTCGGGTACGCCGTCATCACCGGCGGCGGCCCCGGCATCATGGAGGCCGGGAACCGCGGGGCGAAGCAGGCCGGCGGTGTCTCCGTCGGGCTCGGGATCGAGCTGCCGCACGAGCAGGGGATGAACGAGTATGTCGACCTCGGTGTCGACTTCCGGTACTTCTTCGCCCGCAAGACGATGTTCGTGAAGTACTCCAGCGGCTTCGTCGTGATGCCGGGCGGGCTCGGCACCCTGGACGAGCTGTTCGAGGCCCTGTGCCTCATGCAGACCCACAAGATCGACATGTTCCCCGTCGTCCTCGTGGGCCGCGCCTACTGGCAGGGGCTGCTCGACTGGCTGACCAGCGCGGTTCTCGACAGCGGCACGATCAATCCTGGCGATGTGGACCTGCTGCGGGTCGTGGACTCCGCGGAGGAAGCGCTCGAGGTGCTGCGGGAGGCGGCTCGTCGATGACCGCCGACAGCCCGATGGTCCTGCTCCTGCTGCTGGTCGCAGCGGTCGTCGCCGTGCTCATGGTGCTGCTCGCGACGCGTCGGATCGGGGCCGGGATCGAGGTCTCTCGGCGGCGCCGGAGGGTCCATCGCACGAACCGGTCGCGAGACCTGAGATAATGGCCACCGTACGCGCGTTGTCGGAGGCCCCGTCCGGGGGAGCCACTCTGGACAGCGACACCATCAAGGAGGCACGCCATGGCTGCTATGAAGCCGCGCACCGGGGACGGTCCGCTCGAGGTCGTGGAAGAGGGACGCAGCATCATCATGCGAGTTCCGCTCGAGGGCGGCGGCCGGCTGGTCGTCGAGATCGCCGCGTCGGAAGCCGCTGAGCTTCGTGATGCCCTGGAGGGCGTCATCAAGTCCTGACAGCCGGGCCCACCCGCACAGGAATGCCCCGCACCGTGATGGTGCGGGGCATTCGTGTGCTCGGGGAGCGGTCCGTCTGAGCTGCGTATGAGCTACGTACGAGGTACGTATGAGCTCACCGCAGCACGGCGGCGAGCACGCCGTCGCCGCTGCCGGTGAGCATCGGGACCAGATCCTCCGACTCCGAGACGGCCTTGAGCACGGCGCGCACCGAGCGGGTGTCCGCATCGCGCGCGGTGGGATCGGCGACGCGATCGTGGAAGAGGGCGTGGGGGATCACCAGGACACCGCCCGGCCGCAGCAGCCGTTTCGCATGGGTCAGCAGGTCCAGGGCGTGCGGTGCCTGCGCAGGGAAGCTCACCAGGTCGTAGGCGTGATCAGTGAGGCGGCCGATGACGTCGCGCGGAGTGCCGGCGATGGTGCGCACGCGCGAGGAGCGGATCTGCGCCTCGGTGAAGGACTGGCGCGCCGCCCGTTGATTCTCGACCTCGGAGTCGATCGTGGTGAGCACGCCGTCCGGATGCATGCCGGAGAGCAGGTAGAGCGAGCCGACCCCGCTGCCGGTGCCGATCTCGACCGCCGAGCGTGCCTGGACCGCCGCGGCGAGCACACGCATCAGGGCACCCGCACCCGGCAGCACCGGGGGTGCGCCGAGCTCGTTGCCCCGATCCCGTGCCCGGGCGAGAACGCCGTCGTCGGAGAAGAGCGTCGACTCGTCGACGAACTCCTCGCCATGGGCCCAACTGGCCACCTTTCCCGACGACATGACTGCTTCCTCTCCGTGGACACGAACGTTCCGGCCCAGACTATGTCAGGATCCGGTGACGACTGCGACCCGCGGGCCGTCCCCGATGCAATAATGGCACTGGCTATCAGCGGACTACACGTACAGGTGGGACATGGGCGGCACCGGATTCATGGGACTCGGCGGGTGGGAGTTCGTCGTCCTGCTCGTGGTGTTCCTCGTGATCGTGGGACCGCAGCGGCTCCCCGACCTCACGCGGCAGATGGTGCAGTGGGTGCGCCAGGCCCGCCGCTGGGTCGAGGATTCCCGCTCCACGGTCGAGGACGAGATGGGCATCGCCATCGAGGACCTCAGGAAGTACGATCCGCGCCAGTACGATCCGCGCCGCATCATCCGGGAGGCCTGGGACGACACCGGCATCGAGGAGCTCCTCCCGGACAAGGAGTCCCTGACGGTCGCCGGCGCCGCCGGAGCCGCAGCCGGCTCGAAGTCCAAGAGCAGCGGCAAGCGCACGAAGGACGACGGGCCCCAGCGCGCCCCCTTCGATCCCGAGGCGACCTGATCCGCAGCATCCCGACCGCAGCGACGATCTGACCGCGGCGGTGCCGACGCACCACGCCGCCGCCGGCCCACCAACGACGCTGCCGCCGGCCGCCGGCCGACGCACCACTTCGCCGCCGGCCGCCGGACCACGGTGCCGCCGGCCGCTCGGGTCGTCAGCCCTTCGCGACGCTGAGCGGCAGCTTCATCCCCGTCAGGCCCCGCGGCTTGCGGACCAGCGAACGCGCCACGCCCTTGAGCGCCATGGCGGTGGGGGAGTCCGGGTGGGAGACCACCAGCGGGACGCCCTGATCGGAGCCCTCCCGCAGCGCAGGATCGAGCCCGACCCGCCCCAGCACCGGCACGTCATGGCCGACGGACTCGGCGAGCGTCGCCGCGACCCGGTCGCCACCGCCCGCCCCGAAGACATCCATCACGGAGCCGTCCGGCAGGGTCAGCCCGGCCATGTTCTCCACGACCCCGGCGATCTCCTGCTCCGTCGAGGACGCGAGCGAACCGACCCGCTCCGCGACCGTCGCCGCGGACTGCTGGGGCGTGGTCACCACCACCATCTGCGCGCTCGGCAGCAGCTGCGCCACGGAGATCGCCACGTCGCCGGTGCCCGGAGGGAGGTCCAGCAGCAGCACGTCCAGATCGCCCCAGAACACGTCGGAGGCGAACTGCTCGATCGCGCGGTGCATCTTCGGGCCGCGCCATACGACGGCCTGCCCCTCCGGGACGAACATGCCGATGCTCATCACCGCGACGCCGTGCGCCTCGGGAGGCATCAGCAGGTCCGAGACCTTGGTGGGCTGAGCCGTGATGCCGAACATGCCGGGCATCGAGAAGCCGTGGATGTCGGCGTCGATGACTCCGACGCGCAGGCCATCGGCTGCCATCGCGGCGGCGAGATTCGCGGTGACGGTGGACTTCCCCACCCCGCCCTTGCCGGACGAGATCGCATAGATGCGGGTCAGTGAACCGGCCTGGTTGAAGGGGATCTGACGGCGGCCCTGGCGCAGGCGGTTGGTGAGCTCACGGCGCTGCTCCTCGTTCATGGCGCTGGTGGAGACCTCGACGCGGCTGAGACCCGGCACGGTCGCCGTCGCCTCGGCGGTGTCCTGCTCGATGCGGCCACGCATGGGGCAGCCCTCGATCGTCAGCAGCACCTGCACGCGGGCGACGTCGTCGGCGTCGATCGTCACCGAGTCGACCATGCCGAGCTCGGTGATCGGCCGATGGATCTCGGGGTCGATCACGCCGTTCAGCGCTTCATGGATGCGGGTGATGCGGGTGTCGACGGCGGCGTCCTCCGTCGGGGCGCTCGGGGTCTCGGAGTTCTCGGTGCTGGTCACGAGGGATCCTGCTCCTTCTGGTGGTCATGGGCACCGGCCAGGTCGCGCTCGCGCAGCACGGAGTCGATCTCCTCGCGGAGGATCGACCGCAGCGTGCTCGCATCCATCGGGTCCGCGGCCGGTGCCGCGTGGTGGTCGGAGGCATCGGTGTCCGGGGGACTGTCGAGCTCCTCGAGGAGATCGCGCAGCTCGCCGCGCACGAAGTCGCGGGTGGCGACGTCGTTCAGCGCCAGGCGCAGCGACGCGATCTCACGGGTGATGAAGTCGGTGGTGGCGTGGTTGCGCTCGTTGGACTGCCGGTCCTGCTCGACCTGCACCCGGTCGCGGTCGTCCTGCCGGTTCTGCGCGAGCAGCAGCAGCGGCGCGGCGTAGGAGGCCTGCAGCGACAGGATCAGCGTGAGCAGGGTGAAGTTCAGCGCCCGCGGGTCGAACTGGGCGGAGACCGGCATGAGCGAGTTCCAGCTCAGCCAGACGGCGCAGAACAGCGTCATCCCGACCAGGAAGGCCGGGGTGCCCATCATGCGGGCGAAGGTCTCGGCGGCGCGCCCGAAGGCATCCCCCTGGAACGGATTGTGCAGGACGGCACCGCGACGGGGCGCGGGATCGTCGAGCGATGGGGGGTTGCGCTCTGCCATCCTCAGTCCTCCTTCGCGCTGTCACGGGCGGCCCGGGCGATCTCCGTCAGATCGATCTGCCCGGTCGTGGGCACCGGCTCGTCCTGCTCGCGCCAGTCGTCCGGGAGCATGTGGTCGAGCACGTCGTCGACGGTCACCGCGCCGAGCAGGCGACCCTCGTCGTCGATCACCGGGATCGAGACCAGATTGTAGGTCGCCATCTCGCGGGTCACCGCGGAGAGCGGGGCCGTGGGGCCGACGGCGACCTTGTCGTTGTCCAGGATCTCGCCCACGGGACGGTCCGGGCGCTCGCGCAGCAGCTGCTGGAAGTGGACGATGCCCAGCAGCCTGCCGCTGGGCGTCTCCAGCGGAGAGCGGCACACGTGCACCGTCGAGGCCATCGCGGCGTGCAGCGCCTCGCGGCTGATCATCGCCAGGCAGTGCGCGACCGGGGTCTCCGGGGCCACGATCAGCGGCTCCGTGGTCATCATGCCGCCGGCGGTGTACTCGTCGTAGGCGAGGAGGCGGCGCACATCCTCCGCCTCCTCCGGCTCCATGAGGTTCAGCAGCTCGGCGGCGACGTCCTCGGGCAGCTCCTGGACGAGATCCGCGGCATCGTCGGGGTCCATCGCATCGAGGATGTCCGCAGCACGTCTGGCCTCCAGTCCGGTCACCAGCTCGACCCGGATGTCCTCGGGCAGCTCCTCGAGCGCATCCGCGAGTCGTTCGTCGGCCAGCTCCCCGGCGAGCTCGATCCGGCGCTTGGGCTCGAGCTCCTGGATGATCTCGGCGAGGTCGGCGGGGTTGAGGTCCTGGTAGGACGCGGCCAGCAGGTGGGCGGACTGCTCCGCCTGGGTGCCGTACAGGCCCGTCACCTCGTGCGGCTCCACGGTGAGGGTCTCCCCGCGGGTGACCAGGCGGCTGAGTGAGCTGCCGCGACGCCGACGGCGCAGGTGCAGCCGGGAGACCTCCCAGTCCTTGTGCCGGTTCTGGTCCAGCGCGATGTCCAGCACGGTCGCCTCACCCGTGCCGTCCTGCATCGTCACCGCACGATCCAGCAGGTCGCCGACCACGAGCAGCTCCCCGGCGCGCTTCTCGAAACGGCGTACGTTGAGCACTCCGGTGGAGATCACCTGGCCCGGCGAGATCGACGTGACGCGGGTGATGGGCAGGAACACGCGGCGCTTGACCGCCACCTCGACCACGAGCCCGACCGCGCGGGCCGGGCTGCGGTCCTGGGGGAGCACCACGATGTCGCGCACCTTCGCCACCACGTCCCCGATCGGGTCGAAGACGGTCGTCCCGATCAGTCGCGCGGCGAAGAATCGCTGCTGCGCGGAGCTGCTCACCGGCGCAGTCCGGAGATCCAGTGCTCGACGTCCTGGACCGTGCGCGGAGCCGCGGCCGAGAGGTTCTCGACGCCGTCGGCCGTGACCAGCACGTCGTCCTCGATGCGCACCCCGATCCCGCGGAGCTCCTCGGGCACCAGCAGGTCGTTCTCCTTGAAGTACAGCCCCGGCTCGATGGTGAAGACCATGCCGGGCTCGAGCTGCGCGTCGAGGTACATCTCGCGGCGAGCCTGGGCGCAGTCGTGCACGTCCATGCCCAGATGATGGCTGGTGCCGTGCGGCATCCAGCGACGGTGCCACTGGCCTTCGGGGGAGAGGCTCTGTGCGGCGGTGCCGGGCAGCAGACCCCACTCCTCGAGGCGGGCAGCGAGGACCTCCATCGCGGCGGTGTGCAGATCACGGAAGAGCAGGCCCGGGCGGGCCACCGCGAAGGCGGCGTCGGCCGCTTCGAGCACGGCCTCGTAGACCCGGCGCTGGACCGGGGAGAACGTGCCGGACACGGGCAGCGTGCGGGTGACGTCGGCCGTGTAGAGGGAGTCGATCTCGACGCCGGCATCGATCAGCACGAGCTCGTCGGCGCTCACGGCGCCGTCGTTGCGGGTCCAGTGCAGGGTGCAGGCGTGGTCGCCGGCGGCGGCGATGGTGTCATAGCCGACCCCGTTGCCGTCGAGCCGGGCGGCCGCTGCGAAGACGCCCTCGATGACGCGCTCGCCGCGGGAGTGGCCGACGGCCTCGGGCAGGCGCGCGATGACGTCCTCGAAGCCACGGATCGTGGCCGCGACGGCCTCGCGCATCTGGCGGATCTCGTACTCGTCCTTGACCAGGCGCTGCTCGCTCGCGACCTCCCTCAGCTGCGCGAACTCCGCATCGGCCTCGTCCCCGCCGGGCAGGGAGTTCTGCGCGCGGATCTCCTGGACCATCGACTCGACGGTCGCGTCCACGCCGGGCAGGATCGACAGCGACAGCTGGGCGCCGACGTCCTTGGCGAGATGGTCGCGCAGCTCGTCGATGTGGCGCACCTCGATGCCCAGCCGCTGGGAGGCCTCGACGACGGTGGGTCGACGCCCCACCCACATCTCGCCGTAGCGGGCGTCGGCGTAGAACTCGGAGGTGTCGAAGCCGGCGCGGGGCCGGAAGAAGTAGGTCGCCTCCGAGCGGTCGGGATCCTCGGCCGACGGCTCGACGACGAGCACGCTGTCGGGCTCCTCATCGGTGCCCAGCCCCGCGTAGTACGCGAACGCGGTGTCCGGACGGAAGGGGTAGTCGGTGTCGTTGGAGCGCACCTTCAGCACGCCGGCGGGCAGCACCAGCCGAGATGCCGGCAGGCGGCGCACGAGGGCATCACGACGGGCGGGCGTGAAGTCCGCGGCCTCACGGCGCTCGGCGTCGGGAACGGTCTCGTCCCATCCCGAGGAGATGAATTCTCGGAACTCGGAGTTCGTGGGGCGCTGGCTGCGCGAGTCGCCGCGGGACGCGAGGTCCCGGACGGCTTCGGCGTCGGCGCTGCCGGTGCTCGTGCGGTGCGTGCTCTGATCGGTGCTCTCGGTGCTCACCCCCCGATGATCTCACGGTGACGACTACGCTGGGCCTATGAGTGAGCGTTCCATCTTCCACAGCACGGAGCGCATCGACCTGCATTCGCACACCAGCTGGTCGGACGGCACCTGCGACGTGGCAGGGCTGTTCGAGCAGGCCCGGGATGCCGGTCTGGACGTGCTGGCCCTCACCGACCACGACACCGTCGGCGGGTGGGCAGAGCTGCCCGCAGCGGTCGCCGCGACCGGTGTCTCCGCGGTGCCGGGCATCGAGGTCTCCAGCGAGCACGGGCGACTCTCGGTGCACGTGCTCGCGCTGCTGGTCGACCCTGATCCCCACAGCGATCTGGCGCGCGAGATGGCGCGTGCCCGGGACTCTCGCGTGGACCGTGCCCGGGACATGGTCGAGCTGATCGCGAAGGACTATCCGATCAGCTGGGAGGACGTGCGCGCCCAGGCCGCGGGGGACGCCACCGTGATCGGGCGCCCCCATATCGCCGACGCCCTCGTGGCGCACGGGGCGATCCCGGACCGCTCGGAGGCCTTCCGGGAGATCCTCAGCCCTTCGGGCCCGTATTACGTGCCGTACTACGCGCCCTCCCCAGTGGACGCGGTGCAGGCGATCCATGCTGCCGGCGGCGTCGCGCTCATCGCCCATCCCGGCTCGGTCACCCGGGATGCGTCCCTGCCGCTGGACCTGCTGGAGACGATGGTCGAGGCGGGGCTGGACGGCATCGAGGTCGATCACCGCGAGCACGACGAGGCCGAACGCGCCCGTCTGCGCGACTTCGCGGCCCGCCATGACCTGCTGATCACGGGCGGCAGCGACTACCATGGCGCCGGCAAACCCAACCGGCTCGGAGAGAACCTCACGCAGCCGGACGTCCTGGCAGCGATCACCCACCGCGCCACGAGCAGCACTGAGGTCATCCGTTAAGTGAACCTGGTCGATCTGAGCTTCCTCACGGGAGTGTTCGTCACCCTCTTCGTCATCACCGATCCTCCCGGAACGGTCCCGATCTTCCTCTCCCTGACCAGCACGATGGCCGCGAAGCAGCGGTCCCGGGCGGCTCTCGTGGCCGTCGCCGTGGCGATGCTGATCATCTCCGTGTTCGCCCTGTTCGGGCGCTTCATCCTCGACTACATGCACATCTCGCTGCCTGCGCTGCAGTTCTCCGGCGGCCTGCTGCTGCTGATCGTGGCGCTGCAGCTGCTCTCCGGCAAGGAGGGCGAGATGGCGGCGAACGAGGGCGTGAACGTCGCCCTGGTGCCGCTGGGCACGCCGCTGCTCGGCGGGCCCGGCGCGATCGTGGCCGTGATGCTCTTCGTGCAGCAGACCGGCGGACAGAGCGCCCGCATCATCTCACTGGTGATCGCGATGGCGCTGATCGCCGCGACGATGTACATCGCGCTGCGCTTCGCGGGCGTGGTCGCCCGTGTGCTCGGCGACGGAGGCGTCACCCTGGTCACCCGGATCTCCGGCGTGCTGCTGGCGGCGATCAGCACTCAGATGATCTTCGACGCGATCCATTCTTTCCTGATCAGCTGGGGCGTCGTCGCCGGCTGACCTCGCCCGGTCCCCGCGCACGAGAGGTCCCGCGCACGAGAGCGGCCCCGGCCCGAGCAGATGCTCGGTCCGGGGCCGCCGTCGTCAGGGGGATCAGGAAGCGGAGCCGGATCCCTGCTGGCCGCCGCCACGGCTGCGGCTGCGGCCGCCACGGGAACGACGACGACGGGGGCCGTCCTCGCCGGAGTTCTCGGAACCGCCGCCCTGGCCACGGGTCGAGTCGCCGCCCTGGGCGCGGGCTCCTGACGAACTCGTCGAGCCCGACTCGTCGACGACCGCGCCGTTCACGCGACGCGTGCGCGAGCGCGACCGGGTGCGACGGGGACGATCGCTCGCACCCTCGCGCGACGGCGCCGCCTCGCCGGCACCCTCACGGGGAGCGCTGTCCTCACGAGGTGCACGTTCCTCGCGGGGCGCGCGGTTCTCACGAGGGGCGCGCTCCTGACGGGGTGCGGAGCTGCGGCCACCGCGGCCGCCGTCAGGGCCTCCACGGCTGCCGCCCCGACCGCCTTCACGGCTGCCACTGCGGCCGCCGTCGCGACCGCCACGGCCGCTCTCACGACCGCCGCGGCCCGAATCGGGACCTCCGAGGTCCTCGAGGCGTTCCGCATCCAGACCGTCACGGGTGCGCCTGTCCTTGGGCAGCATGCCCTTGGCCTCGGTGGGGATGTCGAGATCGGTGAACAGGTGATCCGAGGTCGAATAGGTCTCGACGGCCTCGGCCGATTCCAGGCCCAGCTGGCGGGCGATGAGCCCCCAGCGCGCCAGGTCCTCCCAGTCCACGAAGGTCACCGCGGTGCCCTTCTTGCCCGCGCGGCCCGTGCGGCCGGTGCGGTGGAGGTACGTCTTGTCGTCGTCCGGGCAGTTCCAGTTCACGACATGGGTGACGTCGGTGACGTCGATGCCGCGGGCGGCGACATCGGTCGCCACCAGCACATCGATCTTGCCGTTGCGGAAGGCGCGCAGCGCCTGCTCGCGGGCGCCCTGGCCGAGGTCGCCATGCAGCGGTGCCGCGGCGAAGCCGCGGTCCGCGAGGTCGCCGGCGACCCGGTCGGCCTGGCGCTTGGTGCGCATGAAGATGATCGAGAGACCGCGGCCACGGGCCTGCAGGATGCGGGCCATCACCTCGATCTTGTCGAGCTGGTGGGCGCGGTAGACGACCTGCTTGATGTCGGCCTTGGTGCGGGCGCCGTCGTCGGGGTCCTGGGCACGGATGTGCGTGGGACGGCTCATGAACCGACGGGCCAGGGCCATGATCGGGCCGGGCATCGTGGCGGAGAAGAGCATCGTCTGGCGCGTGGTGGGCACGGCCTGCAGGAGCTTCTCGATGTCCTCGAGGAAGCCCAGATCGAGCATCTCGTCGGCCTCGTCGAGCACGGCGGTGCGCACCTGGGACAGGTCCAGGTACTTCTGACGCATCAGGTCGATGAGACGGCCCGGAGTGCCCACGACCACCTCGACGCCCTTCTCGAGGGCCTCGATCTGCGGCTCGTAGGCGCGGCCGCCGTAGACGGTGAGGATGCGCACGGGGCGCTTCGCCGAGGCGGCGATGAGATCCTCGGCCACCTGGACCGCGAGTTCACGGGTCGGCAGCACCACGAGGGCCTGGGGCTTCCCGATCGGACGATCGTGCGGATTGGGCTCGCCGGGGGCGATCGCGGCCTGCAGCAGCGGGATGCCGAAGCCCAGCGTCTTGCCCGTGCCGGTCTTCGCCTGACCGATGATGTCGCGACCGCGCAGGGCGATGGGAAGGGTCATCGACTGGATCGGGAAGGGACGGATGATCCCCTTCGCCGCCAGGGCATCGATGATGTCGGAGCGGACGTCGAAGTCCGCGAAGGTCTGCTGGGGCTCGACGACTGCGGCGGCCTCGGGGGTCGGGGTGCCGGAGCTCTGCTCGACGGCGGGGGAGGCCGACACGGCCTCTTCGGTGTGCGGGATGGTTTCAGGCACCGTTCAACTCTCTGGTCATGGATGTGCACTGCCATGGTAGCCCCCGCCCCGTCGGGGGCCCCGAATCATTCCTCTCCGCCGTCGCTGACCTCGGGCAGCGGACTGCTCGGAGTGGTGGGCGTGACGCGTTCCTCGTCCGGCAGTCCCTCGCCCGGTTCGACCTCCTGCTCCTCGGGGATCGGGGCCTCGGGGGTCTCGGCGCCCTCGGGCACCTCGAGCTCGGGAGCCTCGGGCGGCATCTGCGAGCGCTGGATGGAGACCGACACCAGGCCCAGACCGCCCATGACGATGTCGTCGTAGGCGACGAGGCGTCTGGTGCTCTTGTCGAAATAGAGCATCCGGGCGGTGAGGTCCAGCGGATCGTCGCCCTGCAGCACGGGGGCGACCCCGCCCGAGGCGAGCGCACCGCCGGTGGAGCCGACGGTGAACCAGTCCGTGCCCGAGCCGTCCCGGTCCAGCTCCACCTTGGAGGTGTGCATGTGGCCGGACAGGACCAGCGGCACCCGTCCCTCCAGGCCCTGCGGCTGGGTCGGATCGTGCATCAGCGCGAGGTCGACCGGTGCCTCGGGGTGCTCCTCGTCATAGGCGGTGATGGTGTCGCCCAGCTGGAAGCCGCTCGCGGCCATCGCCTCGGTGCCGGCCTCCCAGCCGCCCGCGTCGGAGTCGTCGTCGGCCGCGAAGCGGGGGTCACCGATTCCGGCGATCCGCAGCCCGGCCACCGTGACGACCTCGTTCTGCACGACGGTCGCGTTGGGCTGCTCGGCGATCTTCGCCTCGGCGGCGGCGCCGTCATGGTTGCCGGCGACGAACACATAGGGGACGTCGAGCTCTCCGATCACGCTGAGCTGCTGGGTCTCCACCGGGGTGCCCCACGAGACGATGTCGCCGGTGTCGATGACCAGGTCGATCGCGAACTGGGAGTTGAGCTGCTCGATGACGTCGTACGCCTGCGGGTTGTCATGGATGTCCGAGACATGGAGAACCGTCAGCAGATTCTCCTGGTCCAGCCCCACCGGCAGGGAGTCCGCCGCGATGTACAGGGCGGAGACCTGGCCCACGAACTCCGCGAGCGTGGAGCGATAGCTCTGGTAGTCCGCAGCGGTGGCCTGCCCGAGATCGGCGATATAGGTCGCCTGGGTGAGCAGGCCGTCGAACTTCGGCTGGTAGAGCGACTCCGGCTTGAACGTCACCGACGTCGCGACCACGCTCACTCCCACCAGCGCGACGGTGCAGCCTCCGGCGACCAGCGCGCGCCGGACGCGACGGAAGGTCAGGCCGACGGCGAGCCCGGCACCGGCGGCCGCGAACAGCGCATTGAGGGTCGCGTTCTTCGCGGCGGCCGCGGTGATCGCCTCGGGCGCGGTCTCCGTGAGCTCGGAGAAGCCGGTGTCGGAGTAGAACAGGGCCTCGGCCTTGGCAATGTCCACGCCCTGCACCCGCGCCTCGATGCGCACGGGAGCGGTGTGGGTGTCGAAGGAGACCTCGCCCACCGGGGGCAGCAGCATGACCGTCTCCGAGGACAGCGAGGGCTTCAGATGCACGCTCGCGGTCAGGGGTCCGATGTCGACCCGCGTCGCGGGGACCAGCATGATCCCGACGATCGCGCCCAGGATGGCGACCAGCGCCGTCGTGGTGACGTGGAGGATGCGGGCGTTGCGACGGCGCCGCCGGCGGCGCAGCGCAGAGTCCTCCTCAGAGGCCGTCTTCGTGGTCATGCAGTGCCGGTCCGGTCAGCCCAGGAAGCCGACGCGACGGGGCTCCTCGGTGGAGAGCTCGGCGAAGGCCACCTTCGCTCCGGGGACCAGCACGGTGCGGCCCTTCTCGTCGACCAGGGTGACGGGCGAGCCGTCGGCGATGGCGGTGCTGAGGCGCTCGAGCAGCTCGTCGGTCTTCTCCGCGGACTCGATGACGATCTCACGGGGCGAGTGCTGGATGCCGATGCGGATCTCCATGGCGATGTCCTTCCCTCCGCCTCCAGGGCGGGGACGTCCGTTGCTGTGCGCTGGGAAGTCTACCCGTCGGCACCAGTGCGTGCGGTGCCGTCCGCTCCCAGCACAGAGCCCCCGATCTGGGGATTCTCCAGCGGGTCGAACCCGGTCAGTCCATGGACCATGTAGCTGGTCATCACCTGGAGGATCTCCTCGCGCTCGGCGTCGTCCGTCGCGGTGTCCAGCAGCAGCGCGGTGGTCTGGGTGTCGGCGAGCAGGCCGCGGCCGATGACCCGCGACTGCGTGGGGCTCATCCGGCGGCTGGCCATGAGGACGTCGGCGAGCTGGACCGCCATCTGGTCGAGCACCTCGGCGGCGCGCTCGTGCACCGCGACGGAGATCGCCTCGTTGCCGGTGAACAGGCGCAGCGAGTTCTGCACGGAGACCAGGTGGAAGAACTGCTCGAGTCCGTAGCGCACCCGCCCCGTCGTCTCCCCCTCGAAGTCGCCGATCGCCCGGACCCCCGCCAGCAGCTCGTCCGCGATGATGTCGATGACCTCGACGTACAGCGTCTCCTTGGAGCTGAAGTGCTGGTACAGCACGGGCTTGGTGACCCCGGCCGCTCCGGCGATGTCGTCCATCGAGGTCCCGTGGTAGCCCCGCTCGGTGAAGACACGGGTGGCGAGGTCCAGCAGCTGCGAGCGCCGCTGCGCTCGCGGCATCCGGGTGGTGGTTGAGGATGACATGGGGCCGACCTCCGGACGGATGACTGGTTCGTAGTGAGTCAGAGCACTCTACCGCGACTGCCGGACACGCAGACGGGGTTCGGCTGTCAGCCCGGTGAGGTGCAATGGAGCCATGGCAGCTGCATACACGCGAACGGGCGAGGGGATCCGACTGCTCGGTCCCGACCGCTCCGCGCTGCCCGACGTGCGCGAGCCGGAGGAGCTGGACCCCACCCAGCTCCGTGCGCTCGAGCTGTTCGAGTCGGGAGCCGATGTCCTCGTCCACGGCGGCCCGTCCAGCGGGCGCACCGCGCTCGCGCTCGCGGCCGCGGCCCGGGCGGGGGAGCGGACGCTGCTGCT
>NZ_QPGN01000018.1:0-57125 GCF_003335205.1 Brachybacterium sp. JB7 | reverse complement strand
CTGCGATGGCTGCGGAGTCTCCGACCGGTCCGGCGGAGGACGCTCCGTGGGAGCAGAACGCCGCCCGCCTCCGGCACGACCAGACCGCCGCCCGTCGCGGTCGCAGCCTCGCCCGGGCCCTCCTCGCCCTGCTCGCCGCGGCCGTCTGCGCGGCGATCACGGCGCTGCTGGCCCAGGCCTCCGTGAACACCGCGAAGGGGCAGCGACTGGACCAGCTGATCTTCTCCGGCGCGCAGGCCGATGACGGCGCCCTGACCCGGTACGCCGAGGTCGCGGTGGGGACGGTGAGCGTCCCGGTCATGGCCGTGCTGCTCGGCATCGCCCTCGTGCTGGTGCTCGTGCGGCGGGAGTTCTCCCTGCTGCTCCCGCTCGCCCTCCTGGTGGCCGGCGCGAACCTCACCACCCAGGTGCTCAAGCACCTGGTGGTGGTGCGCGACGTGCTGGGGCCGGGGATCGACATCACCCCGAACTCCTTCCCCTCGGGGCACACCACCCTCGCCGCCGCCTCCATGGTCGCCGTCGTGCTCGCCTCCGGACGCGCCAAGGTGCTGCTCGCGCCGATCGGTGCGCTGTGGGCCGCGGCGGCCGGGATCGGCACCCTCGTGGTGGGCTGGCACCGACCCAGCGATGCGATCGGCGCAATCGTGATCGTCGCCGCCTGGACCTTCCTGGTCCTCGCCCTGGATGCGCTGGGCAGCCGCCGTCGGTTCGCCCGGGCACAGGCCCTGGCCGGCACCGGCCGCGCCGTCGGCGCCTGGGCTCCCGGCGTCCGACGGACCCGCTGTCCCACGCCTCCGCGTACCGGGGCGGCGACCACGGCCGTGCCGTGCTGCTCGGTGTGGTGGGCCTCGGGGCGCTCGCGCTGGGCGCCGCCGGGATCGTCGGCCTGCAGCTGCCGCTGGACCTCCAGGACCCGGCACAGCAGAGCACGTCGTTCCTCGCCACGGCCGCGCTGATCGCCGGAGGCACGGCCTCCTGGATGGCGCTGGTGCTGATCCTGCGCACGCCGACATCACACAGGAGCCGTGCGGCTGAACGTGTACCGTGAGCAATCGTCGAGCGCTCACGCAGCGTCCGGCGGAACCCGGACCACGGCACACGGCCACGGCGGACGTCCCGCGACGACTCGCGGCGAGGAAGGACATATCAACGTGACTGGCGGACGCCATCTGGTCATCGTCGAGTCCCCGGCGAAAGCCCGGACCATCGGCCGATACCTGGGGGACGAGTACATCGTCCAAGCATCGGTGGGACACATCCGTGACATCCCGGTGCCGCGCGACCTGCCCACGGAGATGAAGAAGGGCCCCTACGGCAAGTTCGGGGTGGACGTCGAGGGCGACTTCGACCCCTACTACATCGTCAGCCCGGACAAGAAGAAGACGGTCGCGGACCTCAAGAAGGCCCTCAAGGACGCCGACACCCTCTACCTCGCCACGGATGAGGACCGGGAGGGCGAGGCGATCGCCTGGCACCTCCTGGAGACCCTCAAGCCCAAGAAATCCCTCCCTGTCAAGCGCATGGTGTTCCACGAGATCACCAAGGACGCGATCCTCGGCGCCCTGGAGAACACTCGCGAGATCGACACCGATCTGGTCGATGCGCAGGAGACCCGCCGCATCCTGGATCGTCTGGTCGGCTTCGAGCTGTCCCCCGTGCTGTGGCGCAAGATCAAGCCGTCCCTGTCGGCCGGCCGTGTGCAGTCCGTCGCCACCCGCCTGGTGGTCGAGCGCGAGCGGGAGCGCATGGCGTTCGTCGCCGCCGACTACTGGGACGTGACCGGCACCTTCGGCGCGGAGACCGAGCAGTTCACCGCGAAGATCGCCACGGTCGACGGCTCCCGGGTCGCCACCGGCAGCGACTTCGCCGACGACGGCACCCTGAAGCCCAAGGCGTCCTCCGCGACGGTCCTCACCGCGGAGACCACGACGGCACTGGTCGAGGCGCTCACCGATGCCCCGGCGACGGTCGCGAACCTCGAGTCCAAGCCGTACACCCGTCGGCCGGCGGCCCCCTTCACCACCTCCTCCCTGCAGCAGGAGGCCTCGCGCAAGCTGCGTCTCGGCGCACGCCAGTCCATGCGGGTGGCCCAGTCGCTGTACGAGAACGGCTACATCACCTACATGCGTACCGATTCGGTCACGCTCTCCGGTGAGGCCATCAAGGCGTCGCGCGGACAGGCGGCCGAGCTCTACGGCGCCCAGTACGTGCCGGACAAGCCGCGCTACTACCAGAACAAGTCCCAGGCCGCGCAGGAGGCGCACGAGGCGATCCGTCCCGCCGGCGACCGCTTCCGCACTCCGGCGGACGTGGCCGGTTCCCTCTCGGGCGACGAGTTCCGCCTGTACGAGCTGATCTGGAAGCGCACCGTCGCCTCGCAGATGGCCGACGCGAAGGGCACCACCTCCACGGTGGAACTCGCCCTGGAGCAGTCCGGCCGCACCGCGACCTTCCGCGCCGCCGGCACCGTGATCACCTTCCGCGGCTTCCTCGCCGCCTACGAGGAGGGCCGCGACGCCAGCCGGTACGGCAGCGACGAGGCCGCCGGCAGCGGCGACAAGCGCCTGCCGCAGATGGAGGAGGGCCAGACGCTCGACACCCGCGAGCTCACGCCCGACGGTCACTCCACGACTCCTCCCCCGCGTTACACCGAGGCGTCCCTGGTGCGGGCGCTCGAGGATCGCGGCATCGGCCGTCCCTCGACCTACGCGTCGACCGTCGCGACCGTGCAGGACCGCGGCTACGTGCTGCGCCGCGGCACCGCGCTGGTGCCCAGCTGGACCGCGTTCGCCGTGGTGCGCCTGCTCGAGGAGCACTTCGGACCCTTCATCGACTACGACTTCACCGCCCAGATGGAGCAGCAGCTGGACCGGATGGCCCAGGGCGAGCTGGGGCGTTCGGAGTACCTGAAGAACTTCTACCTCTCCGACGGGACCGACGGTCCGATCGGGCTGAAGCAGATGGTCGACCACCTGGGCGACATCGATGCCCGGGCGATCAACAGCATCGCCATCGGCGACGGGATCACGCTGCGCGTGGGCCGCTACGGCGCCTACGTCGAGCGTGCGGCGCGGGACGAGGACGGCGAGCTCATCGAGGGCGCCGATCCGCGGCGCGCCCCGGTCTCCGACGACATCGCGCCCGACGAGCTCACGGTCGAGAAGGCCGAGGAGATGCTCGAGCGGGCCAAGGACGACGGCCGAGTGCTGGGTACGGACCCGGAGTCCGGTCACGAGATCGTCGCCAAGGACGGCCGCTACGGGCCGTACGTCACCGAGGTGCTGCCGGCTCCGGAAGAGACCAGCGGCGGCAAGAAGGTCCCGAAGTCCAAGCAGCCCAAGCCCCGCACCGGCTCGCTGCTCAAGTCCATGGACCTCGCGACCGTCACCCTTGAGGACGCGCTGAAGCTGCTGAGCCTGCCGCGCGTGGTCGGCACCACCGAGGACGGCACCGAGATCACGGCCCAGAACGGTCGCTACGGGCCGTATATGAAGAAGGGCACCGACTCCCGCTCCCTGGAGACCGAGGAGCAGATCTTCTCGATCACCCTCGAGGAGGCGGAGAAGATCTACGCCCAGCCCAAGACCCGTGGTCGCGCCGCCGCCAAGCCCCCGCTGAAGGAGCTCGGCACGGACCCCACCAGCGAGAAGCCGATCGTGATCAAGGACGGCCGCTTCGGCCCGTACATCACCGACGGCGCCACCAACGTCTCGCTGCGCTCGACCGAGAAGGTCGAGGAGATCAGCGAGCAGATCGCGATCGAGAGGCTCGCGGAGAAGCGTGCCAAGGGTCCGGCGAAGAAGAAGCCGGCCGCCAAGCGCGCTCCCGCCAAGAAGAGCACCACCGCGAAGAAGTGACGACGGTCGGACCCTGACAGGGGGAACCGCCGCGAAAAGGGGCACGGACCATGAGGTCCGTGCCCCTCGTGCGTCGTGCCGACGGCGCCGGCGCACGCGGCGGGAGCGACGTCGACCCCGCCGCAACAGCCTCCCGTGGCGCAGCCACCAGCAGTTCCGGCTTACAGTGTGATCCAGAGCTCGTTGTTGACTCACGAAGGAGTGATCATGGATCGACGTCTCACTCGGCGTGCGGTCATGTCCGGTGCTGCGGCCACTGCCGCGATCGGGATGACAGGATGCCTGCAGAATCCCGACCCCGGTGGCGGCGCGGGTGGCGGCGGGGGCCAGAAGTATTCCGCCGGGGACTCCCCCGGCGACGGGTCGGTGAGCATCCTGGGTGCCTACGGCGGCCAGGAGCAGGAGGCCTTCATGGCCTCCCTCGAGGATTTCGAAGCCGATTCCGGGATCACCATCAACTACACCCCGGACAAGGACTTCGCCAACACCATCCAGCAGCGAGCGGGCGCCGGCGATCCGCCGGACATCGCACTGTTCCCCCAGCCCGGCGGGATGTTCGACCTCGCCGCGAAGGGGCTGATCACCCCGATCGACGTGTATCTGGACTACGACGAGCTGGCGTCGACGCTGATCCCCGGCTTCCTGGACTCGGCACGGTACGAGGGGCGCGTGTACGGCGCCCCGATGCGCATGGCCTGCAAATCCCTCATCTGGTATCCGAAGAAGGCGTACGAGAAGGGCGGTTACTCGACCGAGCCCGCCACGATGCAGGAGCTCACCGAGATCGCTGACCAGATCAAGGCCGACGGGATCACCCCGTGGAGCGATGGCTGGGACGACGGCCAGGCGACCGGCTGGGTGGGCACCGACTGGATCGAGGAGCTCATGCTGCGGGTCCACGGTCCGGTCGTCTACGACGACTGGACCAAGCACCGCATCCCCTTCAACGCGAAGGAGGTCGTGGAGGTCTTCGACATCGCCGGCGATCTGCTCAAGGGCGAGGGCAACGTGCTGGGAGGGACCGACTCGATCCTCAACACCCCGTTCTCCGAGGCTCCTCTGGCGCTGTTCGAGGATCCGCCCAAGGCGATGCTGGTGCGCCAGGGCAACTTCGTCACGGGCTTCTTCCCCGAGGATGTCCAGGCCAACATGGACGAGGAGGTCGGCGTCTACGCGATGCCGACCTGGGAGGGCGGCTTCGACGGCCAGCCGATCCTCGGCGGCGGCGATCTCGCCGCTCTGTTCACGCTGAACGACGACTCCGTGAAGGTCATGGAGTTCCTGACCTCGGACGCCTTCGGCGGGGAGTGGGCGGAGGCGGGCGGCTGGCTGAGCCCCCACCGCACCTTCGACCTGTCGCAGTATTCCGATTCGATCACCCGGCAGGTCGCCGAGATCGCCTCGAACGCCCAGGTGTTCCGGTACGACGGCTCGGACCTGATGCCGACGGCAGTCGGCGGCGGATCCTTCTGGACCGGGATGGTCCAGTGGTTGCAGGGCACGAAGACGGCGCAGGAGGTCTGCGACGACATCGAGGCCGGGTGGCCCAAGTGAGCACCGCGACCTCCACCCTGCAGGGGTCGAACGGTTCGGCGCCCCTGGAGCGGAACGAGCACAAGGGAGCTCCGGCCCGACCGGTGCGGGTGCTCATCGGTGCGATCGGCATGGCGCTGACGGCCTGGTTCGTGTGCAACGCGTTCCTCGCCTTCGCGTACTACCCGCAGTGGTTTCTGGGATCCGGAGCCCTCATCGGCGTGCTGGGCCTGGTCATCGGCATCGGCGGCTCGCTGCTGTTCTTCTACTTCCTGAACCTGTGCATCGAGGGCTTCCCCAGCCGGTTCGCCGAAGGGCTCATCCCCTATGCGTTCCTGCTGCCGGGGTTCAGCCTGATCGGCATCTTCCTGCTCTATCCCACCGTGCAGACGATCGTGTACTCCTTCGCGAACGACGATTCGACGGACTGGGTCGGGCTGGACAACTATCGGGCGATCTTCGGCAGCGGTGTCTTCTGGTCGTCGCTGTTGAACAACTTCCTGTGGATCCTCATCGTCCCGGTCATCTCCGTCGCGTTCGGCCTCGCCGTCGCGGTGCTCGCCGACAAGCTCTCCCCCACCGGGGAGAAGACGGCGAAGTCGTTCATCTTCCTGCCGATGGCGATCAGCTTCGTCGGCGCGGCGACCATCTGGGGCCTGGTGTACGCCTACAACTCGCCGGGCGAGGCGCAGACGGGACTGCTCAACGCGATCGTCACGGGCCTGGGCGGCGACCCGCAGCCCTGGTACCAGATCGACACGGCACGGTTGAACTCGATCCTGCTGATGGTGATCCTCATCTGGCTGCAGACGGGCTTCGCGATGGTGCTGCTGAGCTCCGCCATCAAGAGCGTCCCCGAGGACACCGTCGAGGCGGGCCGCGTGGACGGCGCCAGCGAGCTGCGCATCTTCTGGCAGATCATCTTCCCGCAGGTGAAGGTCACGCTCATCGCCGTGCTGATCACGGTGCTGATCCTGGTCCTGAAGGTCTTCGACATCATCTACGTGACGACCAACGGTCGCTACGACTCCGATGTCATCGCGAACCTCTTCTTCCGGAAGCTGTTCACGGACCAGCAGGCGGGGCAGGCCTCGGCGGTCGTCGTCGTGCTCCTCCTGCTGGTGGTGCCGATCCTCATCTACCAGGTCAAGAGCTTCAGGGACCAGGAGGCGAACCGATGAACGGGATCATGAAGGACGGGCGCAGGCGCTCGCTGCTCGCAACCATCACGATGCCTCTCCTGGCTCTGCTGTGGACGGTCCCCACGATCGGACTGCTGGTGACGAGCTTCCGCTCGCGGGAGGCCGCGGCCTCCACCGGGTGGTGGACGAGCCTCTGGGAGGGCGGCTGGACACTCGACAACTACGCCACGGTGCTCGGCGATCCGTCGATCTCCGGCTCGCTGGTCAACTCGATCGTGGTGGCGGTGCCGGCGACGGTGCTGCCGATCATGTTCGCGGCGTTCGCCGCCTACGCGTTCACGTTCATCGAGTTCCGGGGCAAGGACGTGCTGTTCATCGCGATCGTCGCGGTGATGGTGGTCCCGATCCAGGTGTCCTTCCAGCCGATGCTGGACCTGCTCGGCCCGCGCGGTCTCGGCATCAACGGCCAGTTCGTCGCGGTCTGGATGCTGCACACCGGTTTCGGCATGCCGCTGGCGGTCTACACGCTGCGCAACTACATGGCGACGCTCCCGAGCTCCGTCGTGGAGAGCGCGAAGATCGACGGCGCCTCGCACTTCCAGACGTTCTGGCGTCTGGTGGCGCCGATGGCCTCACCGGCGATCGCGGCGTTCGCCACCCTGCAGTTCCTATGGGTGTGGAACGACCTGCTCATCGCCAAGCTGTTCCTGGGCGGCGGGGGCAACAAGACGATCATCGTGAGCCTGCAGCAGATGCTGGGCACCCAGGGGCAGGGCGCCGAGCTCCTCACCGCAGGCGCCTTCATCTCGATGGTGATCCCGATGCTCGTGTTCTTCGGCCTCCAGAGGTTCCTGGTGCGCGGCATGACCGCGGGCTCCGTCAAGGGCTGAGGACATGGCCCGGACGGCTCCCCACGGATTCAGCCGAGGGCGGACCCTCCTCCACACCGGCCCCGACACCACCGCGGTGTCGGGGCCGCTCGGTAGATTGGACCCATGAACACGATCGAGGAGTCCCGGGCCGACGCCGCGCAGTCCCCCCTGGCACTGCCGACCACCACCGTCCCCGACCCGGCGGCAGCACCGGGCCTGCGCTGGGGCGTGGTCTCTCCGGGGCATATCGGCGACCAGTTCACGGCGACTGCGCATCGAGCGACGTCCTCGCGGGTGGTCTCCGTGGTCTCCCGGTCCCAGCAGCGCGCCGAGGAGTTCGCCGCGACGCACGGCATCGAGCAGGCCTTCGACTCCGTGGGCGCGATGCTCGCCGCGGGCGGGCTGGACGCCGTCTACATCGCCTCGCCGCACGCCCAGCACCACCAGCTGGCGCGCCCCGTGCTCGAGGCCGGCGTGCCCGTGCTGGTCGAGAAGGCCTTCACCCTCAACACCCCGCAGGCCCGTGATCTGCTGGACCTCGCCCGTGAGCGCGGAGTGTTCGCCATGGAGACGATGTGGGCCCGTTTCCTGCCGCAGTACGACGTGCTGCGCCAGGTGCTCGACTCCGGCATGCTCGGCGACATCATCGAGGTGGCCGCGGACCACGGCCAGTCCTTCCCCGCGGACCCGACCCATCGCATGTACGCTCCCGAGCTCGGCGGCGGCGCCCTGCTCGACCTCGGCGTCTACCCGATCTCCTTCGCCCAGATGGTGCTCGGGGACCTCTCCCACCTGGCGGTGCGCGGCTCGCTGACGGACACGGGGGTCGATGCGTACTTCGGTCTGCTCGCCACAGGGGCCGACGGCGGCCGGGCACGGCTGTCCTCGACGCTGCTGGCCCGCACCCCCACGGAGGCCGTGGTCAGCGGCACCCAGGGCTCGGCGCGGCTGTCCGGCGCGTTCTTCGCGCCCAGCACCCTGACCGTCACGCTGCTCGACGGCCGCACGGCGAGCGTCGAGCATCCCGGCGCCCCGGGGGACGGCATGGCCTACGAGATCGCCGAGGCGGCCCGCCGGATCACGGCCGGAGAGCTCGAATCACCGCTGATGAGCTGGGAGGATACGCTCAGTGTGATGGGGACGATGGATGCCGTGCGGTCCGAGCTCGGCGTGGTCTACCCCGGGGAGGAGGGGGCATGAGCATCCTGGACATGACCCGCGGCCTGCGCATCCCGCTGCCGCGCCGACCCAAGCGGGGAGTCTTCATCTCCTTCGAGGGAGGCGAGGCCGCCGGCAAGACCACGCAGATGCAGATGCTGCGCGATCATCTGGTCACCGAGCGCTCCGTCGCCGAGGACCTCATCCTCACCACGCGCGAACCGGGCGGCACCCCGCTCGGCCGGAGCATCCGTGGGCTCCTCCTGCACGGCGAGCACGTCGATCCCCGCGCCGAGGCGCTGCTCTACGCCGCGGACCGCGCCCATCACATCGAGACGCTCGTGCGCCCCCACCTGGCGCGCGGGGGCCTCGTGCTCGGCGACCGCTACTTCGACTCCTCGATCGCCTACCAGGGCGCCGGGCGGGAGCTCGAGGCCTCGGAGATCGAGTCGCTGTCGCTGTGGGCGACCAACGGTCTGATGCCCCATCGCACCATCCTGCTCGATGTACCGCCGGAGGCCCTGGGCCAGCGCCGTGCGGACGAGACCCACGACCGTCTCGAGCAGGCCGGAGGCGATTTCCACGCCACGGTGCGCCAGGAGTTCCTCGACCTCGCCGCTGCGGATCCGGAACGCTTCTCCGTCATCGACGGGACGCTCCCCCGCGAGGAGGTCCATGCTCAGGTGCTCGAGGCGGTCGCCGAGGTGCTGAGCATCTTCGATCCGACGTTCGAGCCCGCGCCGCCCACCAAGCACCGGGACGAGATGTGACGGCGAGCGACGCCACCTCCTCGAGCGCACCAACCGCGGCCGACATCGGGAACCCCATGAGCACCGCGGATCCCGCGAGCCCCGCCCACGGGGTGTGGGCCGACGTGGTCGGCCAGGACGCCGCCGTGCGCCAGTTCCGCCGTGCCGCCTCCCCCGAGGGTTCTCTCGCGCAGGCCTGGCTGATCACCGGACCGCCCGGATCGGGACGCTCGACGGCGGCCCGCGCCTTCGCCGCGACCCTCCAGTGCGAGACGGGCACCGGCTGCGGGCACTGCCATCCCTGCCGCACGGTCCTCGCGAACACCCACCCCGATGTCACCGTGGTCGCGACCGACAAGGTGTCGATCGCGAAGGAGGAGGTGCGCGGCCTGGTGATGACCGCGCAGCGAGCCCCGGCCACCGGGCGCCACCGGGTGCTCATCGTCGAGGACGCGGACCGCATGAGCGCCGGGACGTTCAACGTGCTGCTGAAGTCCATCGAGGAGCCCCCGCCCTCCACCGTGTGGATGCTGTGCGCTCCGTCCGCCGAGGACCTCGCCCCCACCATCAAGTCACGCTGCCGCCTGGTGTCGCTCTCGGTGCCATCCTCGGACGTGGTCGCCGAGCTGCTGCGGCGCCGCGACGGGATCGACGGGAACCTCGCAGTGCGCGCGGCGCGGGCAGCTCAGGGCCACATCGGCCTTGCCCTGCGCTACGCCACGCAGGAGGGCGCACTCGCAGCCAGAGAGGACTCGGCGCGCACCCTGCTGGACCTGCGCACCACGGGCGATGCGGTGCTCGCGGCCCAGGGCCTGGTGGATCGAGCCACGGCGGAGGCGAAGGCGCACGCCGACGCCGTCGCCACGGAGGAGAAGGAGCACTTCCTGCGTTCGGCCGGGATCGACGACGGGAAGGTGCCGCCGTCGCTCCGCTCCCAGGTGCGCCAGCTGGAGGAGGATGCGAAGCGTCGGCAGACGCGTCTGGTGCGCGACGTGCTGGATCGCTACCTGCTCGATGCCCACTCGGTGCTCCGCGACGTGCTGAGCCGTCAGCTCGGCACGGACAGCGAGCTCGTGAACGTCGAGGTGGCCGCGGAGATCGACCAGGCCGCATCCGGCGGCACCGGGAAGGCCACGCTGGAGCTCCTCGAGGCGATACAGGTGGCGCGTCAGCGGATCAGCGGCAATGTCCCGCCACTGCTGGCGATCGAGGCGCTGCTGGCCCGCATCGCGGTCTCCTAGGGTTCTCCCGCCGGGCAGGTGGCAGCCCCCGACGAGGCAGGCTGCCCACCTGCCGACGGGCAGTCGTCTCAGGAGTCGAAGAGAGTGTTCGGCTGGTCCTGACGATCATCGGCAGCCGGGGATTCCGGCGCGGCCGGGGCGTCGTCGTCCTCGGAATCGGCCTCGGGCACCTCATCCGCGGCCGGCTCGACGACGTCGACCGCCACGGCGAGCTCCTCGAGATCCGCGGGCTCAGCGGCATTCGCCAGCTCAGCGGCGTCCGCCGGCTCAGCAGCATCTGCAGGCTCAGCGGCACCCGTGGGCTCGGTGGCATCGGTGGCCTCGGCGGAGGCAGCCACCGAGTCGTCCGTCGACTCTTCGGCGTCGGCCGGCTTGACGACGTCCACCACGTCCACGGGTTCGATGGCAGGAACGGCGTCCTCGGACCCGGCCGCCTCGGCGGACTCTGCCGCGTTGTCGGGCTCGGCAGTCTTGCCGGGCTCACCAGCCGTGCTGGACTCGGCAGCCTGGCCGGGCTCAGCGGCCTTGTCAGACTCGGCAGCCTGGCCGGGTTCAGCGGCCTTGTCAGACTCGGCAGCCTTGGCGACGTCCGTGGTCCCGGCGGCCTCGGAGACCGCTGCCTCTGCCGGCTTCTCGGACGTCTCCGGGGACTGCGCAGCCGTATCGTTCGCCCTGTCCGCCGAGCTCTCGCCCTCGGAGCGCTTCTGGAAGTCGACCTCGAGCTCGTCGATCACGACGCCGCCGGAGCGCGGGATCTCGCGATCGCTCTCCTCCTGGCCGGTCTCGGAGTGCGCACCGCAGCCGAAGCCGAGATGGACCACGCGACCGTCGGCCGGGGACCACTCGTTGGTGCACACGCCGAACTCGCCACGCAGCGAGCCCGACAGCTGAGAGAGGAAGCCGCAGCTCATGCAGGTCGCCGAGACCGTGCCGCGGCGGCCGCGACCCGAGGTCTGGCGGGGGCCGAACTCGCCATCGATCCACCGCTCCGCGGCCTCTGCGCGGCCCTGCGGGGACAGCACGCGGGCGCGGCCGAGGCCGAGCTCCCACTGCGCGACGCGGTCGGCGTCCTCGTCGCCGGTGGCCTCGTAGCCCTCCTCGAGGCGCTCGTCCTGCTCCCGGAAGGGCAGCAGGTCATCGGCGCCGACGTCCTCGGGCTTGAGGCGCTCGGACCACGGCTCCCACTCGGGGGCGAGGATCGCGTCGTCGCCCGGGAGCAGCGCGGTCTCGGCGACCGTGGCGGCCTTCGCGCGGGAGGCACGGGAGACCACCACCACCCAGGACCAGCCGCGATACCCAGGCATGGTGCAGTCGAAGACATGGGTGACGAGCCGATCACCGGTGGCCTCGGCGCGCAGGTGCTCGCCGACCTGGCCGGGTTCGGTCACCTCGAGCAGCGCCTCGCGGGCGAGCTCGACGGCATCGGCGGCGATCGCGTCCAGGCGGGGCCGGGCGGCGCGGGGGCGACGGGTGGCGGTGGTCGGCTGAGTCATCGGTTCAGGCCTCGAAATTGTCGGCGACGGCACGGAGCACGGTGGAGATCTTCTGCGCGTGCCCGCGATCGGGATAGCGGCCCTGGCGCAGGCCGTTGGAGGCGTCGTCCAGCAGACGGATCAGGTCCTCGACCATGCCCGCCATCTCGTCGGGCTTGGGACGACGCGCGCGGCTGATCGACGGAGCGGGCTCCATCAGCTGCAGTGCGAGCACCTGGGGACCCCGACGGCCATCGACCATGTCGAAGTCGACCCGGGCGCCGGGCCGGAGCGCGGTGACGCCCTCGGGCAGGTTGGAGGCGTGCACGTACACACTCTGACCATCCTCGTCGTCGAGGATGAAGCCGAAGCCCTTCTCGGCGTCGTAGAACTTCACCTTGCCGCGTGGCACGTGGATCCCATTCCTTCTCTGCTGATGGTGGTCCCATGAGTCGGGGCCCCGGACTCTCACGGACCCATGGCGGGGCCATGCGCTTCCTGCAGCTCCGGGGCGCCGGAGACACTCCGGCAACGGTCCAGTCTAGCGCGCTGGCCTGCGCTCGTGGCGAGCCGATTTCGCGGCCGTGACCGTGGCCACCGTCTGCCCGGCCGCCTGTGTCCACTGCCCGCGATCAGCGTCGGCGCGAAGCCGGGATCTCGAGGGCCGGGGAGTCCGGCGGAACGGGGTCCAACCCGACCCCGACCAGCACCTGTTCGAGGATCATCGCGGTGAAACCCCAGACGAAGGCGTCCTCGGGGAGTTCGAACACGGGGCCGACGGCCTGACCGCCCAGCAGTCCGCGCCGCCGATGCGTCGGATCGGCGAGCGAGCCGCCCCCGGTCAGCGCCGCCCACACCACGCGCTCGACCTCGATCGGGTCCTGCACGCCGAGCGGAGGCGTCGTCGGCGACCAGCCGAGCACCGGGGTCACCTGCTGCGCCCGCCAGGGCATGGGGATCGGCTCGAAGGCTCCGAGCACCTGCACGCCTCGAGGGTCCAGGCCGGTCTCCTCCTGCGCCTCGCGCAGCGCGGTGTGCACGTCGTCCCGGTCCCCCGGGTCCGAGCCGCCGCCAGGCAGGGAGAACTGGCCGGGCTGGGAGCGCAGCGCGTGGCCCCGCTCCTCGAGCACCACCTGCGCATCGTCGAGCCCGGTCCCGGTGATCAGGATGAGCACTGCGCTGCGCCGCACTCGCTCAGGGGTCGGCGGGGTCCGCGGATCGGCGTTGCGGTGCACCAGCACATCGCCGTGCCGGGCGCGATCGGCGAGTCGCGTCAGGAAACCGGGCAGCGCAGGCCGCGGATCGGGCGTGGCCAGGGATGCCTCGTCGCGCATGCCGCCTCCCTCGGTCTCGTCGTCACGTCCATCCCTCATGCCCTCATGCTTACCCCACCCGCGCCGCCGGCGCGCGGACCGTCCTCACGCGATCCCGGCGCTGGGGCAGACGTCGACCAGCACGCAGTCCCCGCAGTGCGGCGACCTCGCCGTGCAGACGCGCCGTCCGTGCAGGATCAGGCGCAATCCCAGGATCGTGAGGTCCTCATCGGCGCTCCCGCTGCCGTCGGCCTCGACCCGGGCGACCACGTCGTCCTCCACCCCGCGGGGATCGGTCCGCTCGGTCCATCCCAGTCGGCGGGCGAGCCGGCCCACATGGGTGTCGACGGCCAGGAGCGAATGCCCGAACCACGCACCGCGCACCACGTGGGCGGTCTTCCGGCCCACGCCGGGGAGCTTCTCGAGGGCTTTCTGGTCATCGGGCACCTCGCCGCCGTGGTCGGTGACGAGTCCGCGGGCCAGTCCGATGATCCGACGCGCCCGGGTGGCTCCCATGCCCAACGGACGTACGATCTCCGTCACAGTGCCCTCGTCGGCTCCGGCGAGGGCGGCGGGGTCCGGCCAGGAGGCGAACAGTGCAGGGGTCACCTGGTTGACCCGGACGTCGGTGGTCTGCGCGGAGAGAACCGTCGCGACCAGCAGTTCGAAGGCATCGGAGTGGTCGAGCTCGGTGCGGGCATCGATGTGGAGATCGCGCAGCCGGGACGCCACGACGGCGGCATCCGCAGGGCCTGCGGAGTCGTTCGCGGCAGCACGGCGAGGGCTCACGGACATCATCAGAAACACTCCTCATCCTGCGTGTGACACATAACAATGGCCGGGGCGCGATAGTGTTTCCTCATCATGTGACAGCCACCACCGATGTTGGTGGCATCCGTCACAGACACGCACAGCTTGGTCCCGGCACTCGGGGCCCCACCATCAGGAGGTTCCGTGGACGAGAACATCGTACGGTCATCGCCGCTGTTCGCTGCGCTCGACGAGGACGGCAAGCAGGCCGTGCTGGCGTCGATGAAGCAGGAGGACTATCACCGCAGCGCGATCATCTTCCGCGAGGGCGATCCGGGCGATCGTCTCTTCATCATCGGCTCGGGCAAGGTCAAGGTCGGTCATGCCTCGGGCGACGGCCGCGAGAACCTGCTGGCCGTGCTCGGCCCGGGCGAGACGCTCGGCGAGCTGTCCCTGTTCGATCCGGCGCCGCGCAACGCGACGGCGACCGTGGTCGCCGAGTCGACGCTCTATTCGCTGTCCCAGCAGGACCTGTACCGGGTCCTCGCGCAGCGTCCCGAGGTCGGCCGTCACCTGCTCGCCTCGCTCGCGCGTCGCCTGCGCAAGACCAACGAGTCGCTCGCCGATCTCGTCTTCGCCGACGTTCCCGGCCGCGTGGCCAAGAACGTCCTCGATCTCGCGCAGCGCTTCGGTCGCCAGACCGATGACGGTGTGATGGTCGCCCACGGCCTCACCCAGGAGGAGCTCGCCCAGCTGGTCGGCGCCTCCCGCGAGACCGTGAACAAGGCGCTGGCGGACTTCGCCTCCCGCGGGTGGATCCGGCTCGAGGCACGCGCCGTCCTCATCTCGGACGTCGAGCGTCTGCGCCGCCGCGCCCGCTGACAGGTTCGTGCGGGGTCACCCCGACACGCTTCGCGAAAGCCCCCGGCCTGCACCTCAGGTGCCAGGTCGGGGGTTTTCGTCATGCTGGTCCGTCACGGCCGGGAGCCGACCCCTCGCGCAGTGGCCGCACGGGGCCCGCACACGGGGCGTGCGCGGAGAGAGAGCGTGCGCGGGGCGAGAGGGTGTGCACGGAGCAAGGGGGGCGTGCGCGGAGGGAGAGGGCGTGCGCCGAGCGAGGGAGCCCGGCTCAGTGCTCCTGGGCGAGGTAGTCGAGCGTGGCGCGCAGGTTCCAGCGGGCGGCCTGCTCGAGCTCCTCGGAGAGGTCGGCGCCGTACACCGAGCGCACCAGCCGCTCAAGGGTGAGCACGCCGGCGGTGCGGGCACGACGCACCTGCTCGATCCTCTCGTGGCGATGCGCGAGAGCGCCCTCGAGCGCTTCGAGCGCGGAGAGCGGATCCTCGTAGGCCGGTCCGTGGCCAGGATGGATCGACCCGATCCGGCCGTCCTCGGCCATCGCCCGCAGGATCGCGAGGGACTGCAGGTGCTCGGCGAGGTCGCCGCCGTCGTCGGGCACGATGACGGTCGAGGAGCCGCCCAGGAGCGTGTCCCCGCTGAGCAGGCGCCCGCCGTCCACGAGCACCCCGACGGAGTCGGAGGTGTGGCCCGGCAGGTGGATGACGTGGCCCACCACGCCGTGGTCCCCCTCGAGCGTCGACGGGAGCGGGCGCGACCCCGGCACGGCGGCCTGGTCGGCGGCCCAGAGCGGCACCTCGAGGCCGCTGCGGGCGGCGAGCTGGCGAGCCAGGGTCGCCGCGCCGGCGGTGTGGTCGAGGTGCCGATGGGTGACCAGCACGCCCATCGGGCGCACTCCCTCTCCACAGGTCACGAGCAGCTCGGCGAGATGCTCGGGGTCCCTGGGGCCGGGGTCGATCACCCAGATCTGGTCCTCGTCGCGCAGCACGTAGCTGACGGTCCCGGTGAGGGTCATGGGCCCGGGGTTGTTCGCGGGGACGGTGAGCAGCTCGACCGCGCCCGCCTCCGGGTCCCGCAGGGCATCGTCCTCGGTCATGGTGTCTCGTTCAGGCTGTCGGCGCGGCGGCCGGTGCGGTCGCCGCAGCGGCCTGGGCGGCCGATGCGAGCTCCACGTGCAGGTCCAGCTCGACCGGGGAATCCAGCGGGAGCACGGCGACGCCGACGGCGCTGCGGGCGTGCTGGCCGATATCGCCGAAGATCGAGCCCAGCAGTTCGCTGGCCCCGTTGATCACGGCGGGCTGCGCCGTGAACTGCGGGTCGGAGGCGACGTAGCCGGTGACCTTGACGACGCGCACCACCTGGTCGAGATCGCCGACCAGGGCCTCGATGGCGGCGAGGGCGTTGAGGCAGCAGATCGCAGCGAGCTCGGCGGCCCTCTCCGGAGTGACCTCGGCGCCCACCTTGCCCGTCGCGGGCAGGGACCCCTCGACGAAGGGCAGCTGGCCGGAGGTGTGGACGGCCGAGCCGACCGCGACGGCCGGGACATAGGCGGCGACCGGTGCGGCGACGACGGGCAGGGTCAGGCCCAGCTCATCCAGACGTGCCCGGATGCGGGATCCGGTGCCCGCAGGGGCTGCGGCCCCGGCGCGCTCAGCGGAGCCGGGAGTCTCGGAAGGCGACGTGGTCACGAGCTCAGCCCTCGGTCAGGGGCCGCTTGAGGTAGGCGACCAGGTTCTCCGGATTCGGTCCGGGGACGACCTGAACCAGCTCCCAGCCCTCCTCGCCGTAGTTGTCGAGGATCTGCTTGGTCGCGTGGATCAGCAGCGGAACGGTCAGGTACTCCCAGCGGGTGATAGTGCTCATGGCCCGAAGCCTACCGGCCGGACCCGCCAACGGGGCTGGCCGACCGTCCGGCTCAGCTGCCCACGGCCTCCTGCGAGGCGCGGCGCAGCACCGCGGACCAGTCGCTCACGTCGGGGTTGCGCCGCAGCAGGCGCCGACGTTCCCGCTCTGTCATGCCGCCCCACACCCCGAAGTCGACCTTGTTGTCCAGCGCGTCGGCGAGGCACTCGGTCCTCACCGGGCACGCACCGCAGGCCACCTTCACGGTGTGCTGCTCAGCCCCCTGGACGAAGAACCCGTCCGGGTCCATGCCCACGCATGCGCCTCGTGTCGCCCAGCTCGAATCCTCGGTGGTCGGAATCGCCCCGATGGTCATGTGCATCCTCTTTCCGAATCTTCGTTGACCCGATTTCTTCGACCACTGTAAGGAGACGCATGCCACAGCGCAAAATCCGACTCCACTCCGTGACCTGCCTGTGACGTGATAAGGGCCTTCGCGCCCCACCGCTGGGGCGGAATCGTGAAGATTCCTCGACGCGGGCCTCGGTTCATGGCTCGCCGTCCGTCGCCCCCGTACTGTTGGAGCATGGCCCGCACTCCGTCCAGCTCCGCTTCCGGACGCTCCCTCCCCGTCGCCCTGGCGCAGACCCTGTACCTGCTGCTGGGAATGCTCGCTGTCTCCGTCCTGGCCGGGGTGCTCCTGGCCGCGTTCTTCCTGCCGGCGGTCTCCGCCTCCTCGAAGGTCGCCGAGGACGGCGTCGCCCTGTTCGAGTCCTATCCGACGGAGCTCGAGGTCGAGCCCCTCAACGAGGCCAGCCGCATCGAGGCGGCCGATGGCTCGCTGCTGGCGACGTTCTACACCGAGAACCGCATCATGGTGCCGCTGGAAGAGATCTCCCCGTACATGCAGCAGGCCGTGATCTCGGTCGAGGACCGCCGCTTCTACGAGCACGGCGGCGTCGACGCCAAGGGCATGATCCGTGCCTTCGCCTCCAACGCGGGCGGCAGCGCCACCCAGGGCGGCTCCACCCTCACGCAGCAGTACGTGAAGAACGCCCTGCTGATGGACGCCGTGCAGCGTGGCGACAAGGAAGCGATCGACGAGGCCACCGCGCAGACGTACAGCCGCAAGGCGCGCGAGGCGAAGCTGGCGATCTCGCTCGAGAAGCAGTGGAGCAAGGACGAGATCCTCAACGCGTACCTCAACGTCGCGCAGTTCGGGCCCTCGCAGTACGGCGTCGAGACCGGAGCGCGCCACTACTTCTCGAAGAGCGCGAAGGACCTCAACCCCGGCGAGGCGGCGCTCCTGGCGGGCGTCACCAACGGGCCCAACCAGTACGACCCCGTCTCCCACCCCGAAGCCGGTCAGAAGCGCCGCAACGAGGTGCTCGCCGACATGAAGCGCGAGGGCCACATCTCGCAGGAGGAGTACGACGAGTACACCGACCAGCCCGTCGAGGACATGCTCTCGATCACGAACACGCGGGCCGGCTGCGCCGACGCGGGCGACAGCGGCTTCTTCTGCGACTACGTCACCCGGTCGCTGCTGAACGACCCCGAGTTCGCCCCCTCCTACGAGGAGCGGCGCAAGCTCCTGTACGGCGGCGGTCTCACGATCAAGACCACCCTGGACCCGGAGATGCAGAAGACGGCGACCGACATTCTGCAGCGCAAGGTCCCCGGCGACTCCTCGAACGGCTTCGGCCACTCGATCGTGAGCGTCGAGCCGGGCACCGGCAACATCCTCACGATGGCCGAGAACCGCGTGTTCAACCCCTATGAGGAGGTCGGCGCGGGCGAGACCGCGATCAACTACAACGTGCCGCAGGCCCTCGGCGGATCCAACGGCTTCCCCGTCGGCTCGACGTTCAAGCCCTTCGTGCTCCAGGAATGGCTCAAGAGCGGCCACAGCATCGATGACCGCGTCAGCACCAAGCGCGAGGCGATGTCGAACTTCCCCGCGCGCTGCCTGTCTCGTGGCGCCTGGCGGGAGAGCCCCGGGTACAACCCGGACAACGCCGTCTCCGTGGACATCGCTCCGATGGAGTCCGTCCTGAACGGCACCAAGTTCTCCATCAACACCGCCTACGCGAACATGGCGCGCCAGATCGACCTGTGCGACATCGCCGACGGCGCCCGCGACATCGGTGTGGTGCCCGGCAAGTACAACCCCTTCGACCCGGCCACCTACGACATGGACATCGCCGACATGTACGGCACCACGCTGGCTCCGTCGGCCGTGGTGCTGGGGCAGCTGCAGGTCTCCGCGCTCGACATGGCCGGCGCGTACGCGACCTGGGCCGCCGGCGGCACATACTGCAAGCCGCAGGCGATCACCGAGGTCACCGACCGCAACGGCGACGCGATGGGGATCTCGGGCGCCGACTGCCATCAGGCCGTCGAGAAGAAGGTCGCCGACACGATGGCCTGGACGCTCGAGCAGGACCTCGAGGACCCGAAGGCCACCGGCAAGGGGAAGATCATCCCCGGCCACCCTGCAGGCGGCAAGACCGGCACTTCGAACAAGCAGTACCACACCTGGTATGTCGGCTTCACCCGGCAGGTGTCCACCGCCGTGTGGTTCGGCCACCCCCAGGGCGACAAGCGCCCGGGCGGCTTCGACGTCGACGGGACGATGCTCCGCACCGGCCACGTCTGGGGCAACACGATCTCCCTGCCCACGTGGCAGGAGTACATGACCGAGGTGCACAAGGATCTGCCCAGCGAGTCCTTCCCGGACGCTCCGCCGGAGACCAAGACGGAGGCGAACGACGCAGTGGAGAAGGGCAAGGTCCCCGACGTGAACGGCAAGGTCATGTCCGAGGCCACGGCATCGGTCGAGGCCGCCGGGTACAAGACCGAGGTGCGCGAGGAGAGCTCCGACTCGGTCGGCGAGGGCTACGCGATCGGCACGGACCCCGAGCCCGGGGCGGATCTGCCCGAGGGTCAGACGGTCGTCATCCGCCAGTCCACCGGGAAGGGCTGAGATGCGGCCACTGGCCGCCGCCGCGGGAGCCGTGGGCCTGGCCGGCCTCGGCGCCGCCGCGGCAGCGCACGTCTGGTCCCACCGGGTCGAGATCCACCGGTACACGCTGCGCGAGCACGAACTGCGCATCCTGCCGCCGGGGGCACGCACGATCCGCCTGCTGCACATCAGCGACATCCACCTGATGCCCGATCAGCACCGCAAGCTCGCGTTCCTGCGGCACCTCGCCTCGCTGCGGCCGCACCTGGTGATCGACACCGGCGACAACATCGCCTCGGCGGCGTCCGTGCCGGTGCTCGCCGACGCCCTCGACCCGCTCCTGCAGAGACCCGGGGCGTACGTGATGGGATCCAACGACATGTTCGCCCCGGGGCCGAAGAACCCGGCACGGTACCTGCTGCCGGATCCGCGCCCCGAGGGGATGACCGAGCCCCGCGACCCGGACCTGCCCACGCAGGAGCTGGCCCGACGGCTCTCGGCACATGGCTGGAAGGACCTCACCAACACCCGGGCGTGCATCGAGCTGGGCGGCCTCGAAGTGCGCCTGGCCGGCGTCGACGACCCCCACCTCGAGCGCGACGAGATGCCCGCCCGGCCGGCCCCTGAACCCTCTGCCCCCGATCACGGCAATGTGCTCCGCCTGGGGGTCGCGCACGCCCCGTACCGCCGGGTGCTGGATGCCTTCGCGGCCGACGGCGCAGATCTCATCCTGGCCGGTCACACCCATGGCGGCCAGCTGCGGCTGCCCGGCGTCGGGGCCCTCGTGACCAACTGCGATCTGCCGCGCCAGCAGGCGCGAGGACTGTCCAGCTGGCAGGGAGTGCCGCTGCATGTGAGTGCGGGGTTGGGCGCGAGCCCCTACTCGAACTACCGCTTCCTCACCCCTCCGGAGGCGACCTTGCTCACGTTGCGTGCCTCGCGGCCCGATACGGGGCGCTGACCCCCTCCGACGCCTGCTAAAGTTGCTCTCCGGTGCACCGCTTCGGTGGCGCACCACCGGGGTGTGGCGCAGCTTGGTAGCGCGCCTCGTTCGGGACGAGGAGGTCGCAGGTTCAAATCCTGTCACCCCGACCGGTTGCTCAGGGCCGCGAGAACGTCGAGAGACGCGATCGTGGCCCTGAGTCGTTCCCGGGCGTCGTTCTCAAGCGTCGCTCCCAGGCGTCGCTCCCAGGCGTCGACCTCAAGCGTCGCTCCCGAGCCTCGCCGCCGTCACTCACGGGCCGCGCCTCGCCTCGCGCCCCCTGCCCCGCCGCACACCGTTCACACCGTTCACACGTTCACACCGTCGTGAATAACAATCGTGTAACTACCATATGAATTGTCCGATTTCACGGGCAACACGGTGAAAATCGGCGATTTTAGGTAAATTCTTGGCAAAGGTGTCGGTCTCCCTGGGTAAACCCCCCTGTGGGCTGGATTCCACCTGGACATACAGTGGCCAATGGTGCCGCCTTGACCTGGGGTGCCGTCCATGTCGCCGCCTCCCCGTCACCGGCATGGACCCTTCCTCCGCTTCCCTGGGTGACGGGCGCAGACCCTTCGCGCGCGACGCGTCCGGTCTTCTGCGAGGCGACGGAGAAAGTGAATACCGCTGATGTTCCGCACCACTCCCCGAGGCACACACCGGGCAGCCGGCCGTGCCGTGATCGACTACCGGGGCCTCGCCGCTCCGGTCGGTCGAGGCGTGGGGGCCGTCGCCGTCATCGGCGCCGTCTCGGCCACCGCCGCTCTCACGGGCACAGCCACCGCCACCGCGAAGGGTCCGTCGGCCTCCGCCGTCGGCACCGTGCGCGGCGCCGCCCCGGCCGTCGCCCCGGCAGCCTCCTCCCAGTACACCAGCGTGAAGCTGCGCCTCGGAGCACGCGGCAGTGCCGTGTCCTACCTCCAGGGTCGGCTGAACGCCCACGGCGCCTCGCTCAAGGTCGACGGGGTCTTCGGCTCCGCCACCCTGCGAGCGGTCAAGAATCGGCAGTCGTCAGCGCGCATCGGCGTGGACGGCGTCGTCGGTCCGAAGACCTGGAACGCCCTCAGCGGCAGCTCGTCCTCGGGCGGCTCGTCGTCCTCGCAGCCCAAGCTGCGGCAGGGATCGCGCGGCACGGCCGTGCGCACCTTGCAGTCCCAGCTCAACGCCCGCGGTGCCTCCATCGCGGTCGACGGCTCCTTCGGCCCCGCCACCAACTCCGCCGTCCGTGCGCTCCAGCGCGCTGCGGGCATCGGCGTGGATGGTGTCGTCGGCCCGAAGACCTGGAACGCGCTGTACGGGAACGCCACCATCGGTGGCAGCTCCGGCGGAGCGTCCTCCGGGACCTCCGTGAACGGCCAGGCGATCATCAACGCGGCACGCAGCCAGACCGGCGTCCGGTACACGTGGGGCGGCAGCTCGCCCTCCACCGGGTTCGACTGCTCCGGCCTCGTGCACTACGCGTACGGCCAGGCGGGCATGAACCTGCCGCGCAAGACGGCCAAGGGATACACCTTCGGCGGGAAGATCATCTCCCAGTCGCAGGCGCAGCCCGGCGATCTCGTGGCGTTCACCGCGAACAACTACGGGCACATCGGGATCTACGTCGGCAACGGCCGGATCATCGATGCCTCCGGTTCGCGCCAGCAGGTCGTCGAGCGTTCCATCTGGAACTCGCCGCACGTCTTCGTCACCTACCGCTGATCTGCTGATCAGCGTCTGAGGAAGACGCCCACCAGCCACGACGGCCTGCTCGACGCATCAGCGTCAACGGGAAGGAGCAGGGCGGAGTGAGGGAGCCCGGTCGGCACTGCCGACCGGGCTCCCGTGCGTCCGGGCCACTACGAGCCCGCCAGCCCGCGCGACCGGGTCTCGGCGACGCACGCCGCGTGGCAAACTGGGATCTGCACATCGACGTCCAGGTCCTAGGAGAAGCTGATGCCCGATCCGATCGCGCTCGTCCCGTACCCGCAGTCCGTGATCTGGTCCGAGGGGACATGGCAGACCACCGCACCGTGGGACGAGCTCTCCGTCGGTCTCACCGAGGATCTGGGCCGCACCGAGTACGCCCTGTCGATCTCTCCCGAAGGCGCGAACCTCACTGCCGGCAGCGAAGCCGCCCTCGCGGACGGCCGCAACACCTTCGCGCAGATCGTCACCGGCGCCGGGGACTCGATCCCCTGCGTGACCATCAGCGACTTCCCGAAGAACGCCTGGCGCGGCATGCACGTGGACGTCTCCCGCCACTTCCTCGCCGTGGCCGAGATCGAGACCTTGATCGACGCGATGGCGCTGCACCGCCTGAACATCCTCCACCTGCACCTCACCGATGATCAGGGCTGGCGCGTGGAGATCAAGGGCTACCCGAAGCTCACCGAGGTGGGCGCCTGGCGCGATCAGACCCTCGTGGGCCACATGAGCGGCGACGAGGACGCCTGGGAGTTCGACGGCACCCCGCACGGCGGCTTCTACACCCAGGAGGAGCTGCGCGGGCTCGTGGAGTACGCGCGCCGTCGCGGCATCATGATCGTGCCCGAGGTGGATCTGCCCGGCCACATGCAGGCCGCGATCGCCGCCTACCCCAATCTCGGGAACTTCCCCGAGCAGCAGGTCGGGGTGCGCGAGGTCTGGGGCATCTCGGATCACGTGCTCGGCGTGGACGACGCGGCCTTCGACTTCCTCCGCGACGTGCTCACCCAGATCGCCGACATCTTCCCCGCGCCGTACGTCCACATCGGCGGGGACGAGTGCCCGCGCGTGGAATGGGAGCGCTCCTCCGCGGCGCGCGCCCGCATGAACGAGTGGGGGCTGACCCGGGTCTCCGAGATCCAGGGCCGCTTCACCCAGTTCGCGGCCGACGTGCTGGCCGAGTCCGGCAAGCGGATCGTCGCCTGGGACGAGGTGCTCGAGAGCCATCTGCCCGATGACACCGTGGTCATGAACTGGCGCGGCGCCGACGGTCTGAAGACCTCCACGGAGCGCGGCTTCCAGACCATCATCGCCAGCAGCGAGCACACCTACTTCGACTTCTACCAGGCCGATCCGAAGGGCGAGCCGCTCGCGATCGGCGGCCTGACCACCGTCAAGGACGTCTACACGGCGGACTTCACCCCCAAGAAGCTCGGCGAGGAGCAGGAGCGGCTGCTGATCGGCCTGCAGGGCCAGCTGTGGTCCGAATACCTGCCCGATGCGGCTCAGCTGCAGTACATGGCGTTCCCGCGCATGTGCGCCCTGGCAGAGCGCGCCTGGGGCTCGCCCGAGCAGAGCTGGGAGGAGTTCGAGGAGCGGCTGCGGGCCCATCTGCCGCGCCTGGATGCCTTCGGCATCCGGTACCGCCCGCTGGACTGACCATGACGGTCCCGCCCTCGTCCCATCGCGACGCCCATCCCTACGGGCGATCGTCCGACGATGTGCGCCGCCGCGAGCTGCGGGTGCGGCGCACCCGTCGGCTGCGCGCGGTGCAGCTGGCGATCTTCTCGCTGCTCGTGATCGTGCTGATCGGGGTGGGCGTCTACGCGGTGGGCGAGTTCCGCAGGCCCAGCGCCGAGCAGGGCGTGATCGCCCAGAAGTCGTTCGGCGAGGAGGAAGCCGAGGTCACCTGCCCGGATCCCGGCGCCGTCCCGCTACCGCCCGGGGACGTCACCGTCACCGTGCTCAACGGCACCAGCCGCGGGGGCCTCGCCGGGGAGGTCACCGAGCAGCTCGGCTCGAGAGGTTTCACGATGGGCGACGCGGGCAATACGAAGAAGGCTGATTCCGCGGTCACCATCGTGTACGGGCCCGACGGGTATCTCGCCGCGCAGTCCGTGCGCACACAGGTGCCCGACGCCGCGCTGCGGCTGGACGACCGCGAGGGCGCCGAGGTGGATCTCCTGCTCGGCAACGGCTTCTCCGAGCTCGCGCCGGAGGACGACGCGGCCGCCGCGCTCGAGGACGCCGTCGAGATGCCCGAGGGCTGCCCCACCGAGTGATCGGGGCGCGGGCCTGCAGGCGCGGGCCGCACGGAGTGAACGGCGCACGAGCCGGCGCATGGGGCCCCACGGAGTGATCGGGGCGCGAGCCTGCGGACGGGGCCCTCGGAGTGATCGAAGCGCAAGCCTGCGGGCGGGGCCGCACGAGGCCTCCCGCTCAGTTCTCCCAGTCGCGCTTGTCGGCTTCCATCTGCACGCCGATCCACAGGGCGAGGCCGCCGCCGAAGAGCAGCAGCAGCACGATGGTCCCGAAGACCAGGAACGTCGCCGGCGCCGACGGCATCAGACCCGCCAGCAGGGTGTTGATTCCGGCGGACTGGTTCCCTGTCTCCGCAGCGCCGGTGAGGCTCGGATCCACCTCGACGGCGAGCTTGGCGGAGGTGGGGGTGCCGGCGCTGTCCAGCACGTCGTAGGTGATCGGGGTGGTGCGGCCCACGAAGTCGTCCTCCGGGGTGAAGGTCACCGAACCGTTCGCGCTGACCGTATAGGTGCCCTCCTCGGGCACCACCAGCCGCTTGCCGCGCCCGTCCTCCAGCTCGGTGAGGTTGGTGGCCTCGAGCGAGCCGATCTCGAGCGTGCTCGGGGTGAGGGGGCGGGAGCCGCTGCCCGCGGTGTCGTTGGCCAGCACGTCGATCGTGAGCGAGGTCTGCGGGGCGGTGCGCTGCTCGTCGTCGCGCATCGTGGCGATCACCGGTGAGAAGACGGCCTCGAAGGTCGCCGAGACGGGGTTGTCGGCGAAGACGCCCCGGGCGGTGACTCCCACCGGTGAGGCGGTGCCGGTGAACTCCTCCTCGGGGGTCATCGTCACCGTGCGGTCCTCGATGTCGATGCTCCAGGTGCCCTCGCCGTCCACGCGCACCTGGGTGGCGTCGTGGGAGAGCTCGGCGCCCTCGGGGAGCGCGTCCTGGTCGAAGCGCAGGGAGTCCGAGCGCACGTCGCGGTTGCCGAGCGTCAGATCGAACTGCAGTGCGGTTCCGGGGGCCGAGGCCGCGCTGCGGTCCGCGAGGATCGGGTAGGCGGTGCTCAGCAGAGCAGTCGCCGACTCCGCGCCCTTGCCGTCGCCGCCCACGATGCCCATCGGCGCGGTCACATGCACGTCCTCGCTCTCGGGGCTGAACCGCACGCTGGCGCTCTCGCGGTCCAGGCTCCAGGTCCCCTGCTGCGGGACCACCACCTGGGTGCCGTCGTCGGACGTCGTCACGCCGGTGTCCCCCGCCGGTGGGGTCAGGCGCAGGGTGGCGGGGTCCACGTGCTGCTGCCCCTCGCCCACGGCGAAGACGATGTCCTCGCCGAACGGCGCGGAGCGGTCGAGGTCGGAGATGATCGGGACGGTCAGCACCACCTCGGCGGCGCTGACCACCCCGCCCTCGGCATCCTCCGCGACCAGGCGCACCGGGTCCAGCTGCCGCCCCAGCGCGGTGCCGGCGGGGGTGTGGGTGAGGGTGGTGCCGTCGGCCGAGAGCTGCCAGACGCCCTGCTCCGGGACCGTCGCCCGGCTGCCGTCCTCGGTCACGGTGGAGCCGGCGGGGAGCCCGGCGAGCTCGAGCCGCACGGAGCCGTCGGTGGGAAGGGAGTCGTCCAGCGGGATCTTCTCGACGTCTCCGGCCGATCCGCGCAGCGAGATCTCCTCGAGCTCGACGACCTCCGGGGTGAAGGTCGCCGGCTGCGAGCGGGTGCCGGAATCGCCCTCGACGGTGAGCGCGATCGGGGTGGCCGGTCCCTCCGTGCCGGGCAGCGGGGTGAAGACGAGGGCGTCGCTGATCAGGGTCCAGGTCCCCTCCCCCGCCACGCCGATGCTGCGGGAGTCGTCGGAGACCTCCATCAGCTGACGCTCGGCCTCGTCGAGGTCCTCCGGCACGGCGAGCTGGGCGGATTCGAGGTCGACCTCCGCCTCGAGGTCGTCCTCCAGCAGCGCGGTCAGCGGCACCCGCGTCACGGCTCCGGGGATCATCGTCACCGTGGTGGTCTCGGCGGGGAAGTCGAACGGGCCGTCCTCCCCGAGCGCGGCGGCCGGGAGCGTCAGCGAGGCGGCGAAGGCGGTGGCGGCGCACAGTGCGGCACCGCGCGCGACGGCCCTGCGCAGGCGCGCGCGCCACAGGGGACGCGGCATCGTCTCGGGCACCGGATCAGCGTAGCAAGGGGGCGGGGTCACTCCTCGACCGGGACGAACTCCACCGGGGCGACGGAGGAGTACCGGTCCTGCCGGATCGAGACCACGCCGACGCCGCCGATGAACGGGGCCAGCGCCTGCGGGTTCTTGCCCGGGTTGGCCAGGATCACCTGGAAGCCGAAGTGGCGGAAGGACTCCATCGCTGCGGTGATGAACTTGCCGGCGCCCTTGGAGAAGGCCTCGTCGATGATGATCGGGGCGTAGCGCGGCACCTCGTGGCCGGTGCCGGCCAGCTGGTAGCGCAGCGCTGCAGCGAGGCAGAACGTGGCCAGGCGCTCGTTCTGGCCGCCCGAGAGCGGACCGCCGGATTCGTGGGCATGGACCACGGTGCCCTCGGTGTCGACCTCCTCCGCATGGAAGTGCACGTGCCGGCGCACATCGAGGATCACGCGGGAGATCTGGTCGTCCCGGGTGCGGGCGGCGCCGATCATGTCCATCAGGTGGCGCAGCGAGAGGAAGCGCTCCTCGGCGAGGTCCCGGTCGCGGCTGATGTCGTTCAGCGCGGTGTCCGCGACCGCATCCTCCAGCGCCCGCTTGAACTCATCCAGTGCGGTGAGGTGCACCGGGCGCATCGACAGCTGCAGGAACCGGCCGGAGTGGAACTCGACCTGGGTCAGCAGCGCGTTGATGCGCTGCAGCCGCTTGCGGATCTCGGCGGGCTCGCGGGCGATCGCGGTGGCGAGCGCCTGCACGTCGCCCAGGGTGTTGCCGGTGAAGAACTCGAAGAAGCGGTCCTCGACCTCGGGCAGCTTCTCCTCCTCGATCCGCTGCAGGATCGCGAGGTAGTCGTCGGCCGCTTCGAGCGTCGCTGCGGTGTCCCCCGCCTGGGCGGGCCAGCGGCGGGAGAACTCGCGCATCGCGGTGCGCATGTCCTCCTCGGCGCGGGAGGTGCGGCGGGTCAGCGCCATCAGCTCGGCGTCCAGGGTCGCCGAGGCGTCCTTGGTGACCTGGTCGATGTTGCCGATCACGAGGCTGGGGGCGATCGCGGTGAAGCGTTCGGCGAGCTCGGCCTCGACCTCGGGGGCCAGGGACGATTCGGCCACGCGCTCCTTCGCCTCGACCAGCCGCTCCTCGGCGCGCTCGGTCTGCTCCCCGAGCTTGCCGGCGGAGCGCACCACCTCCAGCAGCTCCTCCTCGGAGGCGGCGATGGAGCTCTCGACGTCGTCGATCTGGCGGGCCAGCTCGCTGAGCGCGGCGGAGCCGTCCTCCGCGGCGCGCACCATGTCCCGCAGGTTGGCGACGCGTCGGGCGACCGACGCGGCATCGATGTCGTCCCAGGTGACCTGGCTGATCGACTGCAGCGCGTAGAGGCGCTCGCGGCGCTGCTCGCGCTCGGACTCGACGTCCTTGCGGCGGGCCTGCGCCTCGAACAGCTCCTGCTCGGCGCGGGTGCGCTCGGCCTCGAACACGGACCGCTTGGCGCGGTTGTCGAAGCCCAGCACCCACTGGGAACGGTCGTTGATCTGGCGGTCGGCGTTCTTCTCGTGCCGGGTGGCGGAGTGCTTGATCTGGCCCGAGCGCAGCACGGCCCGGTTCAGGCGCGTGAACTCCTCGAGGGTGTCCGCGCAGGTGTAGTCCATGCGCGAGGCGATCTCGTGGCTCAGCCACACGTGGAACTCGCCGTCCTTGACGTCGAGCTTCGCGGCCAGCGAGCGGTCGTCGATGTTCTTCGCGGGGCGGCGCAGATCGGTGTTGACGCGGTTGTAGGAGATGCGCCGACGCAGCTTGGTGCGGTCGATCACCGCGGCCACCTCGCGGTAGACCCGATCGGGCACGAGGATCGAGCGGGCCAGGCCCCGCAGCGCCTGCTCAGCGGCCGCGGTCCATTCCTCCTGGCCCTCGCGCACCTGCAGCAGCTCGGCGGCGAAGGGCAGCTCGGTGGGGGCGATGCCCACCTCGGAGGCGATGTGATCGCGCAGGGCGATGTCCTCGGAGTGCAGGTTCGAGGCGCGCGTGGTGAGGGACTTCAGCTCCTCGCGGGTGCGGGCCAGGGTCGCGGTGAGCTCGCGGACGGTCGCCTCGGCCTCCCAGCGGGCCGAATCGGCGCCCTTCTCCTCGGTCTCGAGCGTCTCGCGGAGCTCCTCGACCTCGCGCTGGAGGGCGAGGAACATGTCCTCACCGGCCGGGGTGCGCAGTTCGACGGTGGCCAGCTGGGAGGCGAACTCGGTGCCGCGCTCGCGGCGGCGGTCCCGCTCCACCTCGAGGCCGGCGATCTGCTGCTTCCAGTCGTCGATCTCGCCGCCGCCGGCGCGCTTGCGCTGCTCCTTGAGCTGGCCCAGATCCGCACGCGCCTCGTTGACGTCCTGCGTGAGGCGGCGCTGCTGGGCACCGAGGCGGTCGCGCTCGAGCTGGAGGCGGCCGGTCTCCTCCCCCAGCAGGCGCACCAGGTGCTGGGCGGCGTACACGTCGATGTCCGCCCGACGGTCCACGAGCTCTCCGCCGCGCTCGCGCATCGCGGTCCAGTCCTCGTGGTTGCCGCGCAGGCCGCGCAGCAGGTCCCGCTGCTCACGGGCGGTGACCAGCGCCTCGTACACCTCCGAGAGGTTCTGGAAGTTCGCGAGCGCCTGGTCGGCGAGCTCGAAGGTGCGCGGCGCATCGAGCATGTAGTCGCGCAGGAGGGCGTTGACGTCGCCGAGCTCCTTGGCGGACTGGATCTTGTGCAGCAGCCCCAGGGCCTTCTCGTCGGGGATGCCCAGCAGCTGGCTGAAGGCGGCGCGGTACTCGCGGAACTGGCGGAAGGTCTCGGTGCCGGGGTGGGCGGCCTCGAGCGCCTTGCCCTCGATCTGGCTGGAGACGAACTGGCGCAGGTCCGTGACGTCCAGGGGCTTGCGGGCGATGACGTACAGGCTCTTCACGTCGGAGTCGGCGCTGTGGCCGGCGTGGAGCAGGAGCAGGCGGGAGAGCTGGATGGTGCCGCCCATCCCGTCGCCGTAGCGCAGCGTGAGCACCGACAGCGTGGTCTTGTCGCGCAGCACCTCCTGGCTGAACTCCCCGGTGGCCTGGTCGTAGTGCATCGCCCAGGCGCCGCGCACGTAGCTGGCCACGGTGCGGCGGTACTTCGAGCGGGCCGGGCCCGCATCGGAGGCGGCGGCGTTGAACTGCAGCGTGCGCGGCGGGGTCAACAGTGCGCTGATGGCGTCCAGCAGCGTGGACTTCCCGGTGCCGGGCCCGCCGGTGAGGAAGAAGCCCTTGGGCGAGATCGTCAGGTCATGGGTGCCGTGGAAGGTTCCCCAGTTGGAGATCTGCACAGCGACCAGGCGCCACTGACCCGGATGCGGATGCTCGGGGTCGGTGCCCACCTGGTCGGTGGGCGCGTCGGTCTCGGGCATGCCCGGGAGATCGAGGGTCTCGGCTGCGGAATTCACTCCTGCAGGGTACCGAGTTCCACGGGCCTGCGTGGTGCCGACGCCGGCGCCGAGCGCTCCCACGGCGCGGGATACGGCAGGTAGCTGTTCAGGAACGCGCTCAGCTCGCGCCGGATGTCGTCCGTCGCCGCGCCTTCCTCCTGGTTCAGGCAGAAGGTGTCGTAGCGGCGCAGCGAGTCCAGGGCGTCGAGCCGCTGCCCCAGTCCGGGTGCCGCGAGATCGACGTACAGGTAGTTGGGCTGGGCGGGGACGGCCCGGCCCTGGGCATAGGCGTACCAGTGGTGCAGCGACGAGGCGAGGGAGAGGTCGGTCGGCGAGCGGAACAGGGCGCTGCGGGTGCGGGCCACCGCTTCGGGGTTCTCCCGTTCGATCTGCTCGCCGATGCTGCGCAGCTGCGGATGCACGGTGTGACGGATCTTCGTGCGCACTGCGAGGCCGAAGCGGGAGGCCAGCAGGTCGCGACCGTTCTTGGCCGCCGCCATGATGGGCAGGTCCCCGCCGGTCACGGGGCCGGGGTCGATCGGCAGGTCCGAGGGGAAGAACTTCGCGATGCCCTCGGCGGCGAAGAAGTCGCTCGGGTAGGCGATGCGCCCGAACAGCACGTCGTCGTTGAGATAGAGGTAGTGCTCGGCGAGGCCCGGGATGCGGTGCAGCGCGGATTCGATCGCGTGGGAGTTGAAGCGGCTGCCGCCCAGCAGGTCGCGGTGGTCCACGATCCGGATCCGGGGGTCCTCCCGCATCAGCCACGACGGCACCTGCTGGTCCGTGACGATGTAGATGCGTCGCACCCAGTTCACGTAGCGGTGCACCGACCGCAGCGAGAACCGCAGCTCGTCGGAGTTCAGGAAGCGACTCGCATCGACGGCGGAGTCATGGCGCGCAGGCAGGCCCTCGCCGCGCGCGTGCAGTGCCGCGTCACGGCGCTCCCGCCAGGCCGGATCGGATCCGTCCACCCAGGTGTAGACCAGGTCGATCGGCACGGCCGGCTCCGGGGCGCAGGGCCGACGGGCATCGCCCCTCAGGCTCTGCTCGGACAGTGCCGCCCAGTCCTCGGCGGGCACGTGGCGCAGCGCGCCCTGGGAACGGCCGACGTAACGGCCCTGCTCGCGCTCCAGCACGTCGATCATCACGTCGAGGCCCGCAATGGGCTCGAAGGGTCGGTCTGCGACGGCCAGGTGCGGGCGGGCGATGATCTGCTGGTCGCGGGGCTCCTCGCGGATCTCCCAGTGGGCGGGGAGGCCGCCGAGCCGGCGACGCGCCGCCGTGATCTCGTCGGCGCGCACGGCCAGCCGCCACGGCCGGCGTTCGACGGGCGCGGTGAGGATCGGCTGGTACGGGGCGAGCGCCTGGAGCACCGTCTCGAGGCTCTGCTCACGTTCGGCATGCAGATCGGGGGCCTCGAGGGAGCGGGCCTGCTGGAGTCGCGGTCGCAGTCCGGTCCAGACGTTTCCGGGGTCCGCCGCAGGCAGGAGGGCGCGACCCGACAGGCTCAGCCGACGGGCCGCATCTCCCCTGTGCAGTTTCGCTGCGATACGCCGGGTCGTGCTCACGCAGCGCAGTCTACGGTCCGCGGGAGGCGGGCCCGCCACAGGGTGCCTCGTGTTCCGGGCCAGTTCACGTTGCTATAGTCCGAGTTCCGCACGCTCCGGACGGTCTCGCTCCTGGCGATCTCCTGTGCGCGGCACCAGCATCCGGCTCGCTGCATCCTCCTCGGGATCGCGCGCGAGCCCCGTTCCAGCACTCGAGGGAGGGCCGTCATCGCATGAGCTCCGGCCCCCATGCCCCCACGCTCACCCTGGCGACCTTCTCCGCCGGTGAGCGCGCGTCGCTCTGGGAGCAGGCGTTCCCGGTCGCGGCCTGGCGCGCGGTGCTCGGTGCGGGCACGGTGACCGTCCACGTGAACTCCGGCTCCGGCAGCACTGACGCCACTGACGCCACTGACGGTGAGGGCAGCGTTGGCAGCACGGGCAGTGCTGATGGTGCGGCGCTCGTGCTCATGGGATCCCGTGACGGTCGACGCGAAGCGCTCCGCCCGCTCACCGCCGGCTCCCACGAGATCTGCCTCGCCCGTGAGGAGCACGACTGGCTGTGGATCGACGGCGACGTGCGCACCGTGATCTGGACGGCCGAACGGTCCGTCGAGCTCGCGCCCGTCACGGTCGTGATGCCCACCTTCCGCCGCGAGGAGGACGCGGTCGCGCAGGCGGGACGCTTCGCGCGGATGGAGTGCGTGCACCAGGTGATCGTGGTGGATCAGGGCGGTTCCCTCGCCGAGCATCCCGGTTTCCTCGCACTCCAGGAATCCGCCCCCGGTGTGCGCCTGATCTCCCAGCCCAATCTCGGAGGGTCCGGCGGCTACGCCCGCGGGATGCTCTGCTCCCAGGAGTTCCCGGAGGACTCCGTGCTGCTGTCCGACGACGACGCCGTGATCAGCGAGGAGTCGCTGCTGCGGATGGCCACATATCAGGCCCTCGCCGCGCAGCCCACGATCCTCGGCACTCCACTGTTCTCCGCCCAGGAGCCGCTGCGCCTGATCGCCCTGTCCGAGGCGGTGCGCGCGAACGACTTCCAATGGCATGCCGCCGACGGTGTGCGCGCCCCGGTCGACCTCACCGGCACGTCCCCGGAGGACTGGGACTTCCTGCGTCCCCGTGGGGAGGCGAACTACACCGGTTGGTGGGCGACCCTGTTCCCGCCCGGCACCGTCGCAGAACTGGGCCTGCCCGCCCCGTTCTTCCTGAAGTGGGACGACGCCGAGTACGGGCTGCGTGCCACCCGGCGCGGCTACCGTCATGTGGTGCTGCCGGGCACCAGCGTGCACCATCCGCCGTGGGACGCCTATCGCACCCAGATGTCGTGGACCTCGCGCGTCCTGCACCGCAATCGCCTGGCCACCGCGGCCGCCTACAGCTCGCGCCGGGGCGTGATCCTCTCCTCGCTGGTGCACCAGTGCAAGCACATCCTCTCCGGCCATCACCTCACCGCTGCCCTGTGGGACGACGGCATCGAGGGCTTCCTCGCAGGCCCGTCGGCCTGGCTGGGTCATGACCTCGAGCGGGCCCGGGCCGAGGGTCAGGAGATCGTCACCCGGTGGCACGAGGACCATCCCGTCGCCGCCTCCGAGCTGCCGCCCGCGCGCCGCGCCCCGCTGCCCTTCGTGCCCGCTGTGCTGCGGGCCGCGCTCCGCCTGGTGACCCCGGACCGCGCCCCGCGCGTGGTCGTCGAGGTCACCGCCGAGGAGCTGCACTGGCACACCACCATGGGCGCCGATGCGTTCGTGGTCACCGGCGCGGGCGTCCCGGACGGCACAGCGCATCTCGTGCAGGGGTCCACCGCGCGCAGTCTGCTCCTGGGCACGCTGCGCCGTCATCTGCGCATGGCGCTGCGCTGGTCCTCGCTGCACCGCCGCTATGAGCGCGACCTGCCGCGCGCCACGACGGAGCAGGCCTGGTCCGCGCTGTTCGACCGCGCCGGTTCGCCGCCCGAAGCGGAAGGGGGCCGGTGATGCAGCCGCGGGAGAACACGCTGAACCGTCGGATCCGCAGCGCCGGCGGCAAGTTCCTGCGCCGTTTCGGGATGCTTCCCGGCGGCATGCCGGACGGCCTCGGGGACGACGAGTCGCTGCGCGGGACCACGCTCTCGGGCGACGTGATCCTGTACTTCCCGGACACCGCGGACAGCCTCTACCAGCTGCGCGGCTGGTACGGGCCGCTGCGCGAGCTGCACCGCGCCCAGGGCCTCACCATCATCTGCATGGACTCCCGCGTCGCCGCGACGATCCGCGGGGAGATCGACGTGCCGGTGGTGACGGTCGCGCAGGATGCGACGCTCGATGCGCTCATCAGCAACAGCGGCACGAAACTGATCCTGTACGTGAACTACAACCCGCTCAACATGGCACCGCTGCGGGCGCGCTCGGCCCTGCACGTCTCGCTGCTGCACGGCGATTCCGACAAGGGCGTCTCCGTCTCCAATCAGGTCAAGGCCTACGACTACTCCTTCGTGGCCGGGCAGGCGGCGATCGATCGCTTCGCCCGTTACACCTCGCTGTTCGATGCCGCGTCGCGCTGCATCGCGGTGGGCCGGCCCGCGCTGGACACCGACCGGGCGCAGGTCAGCTCCTCCTCACAGCGCGGTGACCAGCCCGTGGTGCTGTACGCGCCGACCTGGGAGGGCGGGCAGGCGAGCGTCGCCTACAGCTCGCTGCGCACCCACGCCGATCCGATGCTGCGCTCGCTGCTCGCGGCCGGATATCGGGTGATCTATCGCCCCCATCCGCTCACGGGCGTGCGCGTGCCGGAGTTCGGGGAAGCGGATCGCGCCGTGCGGGATCTGCTAGAAGGCGGCTGGCACACGATCTCCGACAACCGGCCCCTGCAGCTGGACTTCGTCGAGTCCGATCTGCTGATCTGCGATGTCTCCGCTGTCGCGAACGACTGGTTGGCCACCGGCAAGCCGGCGATCGTGACGCGCTCGGCGGGGCTCGAGGCGCAGGATGCGGCCACGCGGATGCTCGAGGTGCTGCCGCGCCTGGACGCGTCGGACGCCGAGACGGCTGCGGAGCTGGTGGCCGAGCAGCTCGAGGTGGATCCTCACCGCGAGGAGCGTCGGCTGCTCACCGAGTACTACCTGGGCGACACCACGCCCGGTGCCTCGCTCGAGCGGTTCCTGGCCGCCTGCCGCGATCTCAGCGCCCAGCGCGACGCGCTGTGGTCGCGGATCGAGGGGTCCGACGGCATGGGCCACCTGCCCCGCGTGGACTGAGCCTCCGCACCGAGTCGCAGGCTCGGCGTGCTCAGTGCTCGGGCCGACCCGTGCGCCAATAGCCCATGAACGAGACCTGCTTGCGGTCCAGGCCGAGCTCGCTGACCAGGTGTCGGCGCAGGGACTTGATCACTCCGGCCTCGCCGGCCAGCCACGCGTAGAAGGCGCCGTGACCGGTGGAGGTCTCCCAGAGGATCGAGGAGTCCACGTCGACGTCCTCGAGCTCCGCGACAGGGCTCTCGTCGCCGTCGGGGCATTCGGCGTGGAACGCCTGGGCGTCCTCGCTCATCAGGCGCTTCACCTCGGCGCTCAGCAGCTCGCCGTGCGGGCGGCCCTCGCGAGGTAGCCAGCGCACCTGCACGCCGGAACGCGTGAGCAGGTGCTGCTCGTCGGACGCATCAGGGATCTCCACCAGCGCATGGCCGGTGATCGACGCGGGCAGCGACTCCAGGATCGAGCCGATCGCGGGCAGGGCGGTCTCGTCGCCCACCAGCAGCACGGTGCGGGCCGTGCCGGGACGGAACTCGATGCCGCCGTAGTCCGGGCCGACGAGGTGCTTGTTCGGGCCCAGCATGGAGACCGTGTCGCCGACCTCGGCGCCGTGGGCCCAGTGCGCGGCGACCCCGCTGCCGAAGGCCTGCTCGGGCTCGAGGTGGAGCACGAAGTCGACGTCGATCTCCGGGTGCTCGCTGACGTTGCCGGGGTGCCCTGCGGCGCGGAAGTCCCGCACCGTGTAGGTGCGCATCCAGCCGCGGTCGCGGGGATCGATCTGCAGCCACTGGCGGTACCACTCGGCGAAGAACGTGGGGTCCGCCATCGCTCCGGGGCGCACGCCGGCGAAGTGGTCCGCGCTCGCCTCGGGGCCGGGGATGACCATCTTGATGCGCATGTCCAGCGGATGGGAGTTGGTGCCGAAATGCACCAGGTCAGGACTGGTGAAGGTGAAGCGCACCAGGGTGGATCCCAGCGGCTTGCGCGCGGCGACGGTGAGGTCGAAGGCGAGCATCGAGCTGTTCTCGAGGGCGGGCAGCTGCTCGGAGACGGATGCTGCCGGGTCGGTGATCAGTGTGGTCATGGCGTCCTCCTCGGAGGCGTCGTGGTGTGCGTTCCCGCGCCCGTGCGGCAGCACCATGGGGGTGCCCGTGAGGGAGTCGGGAACGATGCGGGCGTCGAGGGCGAAGACGTCGTGCACCATCTGCGCGGTGATCACGTCGCGGGGAGGTCCCTCGGTGTGGATGCGGCCGTCCTTCACGGCGATCAGGTGATCGGCGTAGCGGGCCGCGAGGTTGAGGTCGTGCAGGACGATGCCGATGGTGGTGCCGCGCTCGCGGTTGAGGTCGCGCACCACGTCGAGCACGTCGAGCTGGTGGGTGAGGTCGAGGAACGTGGTGGGCTCGTCCAGCAGCAGCACGTCGGTCTGCTGGGCGAGGGCCATCGCGATCCAGACCCGTTGGCGCTGGCCGCCGGAGAGCTCGGCCACCGGTCGGTCCTGCAGGGGGACGGTGCTGGTGGCCTCCAGCGCCTCCTGCACGGCGCGCTCGTCGTCGTCGCGCCATTGCGGGAACAGTCCCTGGTGGGGGAAGCGGCCGCGGGCGATGAGTTCGCGCACGGTGACTCCGTCGGGAGCGAGCGGGGACTGCGGCAGCAGCCCGAGGCGGCGGGCGAGGTCCTTGCCGCCGAAGGCCTGCAGCTCCTTGCCGTCGAGGACCACGGACCCGCCGCGGGGCGTCATCAGGCGCGAGAGGCCACGCAGCACCGTGGATTTCCCGCAGCCGTTGGCGCCGACGATGATCGTGATGAGCCCCTCGGGGAGCGTCAGATCAAGATCGCGGACGACCTCGTGACGGTCGTAGGCCAGGTGCAGATTGCGAGCCTCGATCAGTGCCATCAGCAGGTCACCTTCCGGTCGCAGGGGTCGAGTGGTCCATCGGCCTCAGCAGGCCGGCAGCGCCACCGACGAGACGCCCTCGCCGCGCCGGGCCGAGAACGGCCCTGCGCACTGCGATTAGGCATGCCTGACCTTATTCCGCAAGCCGCTCGGCGCGCAATTGCCGTCCACCGTCGCGGTCCGACCGGGCGCGCATCACTGCACGCCGCAGGCTCGCAGGCCTCGCCTCGGTGACACAGATCATTCCGTCGCCCGGGCGCCCCGCCCGGTCCGATGCTCCGCCGTCCGCGGGCACACAGATCCGCGCGGACGGCGTGCGCGCTGGCCGACAGACTCTGCGCAGAGCCCGGTCCCCCAGCGCACAGCGCCGCGCCACTCCCTCCGGGACAGCTGGCTGGATCTTTTCACCATCGATCCGAGCGGGCTCCGGGGCCGGCTCGACGAGGCAACACGCTCAACACGCTCAGCTCTCCGCGCGCCGCACATTTGTCGGGGCGTGGCATCGTAGGGTGACCGCAGAGGGTCTCTCCCGTAGCGACCCGGTGAACTCGACGGATGCGGTCACTGCAGGTGTGGCTCCACGTCACCCGGCAGCGCCGCCGACCCGCACGAAGGAACGTCTATATGTACTCACTCATCCTCCTCAATGGCGGAATAGGCAGTCGCACGGGTGCAAGTCAGCCCAAGCAGCTCCTGAAGCTCCGCGGAATCCCGATCCTCGTCTACGCGCTCGTCAGCGCCGACCGCGTCGAGAAGATCTCCCAGATCGTGGTGAACTACCCGCCCGAGTGGCGTGAGCAGATCGAAGAGGTCCTCCAGGCCTACGCGATCTCGACTCCCGTCACACTGGTCGAGGCCGGCCACTCGCGCCATGCCTCGGTGGCCGCGATGCTGCCGCACTGCACCAACGACGACGTGATCATCCACGAGTCCGCTCGCCCCCTGGTGCGCGAGAGCGACTTCCGCGGACTGATCGAGTCCAAGCACAAGAACGTCTCGCTGATGTCCGAGATCTCCTTCACGGTGGCTCCGGTGGACCCGGAGACCTCCGAGGTGACCGGTTCGCTGGACCGCGCGCGGCTGCGCAACGTCCAGCTCCCCCAGAAGTTCTCCAAGGCCGATCTCGAGGCGTCCCACGAGCGCGCAGTGCGCGAGGACATCGAGTTCACCGAGGACGCCACCCTCGTGGCAGACAGCGGCTTCCCCGTCCACTTCATCGACGGGTCGGACGAGAACTTCAAGGTCACCACGAACACGGATCTCAAGATGGCAGGGTTCCTCCTGCGCCCGGAGGAGGACGACAATGAGTAAGACCGCACTCGTGACCGGAGCGTCGCGTGGCATCGGCCTCGAGACCACCCGCCGGTTCATCCTCAACCACGACGACATCACCACCGTGGTCATGTTCGCCCGTGATTCGGAGGACTTCGACACCAACGTCGCGGAGCTCGAGAAGGAGCTGCCGATCGGCCGCAAGCTCGTGCCGTACAAGGTCGACGTGGGTGACCGCGCCGCGCTGAAGAAGGCCGTGAAGCGCGCCTATGACGAGGTCGGCAACATCGACATCCTCGTCAACAACGCCGGCTACACCAATCCGGTGCCGCTCCAGCAGGTCAAGATGGCCGACTTCGAGAAGACGATGGAGGTGAACGTCTACGCGCCGTTCACGATCATCAAGGCGCTGCTGAACCGCGGCAACACGTTCGATCTCATCGTCAACATCGCTTCGACCGCCGGCATCAACGGCCGGTCCGGCTGGCTGACCTACTCGGCCTCCAAGGCCGCAGTGATCAACATGAGCCAGGTGATGCGCGAGGAGCTGTCGATCTACGGCACCCGCGTGGTGTGCCTCTCCCCCGGCCGCACCGCGACCGCTCTGCGCAAGACCCTCGCACCTGACGAGGATCCGACGACGATCATGCAGCCCGAGCACGTCGCTCAGGTGATCAGCACGCTGTCGTCCTCCGTCGGCAAGTTCATCGACTCGGAGAACATCGTCGTGCGGCAATGAGCCTCCTGCTCTGAGCACGACCTCGCGCTGATCTCTCGGCGCATGACGAGGGCGTGGCACCGATCCAGGATCGGTGCCACGCCCTCGGTCTATGTGCGGCATGCAGGGACGTGCAGAGAGTCGCCTGTGCGCGTCCTGCGGCGACGAAGGCCGCCGACGAGTCAGCTCTTGGCCTTGGCCGCCTTCTTGGACTCCGCCACGAACTGCTTGTACCGGCCGCAGACCTCTTCGGGGTCACCATCCATCACGAGCTTGCCCTCGTGGACCCACAGCACACGGCTGCACATGTTCTGGATGGTGCCGAGCGAGTGGGGCTGCCGTGCTCATTCCCACGTCGCCCACCCCGTCTCGAGCGCGACCACTCAGCTGCGCCGTGATTGGATAGGACTCCGATCTGCAGTTACGGAGGCACCCCAATGCAGAGCTCCAGGCCCCTACTGCCGGAGATGCCGATATTCGGCCTCCTTGGCGCGCTCCCCGAGTCATTCGCCGGCGTCATCTCCGCCACGCTCCGACGCTACTCGGCGTTCAGCGAGATGACGGATCGCCGCTTCACGATTCTCACGAAATCCAAGAGCACTCGACCGGCCGAGATCGAAGGGCTTCTGCATTCCCAGAACCGGCTGGACCGCCGGATTGCCGTTCGCAACGTCTGGACAGATCTCCAGAGCTGGAACGACTCAGACCTGCACGCGCTTGCCCCGAGAGAGTCCTCCAAGACCGACGGGCAGGAAGAGATCGCGGAAGACCTCCGCCTCGCGTCGGGCAGGATCGTCCTGGACGAGCGCCAACGGATCGATGCGAAGGGGCGTGTCCTGCAGTCGACCAGGTACCGCCCCGACGGAAGCATCGCCGTCATCGACCGTCTCGACGTCAAGAACATCGGGCAGGTGGGTGGCCGGAGGCTCACCGTCTTCGACCGTGGGGGCTCCCCTCTCCATACCTGGAAGTCCGCGACAGGGCTGTACCACGCGTGGTTTGACGTCTACATGGGCGACCGCGACTGCCTGCTGGTCAACGACTCCTCGGAGTTCGGAGGCGTGGTCAGCTCCTACCGCCGCGACAACGTCACGACCGTGCAGGTTCTGCATAGCGACTATCCCGAACGCATCGGGCGTAGAGAGCTTTCCGCCGGTCGGTTCACCACTGTGACCCGGCTGGACTGGTTCGATCTCGTCGCGGTGCTCACCGAGACTCAGGAAGCCGACCTGCAAGTGCGGGGCCTGATCAGAAGCGGTCATCGGAAGAACATCGCGCATGCTCCGAATATCGTCGACACCCCAGAGGTGCAGGAGCTCAGGACACGAACACCGACTCGAGGGATATACGTCGGGCGGCTCGCCACGGAGAAGCGGGTGGACCATTCGATTCGTGCGATGGCCGCGGCTCGCACCCCGTCGCTCCCCCTCGAACTGGACGTCTATGGCGACGGTCCGCTCCGCAAGGAGCTTGACCAGCTCGCGAAGGGCCTCGGTGTTGCCCAGCAGGTCCGATTCCACGGGCATGACAGACAGGCTCGGGAGAAGTATTTCGACGCTTCGTTCTCCGTGCTGAGCAGCCGGAGCGAGTCCTTTCCTCTTGCGCTTCTGGAGAGCATGGCTCGAGGCTGCATCCCTATCGCCTATGACATCGCATTCGGGCCTTCCACGATCATCACGCACGGAGTCAACGGCATTCTCGTCCCGAAGGGCGACGTGGCGGCTCTCGCAGAGGCGATCACCTTCGTCACGACCCGAGACGAGGACGAGCTTCTGAAGCTTCGACGCGCAGCGATCGCCAGGGCCCAGGATTTCGGCGTGCCCGCAGCCACCAGGCACTGGGGAGAGCTGCTGCACTACGCCGTGGAGCGCAAGAGATCCTCCGTCACAGACGTCGAGGGGACCGTCTCCGCCGTTGTCACTGCGGCCGAGTGGGACAGTCTGTCGACGCTACGCCTCACCTGCGAAGTCGAAACGACGCGCGATGCCCCTCCAGAGGATGTCCTCCTCTGCTGGATCGGTCGGAATTCCCAGTCCTACGGGCGAATCTCCCCGGCAGAAGACGCCGACGCCTCGTCGACCACCTATGTCTTCAACCTCCCAGTCAAGGATTTGGATCTGCGACCGGGCGATGCGTGCGACATCTACGTCGACAGCTTCATCGGATCGAATTCCACGCGGACCCGATTGAAGCACGAAAGCCATACACTCCCCGGTACGGCGCAGCACATAAGGCCGTATTCCACGACTTACGGGAACCTCACCATCGCTGTGGACGGCGCCGAGTAGATCGGATCACAAATTGACCCGTCGCTCATGGCGAGCGGACCTATCTGCCCAGGATTCAGCAATCTGGGCTGGTTCCCGGTCCCGTTGCTCCCCGGATCAATTCCCGAATCGATGCCGTCTTCCTCCCCATCCGAATCGGGCTCATGGTCGTGTTCCGATTCGGATTCCGGGGTCTCGAGAGCGGTTCACGCCTATAGCCCTCGGCGATGAGGCGCGATTCGAGTCCGAGCTCTTCGCGCGCGGTCTCGAGGAATGAGTATTCGTAGTCGTGGGAGCCGCCCAATCGTGCCTTTGGGGGCCACCGATCGTGCCGGCGGGGGCCAGTAGCCGTCGCTGCGGGGGCCACTGGCTCCCACTGGCATCGGGTCACTGATTCATGGCGGCATGCTCGCGCATGTTCTTGGTGCCGGTGTCGATCCAGATGGCGTTGTGGACGATCCGGTCCATGATCGCATCGGCGCGGACTCCCGAGCCGAGCCGGGGATGCCAGTCTTTCTTCGCATACTGAGTGCAGAACACCGTCGAGCCGGTGTCATGGCGGCGTTCGAGCAGTTCCAGAAGCATGGCGCGCATGTCATCATCGGGATGGTCCAGCAGCCATTCATCGATCACTAGCAGCGTGAACGCGGCGTACTTCCGCAGGAACTTCGTGTGGCCTTGGGGTTTGTCCTTCGCCAGGGCCCAGGCTTCCGCGAGGTCGGGCCTGCGGATGTAGTGCGCCCGGATCCTATGCAAGCAGGCCTGCTTCGCTAGCGCGCATCCGAGGAACGACTTCCCGGAGCCGGTGAAGCCCTGGAAGACGACGTTCTGCTGGCGTTAGATGAACGAGCAGGAGGCGAGCTGCGCGATCGTGTTCCGGTCCAGGCCGCGTTCCTCGACCAGGTGCAGGCGACGCAGGTCGGCGTTCGGGTAGCGCAGTCCGGCTCTGCGGATGAGGCCCTCGACCTTGGTGTGGTTGAACGTGGAGTGGGCCTCGTCCACGACCAGCTGGATCCGGTCCTCGAACGACAGCCCCAGCACCTGGACCTCGTCCTGGGCCTCGATGGCCTCCAACAGCGCGGTCGCACCCTTCTCGCGCAGCTTCCACTTGGTCTCGATATCGATCCCGGTCACTTCGCACCTCCTCCGGCGTAGTAGTCCGCTCCCCGCACGAAACCGCCGACTTCAGCGGGTTCCTCAAGGGGTGGACGGAGGCTGGCGGTCTTGTCCTGCCCGGTCGCCAGGAGTGGTTCCAGATGCGCGTAACGAGGAGACCTGACCCGTCCTGCCAGGGCAAGGGCGCAGGCGGCTTCGACCCTGGTCGAGGAGAAGCGGCGCGAGAGCCGCAGCACGGCCAGCGCCGGATCCAGGCCCTGCTCGATGATGGGGACGGACTCGAAGATCCGCTCGATCACCACCACTGTGGCCGGGCCGATCCGCTCGGCCCAGCTCCTCACTCGCATGGCGTCCCAGGGCTGGTAGCGGTCCCCGGCGGGCAGGTCCGCGTCATGGGTGCTGTACTGGTTCCTCACCGTGTCCGAGAGCAGGAGATGGCTGCTCAGCCGCTGGGAGCCCTGGTAGCTCTCCAGCGTCCAAGCCGTGATCCGCAGATCCACCTTGGCACCGATCTGCGCGAACGGCGCCGAGTAGAAGTTCCGCGCGAACGCCACGTGCCCGTTGCGGCCCACTCGTCTGCCGTAGTGCCATGTCGAGATCTCGTAGGGCACCGCCGGCAACGAGGTCAACAGCGGCTTCTCCTCGGCGTCGAACACGCTCAGCCGGGAGCCGGGGCGCTTCTGGAACGGCTCCGAGTTATAGGCCTCCATCCGCTGACCGATGGCGGCGGCGAGTTCGGGCAGCGTCGTGAACTGCTGATCCCGCAGCCCGGCGATGGCCCAGGTCGCCACGTGCGCGACAGTATTCTCCACACTCGCCTTGTCCTTCGGCTTCCGCACCCTCCCCGGCAGCACCGCCGCCGAATAGTGCGTCGCCATCTCGCGATACGCGTCGTTCAGGACGATCTCGCCCTCGCGGGGATGCTTGATCACGCCGGTCTTGAGGTTGTCCGGCACGATCCTCGGCACCGATCCGCCCAGCGCCTCGAACATCGCCACGTGGGCTCGCAGCCAGGAAGACTGCTTCATATCCAGCGTCGGCCAGCAGAACGCATAGCGGGAGAAGGGCAGACAGGCGACGAACAAGAACACCGGCGCCTTCGCGCCGGTCATCGCATCGAACAGCTCCATCGTGGGGCCGGACTAGTCGACCTCCACGCTCTGGCCCGCCTTGGGCCCCACCCTCGAGGCGGCGCCCATGACCAGGACATGTCGCCGGTAGGTGCGGCAGAACCGGTCATACCCCATCACCGGATCCCCGGCCGCCGCCGCATCCACGTACTCGCCGTGCAGGAGCTTCAACGTCACCCCGACACGGGCCATCTCCCGATGAACCCGCTCCCAGTCCGGCTGCGCGAACACGCTCTCGTGCCCACCCCCGGCCTGGGAACAACTTCGCGTAGACCTGCTCGTCCTCGAGCTCGACCACCCCATCCCAGCCGATCCCCGCTGCCTCCGCAGCGTCCAGCACCGCGGCGATGCTCTTGCGCGACATGCCTTGCGAGGCCGCGATCGCCCAGCCCGACAAGCCGTCCGCGCGCAACTGCAGAATCAGCTTCGCTCTGATCTTCCGTACCATTTCTGATCGCTGCTTCCGCCGCGTGCCCAATACACGAGGCGGAAGGAGCGTAAGCAGGGTGGCCCCCGAGCACACCATCACTGGCCCCCACGTCCACTACCGGACGAAGAGCGGGCTGGCCCCGGACCCGCTACCGATTGACCCCACCGAGGCGAATATCCACGAGGAATCGGTCTGCATTCCCGTCGCGGGGGATCTCCAAGGTATTACTCGGCGTACTTCAAACGGGTCGCCCGGCAGCAAACCGGACCAAGCATGTCACCAAAGGCGCTCGAGAGATTTGGAGCCTCTCCTTCCCTGATGATGCGGACGACTGGGGCGAGATCTGCGGCGACGCCACCGTCGCCGCAGCGATGCTCGACCGGCGCCTTCACCGCTCCGTCGTCGCCACCCTCGAACGCGCGTCCTATCGGCTCCGCCACCACGCCACCGCCGCCGAAGATATCCGCCGCGCCACCATCGGCATCAACCTCGGCTAACCTCGCCCCGCGACCTGGGGACATCATCGAGCAACTCTGAGGAAAACCGATGAGCGCCATCACCTTCTGCGCAAGTGCAGCGGTGACGGGACCCGGTGGCGGGTCAGCTCTTCGCCTTCGCCTTCTTCTTGGAGTCCGCCACGAACTCCTTGTAGCGCCCGCAGACCTCCTCAGGATCCCCGTCCATGACGAGCTTGCCCTCGTGGACCCACAGCACGCGCGAGCACATGTTCTGGATCGTGCCGAGTGAATGGCTGACCAGGAACACGGTACCGGCGGATTCACGCACGGAGTCCATCTTCGCCTTGCTCTTGGCCCGGAAGGCGGCATCGCCCGTGGCAAGCGCTTCGTCGATCATGAGGATGTCCGGAACAGCTGAGGCGGAGATGGCGAAGCGCAGACGCGCGCCCATGCCGGAGGAGTAGGCCTTCATCGGCAGGTTCACGAACTCGCCGAGATCGGCGAAGTCCACGATCTCCTGATAGCGCTCTTCGACCTGTTTGGTGGTCAGGCCGAGCGCGAGCGCGCCGATCATGATGTTGCGCTCGCCCGTGAGGTCCTTCATGAGCACGGCGTTCACCCCCAGCAAGGAGGGGCTGCTGGCCACGTGCACTGTGCCTGAGGCCGGCGGGATGAGCCCGGCGATCGCACGCAGCAGCGTGGACTTGCCCGATCCGTTCACACCGATGATCCCGATGGACTCACCATGCTTGGCAGCAAAGGTGATGCCGCGAACGGCCTTGACCTCGCGCACCGGGGGCTGGCTGGCACCGCGGCGCAGCAGCTTCTGCAGGGGGCCCTGCTTGCCGCCCGGACCGTGGCCCACCTTCTTCGCGCCGAAGACGCGGTAGGTGACGTGCAGATCGTTGACGAGCAAGGAGAGTTGGTCGGAGGGGGTCGCGACAACAGGGCCGCCCTCGAGATCCCCCGGATCGATCTCGAAATCGACTTCTTCGGCTTCAGTCACGTCCGTACCTCTCCTCTCCGCGCCAGAACACCAGGAAGCCGGCGACAGCGAAGACGACAGCCCAGCCGATGCCGAGCAACCACATGAACAGCGACTGCGGGTACGCGGGCTCGTTAAGCAGACAGGAGCGAACCAGGTACAGATACACGGCGACGGGCTGGTACTGCGCGATCCAGCCCCAACTGAACTGCCCGAGGTAGCGATCGATCGAGAAGATCACGCCGGAGGCGTACATCAGTACACGCATCACGTGTGGGATGAGGTTGTCGAGGTCCGGCGTGATCGCCACCCAGCGCGCAACGAGGAACGCGCAGCCAGTCGAGAAGATCCAGAGCAGGCCGATCGCGGGAATTGTCAGCAGCCAGTACCAGTCGATGGTGACCTTACCGGCGAAGGGCAGGAAGCCGGAGACGTACGAAATGAGGGCCATGACCGCTACGGCCGGCCCGAGGATGGCGAGCTCGGAGAGCACCCCGGCGATCGGCAGCACGGCACGCGGGAACTTCACCGATCGCACCAGGTTCAGGTTCTTGTTGATCGAGTGCGCACCGGCCATGACGGAGCGCTCGAAGAAGCGGAACATGAACACGCCGCAAACGATGAACGCGATTGTGTTCTCGATGCCGGCGCGACCCACCTGAAGGATGAACCCGAAGATGACCACGTAGACCGCGGCGTTCATCATCGGCGAGAAGAGCGTCCACAGCTGCCCGAGGTAGGTGTTCTGGTTCTCGGCGTAGGCCTTGGATAGCGCCATCACCTTGATGAAGGAGCGACGCGCCCACAGGTCCTTTATGTACGCACCCAGGTGCGGGCGCACGCCGATCGGCTCGAGCCCGTTCTCCCAAGCAGCGGAGTCCACCTCTGCCTGGTCGAAGGTGCGCTCAAGCGGCGGCGGCACCAGGGGTTCCTCGCCACGCACTTCCTCGCCAACGGTCAAGGCCTTGCTCCAATCTCGCCGAGAGCTGTTCCGCCGCGTCCGCAGAAACCTCGGGCTGTCGATCATGATAGCTACGAGACGTTCACGAAGATGACATGTCGTGCGCATCCCCACGACGGCGTCCTCTGATGTGGTGCGGGCGACAACACACTGGGGCGTGACCGCAACATGACCTCAGAGCGTACGGGACGGGATGGTCTGCCAAGCGCCACCCCGCCCTCGTCCATCGTTACGGGCATGCACGCCAGCCAGCGAAGCCGGGGCGATGCAACCTGCTAGTCAGAGAACTGTCAGTGGGAGGGCCTGATCTCAGATTGGGCTTACCCTCCTGATGTTGACGCCTGAGATAGCGGGTCGTGCTGACCTGCGGGAGGGTTGTCGTCGTGAGCAAGCGGAAGAGGTACACGCCGGAGTACCGCCGAGCGACAGCAGCTTTGGTGATGGATACGGACCGGCCGATCGCGCATGTGGCCGAGGAGATCGACGTGTTGGCGCAACTACTGGGCCGCCGGGTCCAGCAAGAACGCGAGCGCCGGGGCCCGACTCCGGACCCGGAGGCGCCATTGGCAGCCGAGGAGCGGGAAGAGCTGAAGCGTCTGCGACGGCGGGTCCATGAGCTGGAGACGGACAATGAGTTCCTGGGAACGGCAGCCGCCTTCTTCGCGTCGAAGCCACCTCGGAGGAACGGCTCGAGCTGATGGACGCGGAGAAGGCGAACTTCGAGATCACCCGCATGGCACGGCTTCTGGGCGTGACTCGGCAGGGTTACTACGCCTGGCAGCGCCGTCGCCAGCACGGCCCCGAGCCGAGGGCTCAGCGGCGGGCGGTGATTGACCAAACCGTGCGTGAGCAGTTCCAGGCCTCTGACGATGTCTACGGGCCCCGCGGATCACACACGAGCTCGCTGCCAAGGGCGTGGTGGTCGACTGGCACACGGTCGCAGCGTCCATGCGTCGTCGGGGGCTGGAGGGCCTCAGTCCGAGCATGTTCACTTCGGTGACGACGATCCAAGATCATGCTGCCCGAGGCTTCACGGACCATGCCCACCGGCGCAGGGATCAAGGACGCCTCGATGCCATCTGGATCCGCGCCATCATGTATCTGCCCACCGGCGAGGGCTGGTCTACCTCGCTGCGGTCCGTGACAGGCCCTCCCGGCGCGTGCTGGGATGGGCAATGGACGAGCGTCAGGACGCCGGTCTCGTCGACCAGGCGCTGCGCATGGCCCACACCTTGCGAGTCCTTCCCGATAGCCTGGTGTTTCACGCTAATCGGGCTCTTCAGAGTTGAGTGTGGGCGCGCCGGTAGTTCGGGGTAGCTGGGGATAGACGTCGAGGTCCTCGATGATGAGCGGACTCTTACCTCTGCTCGCACCAAGGACCTCGACAATGCACAACCATAGTTGCGTATGCCCCGATGCGCTCGATCGCTGCGACCGATGCGACCTTCTCCTCGACTTCCCCAGCCTCCATCTCGTGGCGGTCACCAAGATCCGGGCGGGACTGGTGCTCGAGGTCGAGTCCTGCGACCCGGTCACCGGCTGCCCGGAATGTGGTGTCGTCGCGACTGGCCACGGCCGGATCACGGTCGAGGTGATCGATGCTCCCTGGGCGGGACGGCCGGTGCGGATCCGGTGGCGCAAGCGCCGCTGGATCTGCCGCGAGGACCTCTGCGCGGTGGTCTCGTTCGTGGAACAGGATCCCGAGGTCTGCGCGCCGTGGGGCCTGCTCTCGACCCGTGCGATCCGGTGGGCGATCGGCCTGCTCCGCTACGAAGGCGTGACGATCCAGGGCTTGGCCAGGCAGCTCGGCACGACGTGGAACACGGTCTGGTCCCAGGTCCAGCCTCTCCTGGCGCGGGCCGCGAACGACCCGGCCCGGTTCAAGAACGTGCAGGTCCTGGGCGTGGATGAGCACATCTGGCATCACCGCCATCCCGCCGGCGCGGTCCGAAGGAGCTCACCGGGATGGTGGACCTGACTCACGGACCGCACCCCACGGCGAGGCTGTTGGACCTGGTCCCGGGCAGATCCGGGAAGGCCTACCGCGACTGGCTGCAGGGGCGAGGCAAGACGTTTCGTGAGGGGATCCGGATCGCGACACTGGACCCGTTCCAGGGATACAAGAACGCGATCGATGACCAGCTCGAGGACGCCACCTGCGTGCTGGACGCGTTCCATATCGTCAAGCTCGGCAGTGCCGCGGTCGATGACGTTCGCCGCCGGATCCAGCAGGAGACCCTTGGCCACCGCGGCCGCAAGGGCGACCCTCTGTTCGGGATCCGCCACGTCCTCCGAGCAGGACGTGAACGTCTCACCATGCGCCAGCAGACACGGCTGGAGACCGCGTTCGCCGCCGATCCCACGCACGTCGCGGTCGAGGTCGCCTACCACTGCGCCCAGGACCTTCGAGACGTGTTCCACCAGTCCACGCCCGCGCAGGGACGCCGACTCGCACAGCGGCTCATCGACACGCTGCCGAGCTGCCCGATCCCCGAGATCGCGCGACTGGGGAAGACCCTGCGCCGCTGGAAGACCGCGTTCCTTGCCTACTTCGACACTAGCGGCGCGAGCAACGGCGGGACCGAGGCCGTCAACGGGATCATCGAACTCGGTCGGCGGATCGCCCGCGGGTTCCGGAACTTCGAGCACTACCGACTCCGAATGCTCCTCATCGCCGGCGGACTCGACGCCTCACCCCACACTCAACTCTGAAGAGCCGCTAATCGCGGCACCCAGGACTGATTGAATCCGCCCAGTACACGTCAAAGACACTGTTCGAGACCTGCGAGGAGTTGGGGGATCCGCCAGTCATTGGGACGGACCGGGGTGTGCTGGGATAACGCGATGGCCGAGTCGTTCTAGACCACGCTGAAGACCGAGTTCTACGACCGGCGCTCTTGGTCAACCCGGGCCGAAGCTCGTCGCGAGGTCGCTCGCTGGATCGAGATCGTCTTCAACCGTCGCCGGCTGCACTCCAGCCTCGACTACACCAGCCCGGTCGCGTTCGAGAACGCCATCAAACGCGACCGGCCGAGATCGAAGAACATGCAGATCACGCTCAAGCAGCTTGATCAACCGTCAACGACTTGCGGGCAGGCCCATGAATATCAACTTTCGTGGCGGCCGCACGGGGGGAGCTGTCGGCGATCTAGTCGTCAGACTCGGGGTCCATCTCGTCAAGGTCGGGATCATCATCCACGCTAATGGAGGCAGGGTTGTACGCTTCAGCCACAAGATGCGGGTCCAGACCGAGCTCTTCGCGAGCAACCTCTAGAAAGCGGTCCGCGTAGTTCTCGCGCGGGATGTCCCCGAGGTAGTACTCGGCAAAGTGAAGGCGCGTCTCACGGTGGCTATCTCTACCGAGCATGTCATCCAAAAGCACATCAAGATCTCTGGCCTCGCCGTCGCCTACCACGAGGACGTACGCCGCGCGCGCCATCGGGAAGCTCTCGACAAACGCCTCTGCATCGTGCCGGGGAGAAGTCATCGCGAACGGCTTCTCTGAGTGGAGGTAATCACCTACCACGCTCGAAACATCAGCAATCATCGCATCGGACAAGTTGTAGCAGTCGGTCACCGACATGTCGCGCTCGGCGGTGCGTCCGTATTTATGCTCACGTCCGCTCTCCAGGGCGTCGACCTTGAGCATCTCGCAAATCGCTCTCCGCGCCGCCGCATGCTCCGGCGACCGGTTGGTATACGGATGCGGTCGGAAGACCACGGTGCATCCTCGCCTCAACAACGCCTCAACGACTTGGACTCCCGCGTCAAGGGACGAGTAGTTCGCCTCAGCCTGGTACCCCTTCCAGGTAGGCGCGTAAAGCACCGTTGGCTCCTCCAGAGATGCAACGCCATCCTTGCCGGCCTCGGCAACCTCGACGTCCTCCACCTGAGGTCGGCCAACAATCCGGAACATCTCCTTAGGCATGGGGATGCCGAACTTCTCGAAGCGATCGATAGCCGCCTGTCCTGCGACGAAGTCGAAGTCGTACATGCGAATCACAGGGTTTGTGCTCGGTGCCTTATCGGACTCGCCATGAAGGAGCTGAATATGAGTCAGGCTCCGGTGGAAGACCATGTGCATGTTGCGGATCGCGTTGTTGACATAGAAGACACCCCTCACAGATGGGACAAGGATGTCATCCAGGTCAGAGATGCTTCGGCGCAGGATCACCGGGCGATCGGTGAGGCGCGCAACTTCGCGGAAGTTCGCGATCGTTCGCACCACAACGGCATACGGGACACCGATCCGCTCCAGGTACGGCAGCCACATCTTCACCTGGAAGGTCGAGCCCGCAGGGGCATGCCAGTACAGGTAGAAGACCGGCGCGACCTCTTCAAGCGCTTGCGGCACCTCGCGCTGAAAATGGTGTCGCTGCTTCACCCGACGCACTACATCGAGGCTGGCACAGATGAACAGGACGATCTGCAGGACAAGGAGGGCTACTGCAAGCGAAGGGAACAACAACCCGGCTGCTGGACCAAGCGCTAGCGCGGCGATCTCCACAAGGGTGACCACGTACAGCCAGCCGTAGCGGAACCGAGCCTTGTTGCTCGTCACGCGGTTGGGAAAATTCGCTGCATACGGGACGGCGAGCGACACAGTCCTCCGCAGCGGCACCTCAAGCACGATCAGGATGGCCCCCGGCAGGAATATCGCCATCAGCGCTGGGCTCGCGTCCACCGCTAGAAGGTAGTTCAGGCCTCCGCCGAAGAGCAGCAGCAACCGAGCGCTCTGGTACCTCGAGACGAGTCCGACGCCCTTGGGTCGACGCTTCAGCGCCTTGCGCTGCCTGTAGACGATCAGCAACAGGGAGACGAGCAGCCCTATGGTGCCCACGACGCCACCGCCGGTGATGGCGACGAGTCCTACAGCGAGAACCGCGCACGTGCTGAGCAATGCAGGCCATACGCCGATCAGGCCGAGGACCTTCTTGGTCGAGAATCTCTTCACGCGTCCCCGTTCCTAACATTGATCCGGTCTCTCACATTCCGCGCGCTCTGAATTGCCGGCTTCTGAGGCGGAGGCACTGTACGGCGCCTAGTCGGTGATCCACGCTCGACCCCGTGTGGCAGTTTGAACGGGCGCGGTCTCATCCGACCTGCCATCGTAGCGATGCAGGTCGCTCCCCATCACCAAGCCAGCGGTCTTGCGTGGCACGAGTCAGTAACGTTTCTCTCCCTGGAACACCTGGGGTCGGACCCTCCGTCGGTTCATGGCCCACGGGAAGCTGCCTCTTGCCCCACGGCTGTAGCACCCTCGTTCCGCGATGCCGCCCCTCCAGACTTCGAACCCCGCGAGAGTGACCCGTAACCCTTGCGTCTGTTATTGGACGAACGGAGGCGCCGACGACCGCAGCAACCTGACCAATAGCGCTGCTGCAGCCTCACGGACCAAAACGAGCTCTAACGGGCAGGAGCGTGACCATCAACCCATGCCTCGTGCCGCCAAGATTATCTCAACGCTGGATTTAAAAGGCTCTGATCACCCTCTACGCCCCCGCTATCGCATACTAATCGACAGCCGTGACGTGCGCGACGCTACCTATGGGCCCCACGTCTTGCATAGCCATAAGGTTCGCGACGACGGCATTACCGTCACTGTCCACGGACCCTCGCGCATCAGATTTCGCTGATTTCCAGCTCTTCGCGAGCTACGTGCACGAACCGGTCAGCGTAATTCTCACGAGGTATATCGCCGAGATAGTAAGTCGCCCACTGTAGTCTTTCCTCGCGGCGGGAGTCCGTACCGATTAGCTCATCTAAGACCGGGTGAAGATTAAGCACTTCTTCCCCCTCCGCGACGAGCACGTAGGCTGCGCGCGCCATTGGGAACTCTTCGACGAACTCGGTAGCAGCGGTACGAGGCGAGACCATAGCGAGCGGTTTGCCTGAGTGAAGAAAGTCGCCGACCACCGCAGACACATCCGAGATCATCGCGTCTGAGGCGTTGAAGCAGTCAACCACGTTCATTTCCTCTTCCGCCACGGCGCCATAGAGATGTTCCCGTCCTGTGGCGATGGCATCAGCCTCAAGTATCCGCCGAATGACACGGCAAGCTGCACTCAACTCGGGATCACGGGAGCAGTACGGATGAGGTCGGAATACAACACGGCAGCGACGATCTAGCAGTCCCCTCACAATCGCAGAGCCTGCCATCAATGACGAATAGTTCGAATCTGCCTGGTAGCCCCGCCATGTCGGGGCGTATAACACGGCGGGAGTCTCGAGCTCGGCGATTGGTCCCCGCTCTGGGCCCACCGTCTCAACCTGGGGACGGCCCACGATACGGAAGATATCCGGATGCATCGAGACGCCGAACTTCTCGAACCGGTCGATAGCAGCCTGTCCAGCCACAAAGTCCCTGTCATATATACGAATAATCGGGGTAGCACTGGAAGCCTTGTCGGACTCTCCGTGCAGGAGCTGGATATGCTTCAGTTGCGAGTACCGCACCATGTGGTTGTTGCGCATCGCGTTGTTCACATAGAACACGCCCCGCGCGGAGGGGATGATCAACGCGTCGAGGTCCGCTAGAGAGCGGCGCAGTAGCACGGGATGCTTTGTGGCCGCCTCGAGCTGCCGGAAGTTCGGCACCGTACGCACCACGAGCACGAAGGGCACTCCGAGACGCTCGAGGTACGGTAGCCACATCGTGACCTGGAATGCGGAACGCGGCGGAGCGTGCCAGTACAGGTAGAAGACCGGGCCCATCTCCGCGAGACGCTCACTCAGTGTGGACTGGAAGCCGCGCCGCGCTTGAATCCGCTTCCCGGAATCCAGGAAAGCCAGTAGAGCAAGCATGATCGAGATGACCGAGAGCACCACGGCTGCAGCGAGCAGCGGGGTTGCAGCTAGACCGCTGAGGATCAGGGTAAGGAGAGCCAGCAGATTGAGCGGAAAGATCCATCCATAAGGGAAGGCTGCTCTGTTTCGGGCCGCGAGGTCTGGAAAGTTAGCGGCGTAAGGGACAGCAACCCCGTTGGCGGACCGGAGAATGGGCTCGATAGCGAGAGCGACGACGGTGACCACACAGGCAACCTTCTCGATGGCGTCGAACTCGTCGGTGAGGACGAGCTGCGCTCCCGCTGCGGCGATCAGGATGAAGCGAGCCGTGAGGTACCGGCTGAGGCCGCCTACGCCTTTAGGCACCTGCAACACAGTGCGACGCTGACGCCACAAGATGATCATGAGGGGAACGAGAGGAGCCATCAGAGCCCAGCGAGCGGCTCCCGTGCTCACCACCGTCACGGACGCGAGAACAGCAAGAGTGTTCACTAACGCAGGCCAGAGGGACATCATGTCCATCGCCCTACCAATGCTGATCGCCTTCACAGTACGAGACCTCTTGCTGCTTGAGACGGCGGGAAACTTCTGCGGTGTCACCATGCGGCGACCCCTGTTAGCGGCGCGGATGCGCTCGCTGCGTTAGGCGGCTCAGCGCCTCAGCGCCCTCAGCGCCTCAGCAAGAATTTCGGACGGCGTATTCCGAGCCTGCGTGCGAGCGCACGACCAGCGTGCGCACCGGTATCGACCAGGCGCCGTGAGCTGATCTGCGCTTGGGATATCCGAGGGGCCTCACCGGAGAATGGGGTCGCCTCCGGGACCGAGAGAACGACAGAGCCCTGGGGGCTAGCGAGCCTGATGCTTCTGAAACCGGCGGGGACGTCGACTGCGACCAGGCCATCCTCCAGAAAGGCTACAGCCGCGTCCGCACCGGGCCTCTTCGGAGATTGCTCCTTTTGTAACGTGATCTGAAGCGAATTCGCGGCGCCGGTTCGCAGTAATGCCATCCGGTTCCCGGAACCGGTATCCAGTGCCCCGGCGACGACCGCGTGCGGACCCGTACGCGCGAGAAGGGTGTACCCGACGTCAAGAGAGACGTTCCCGTATCCCTTGGTGAAGTATGCGACGCCCGTCTCCGTGCGAGCGTCGGCGCTGACAAGCGACCTCCGCTCATCCGTGACGCCCTCGGAACGATTCCTGCCGAGTCGATTTTCCAGCTCATTACTGCCGAACCGCTGAACGATGCAGAGGTCCCAAACCCCGTCGATCAGTTCGCTCGTATCCAGGTCGATATGGAATCGCAAGCCTGGCGCGCCATCAACGGTCGCTGGTTGCACTGTGTGCACAGGATAGTCAATGGACTGCTCAGAGTCCCGGAGTCTCACCCGCAGAACGACGCTGTCAGGAGCCACCGACGCGTCGCGGACGTAGGCACTCGCGTCGAGGTTGACCGTCCTGCCCTCGGTCGCGATGCCCTCGAGCCTTGCAACTCCCACTACCTTGACATCGCGGAGCACCTCGATGCCGATGTTCTGGGCCAGCTCCTGCGGCAGGTCGAGCCGGAAACCCCCGTCATCGTGGGCGAGGCGGGGCTTGCCGCCGTCCTTCTCCCACTGGATCAGCGCACGAAGCTCTTCGATCCGGCCGGCCAGCGCAAGTCGTGCCTTCACCCGCTCCAGGGAACCGAGATGAGCGGCCACGGCGTCGTTGAAGTGCGGGCCGACGACCCTCTGCATCTCGCAGACGATGCGCTCCTGCTCGTGCTCGTCGACGTCCAGGAACCGAGGAAGGAGCGTCTTGCGCATCGCGCCGTGGACCGGTCGATGGAGCACTCCGTCACGGAGTTCACCGGGTTCGGACCATTTGATGATCACATCGACCAGGGCCGTGAGCAGATCTGAGTACTCCGTGGCGGTACGAGGGCGAGACGTGACGTTCTTGCCATCGTCGCGCTTGCGGATCATGACGAACGGGCGGTCGGCTCGTACGCTGATCTTCTTGGCCACCAGATAGCACGCGGCGGTGAATGGCTGATCAGAACCGATCCGCAGATGAGTCGGGTTGTGTGCGCCGGTCTTCGTCACGAGATCGGTCCGGAAGAGCTTGATCGCCGTCAGAGAGTTGAAGAGCCGATCCTTGACGAGATGCGCATCCGGCTTCGTCGCCTTGAACATGGATCCCGGTGCGTGGCGGCCGTTGATGCCCGCCATCTTGGCCAGCACGATGTCCGAATCGTGCTCTTCCGCGTAGGCCGCGAGGTCGCCGAGAGCGTTCTCGGTGAGCACGTCGTCGGAACCCACCACGAAGAAGTACTTGCCGGTGACCGCAGCGATGCCCTTGTTGCAGGGGTCAGCCGGTCCGCCGGAGTTCGGCTGGTTGAGCAGTCGGTAGTTGGGATGCTTCTCCGCGTAGTCGGCGAGCACCTTCTCGGAACCGTCGGTGGATCCGTCGTTGACCAGGATGACCTCGAGCTGGTTCTCGTCCAGGCCCTGCTGCTCGATCGCGTCGAGGGTCTCGATGAGATACGGCATCGAGTTGTAGACCGGGATCACGAGCGAGACGAGCGGACTGTCGGCAGTCTTCTGGTTCTGGTTCACGGGTAGCTCTCCTCTGGCCCTGCGTGCTCGACCGCGATGGCGAGCCCCGCGGGCATGCCTCAGGCGGGTCACAGAACGGTAACCTCCCGACGCCGCTTACTCAACTGCAGCGTGAGCTCGGCATCAGCATGCCCTGACCATCCGGTCGGCACGCTCGCCGCATGCCGCGCTCAGACGTCGTCGGAACCCGCAGCGGGAGTCGGCGACTCGTCGTCGTCCTGAGTCTCGTCGGCCGGATCCTCGAGCCCGCCCACGCCGGCCTCCCGGTACAGCGCGATGAACTCGCGGGCGGTGTCCGGGCCGATCATGAGCCGCAGCACCGGGGAGACCTCGTAGTCGTCGCCCTGCTCGTCCAGCAGGCCCGCACGCTGGATCTTGGCGATCGACGCACGCACCTCCTTGGCGAAACCGGCCTCGTCGGTGGAGGTGGTGCGGCGGTAGGCGGCCAGCGCCTGCTGGACCTCCGCCTCGGAGACCACGGTGCGCTGGCCGCGGGAGGACTGGGTGAGCAGCATTTGGCGCAGGACCAGCAGGAGCACCGAGTCCAGACGGTTCAGACCGGTCAGGCGGCGCAGCAGTTTCGGGGCGTCGGCGTCGGCCTCGCTCTGGCGCACGAAGGCGACCTGGGCGTCGTCGTCCACCACCAGCTCGAGGAAGATATCGGCCAGCCGGGTCTCGATCGCCGCCCGGTCGCGCAGGAGCTGCGCGTAGCGGGCGGGGTCCCGCCGGCCGTCGAGGAACGGGCCCTGCATGAGGTGCACGAGCACCCGTCGGGACTCGTCCACGAGCGCGGAGCCGGGCAGGGACGGCGACTCCTCGCCGGGGTCCGGGGCGTCGTCGGCTGCGGTGCGGAACGCTGAGCTGGTCACAGGGACTCACCTTACCGGCGACCCCGCGGCGCCGGCGATATCACGGACGTGAACGGGGCCATAACGAGACCCATGGAGGTGAACTTCGTGCGTTCGGGCGGCAGATCTGGTGCAATCGTGTCGAGAGCAGGATTCCCTCCGCTCGATCGAGCGGAGGAGCCGATAGCAAGGAGCCGACGATGAACGACCTCCCCATCTCATTGCCCGTCCTCATCGGAATCATCGTGGTAGTGCTCGTCCTCCTGGTCATTCTGATCGTGGTGGGCGCGCAGTCCTCGAAGCGCCGCAAGGCCCAGCAGCAGGAAGAAGACCGTCGGCGCGCCGCCGAGCTCCGGCAGGAAGCACAGGAGAAGGACAGAGCCGTCCAGGAGCGCGATCTGACGGCGAAGGAGTCCGAGCTCGAAGCCGACCGTGCCCGTCTGGACGCGGACAAGAAGGCCAAGGCGGCAGAGCAGGAACAGGTGGCCGCCGAGCGTCGCCGCCAGGAGGCCGATCAGCAGCGTGCGTCGGTCGAGCAGGAGCGTGGCTCCGTGGATGACCAGCTCGCCGAGGCGGATCGGCTCGATCCCGATACCCCCGCCGATGGCAGCCGGGCCGCGGCCGGTGGCGCCGCAGCAGGCGGCGCAGTGGCCGGTGGCACCGCTGCC